>CAZBRE010000038.1:19936-32295 GCA_964494065.1 uncultured Alphaproteobacteria bacterium
GAGGACATCAAGGCGCTCTCCGATCCCTTCCTCGTCGTGCTGCGCGCGCCGCTTCATCAATGGTCGCTCGCGGTGGAGAAGGTGCGCTATGTCGGCGAGCCGGTCGCGGTCGTCCTCGCCGATGATCGTTACCTCGCCGAGGATGCGCTCGACGCGATCGAGGTCACGTATCGCGAACTACCCGTCGTCGTCGATCTGGAAGAGGCGGCCAAGGAGGGCGCGCCGCTGGTCCACGAGGCGGCCGGCACCAACCTCGTCTCGGTGCGCGAGTTCAAATACGGCGACCCCGATACCGCCTTCGCCGAGGCCGAGCACCGCGTCTCGCTGACCACGCGCTTCCCGCGCCACTCCTACATGCCGATCGAGTGTTTCGTGGTCGTTGCGCAGTATCACGAGGAGGACGGGAGCTACGACGTCCTCTCCAACTTCCAGGGGCCCTACAGCACCCATCCGGTGATGTCGCGCTCGCTCCGCGTGCCGGGCTCGCGCCTGCGTCTCCGCACGCCGCGCGATTCGGGCGGCAGCTTCGGCATCAAGCAGGCGGTCTTTCCGCATATCGTCCTGATGAGCCTCGCCGCGCGGATCGTCGGCCGCCCGGTCAAGTGGATCGAGGACCGCTACGAGCATCTGCTGGCCGCCAACTCCTGCCCCGGCCGCGTCACCACCATCGAGGCGGCGGTGAAATCGGACGGCACGATCACGGGGCTGAAGTTCGATCAGCTCGAGGATTACGGCGCTTATCTCCGCGCGCCGATGCCGGGGCCGCTCTACCGCATGCAGGGGGCGATGACCGGCGCCTACGACATCGCCAATCTCGCCGTCACCAACAAGATGGTGATGACCAACATGATGCCGGCGGGCCTGGTGCGCGGCTTCGGCGGCCCGCAGCTCTACCTGGCGCTGGAGCGCATGACGCACCGGATCGCCGAGGAGCTCGGCATGGATCATCTCGACGTGATCCGCAAGAATCTCGTTCCGGGCGATGCCTTCCCTTACAAATCCGCGGGCGGCTCGCTGTTCGATTCGGGCGACTATCCCAAGGCCATCGAGATCGCCACGGGGGAGGGCCGGTTGGAGGATCTCCGCCGTCGCCGTGACAAAGCGCGTGCCGAAGGGCGCCTTTATGGCATCGGTTTCGCCGCCGCGGTCGAGCCCGGCATGTCCAACATGGGCTATATCAGCAATCTGCTGACCGCCGAGGAGCGCGAGCGCGCGGGGCCCAAGAACGGCGCCGTCTCGCTCGCGACCGTCAATGTCGACCCGCTCGGCACGGTCTCGGTGACGGCGGACACGATGCCCCAGGGCCAGGGCCACGAGACGACGCTCGCGCAGATCGTCGCCGACCAGCTCGGCCTCACGCCGCAGGACATCGCGGTCAATCTCGAACACGACACCCAGAAGGATCAGTGGTCGATCGCCGCCGGCAACTATTCCTGCCGCTTCTCGCCCGGCACGGCAGTGGCGACGCATCAGGCCGCCAAGCAGGTGCGCGAGAAGCTCGCGACCATCGCCGCCAAGAACCTGAACGTGCGCCCCGATGATCTGGAATTCGCCGGCGGCAAGATCTTCGCCCGCGGCAATCCCGACAATTCGGTCGCCTTCGGCCGTGCGGCGGGCGTCACCCACTGGGCCCCGGCGGAGCTGCCCGAGGGCCTCACAGCCGGCTTGCGCGAGACGGCATCGTGGACGCCGCCCGAGCTCGAGGCGCCGACGCCCGGCGACCACATCAACACCTCGCTCACCTACGGCTTCATGTTCGACATGTGCGGCGTCGAGGTCGATCCGGTGACGGCGCAGGTGCGCATCGACCGCTACGTCACGATCCACGATTCGGGCAAGCTGCTGAACCCCTCGATCGCCGACGGCCAGTATCTCGGCTCCTTCGCGCAAGGCGTCGGCACGGCGCTGCACGAGGAATATGTCTATGGGCCCGACGGCAGCTTCCAGACCGGCACCTTCGCCGATTACATCGTGCCCACGGTGAACGAGGTGCCGGAGCTCGAGCTCCTCCACATGGAAAGCCCTTCGCCCTTCACCCCGCTCGGCGCCAAGGGGCTCGGCGAGGGCAACACCATGACCACACCGGTCTGCATCGCCAATGCCGTTTCCGATGCGCTGGGCGTGAAGGACGTGCAGATCCCGCTGACGCCCAAGCGGGTTCATGCGCTGATGGCCGAGGTTGACGAGCCGGCTAGGCCCGCAGGCGCTGCCATGCCAACCCCGGCCGTTGCGCCCGGTGGCCGCGGCGTATCCGGCACCGGCTCGATCGAAATCGCCGCGCCACCGCAGAAGGTTTGGGACGCGCTGCTCGATCCCGAAGTTTTGCGCGCCGTCATTCCCGGCTGTCACGCGCTGGAGGCGACCGGCGAGAACCAGTACGAGGCCGAGGTCACCCTGGGCGTGGGCCCGGTGCGCGGCCGCTTCAATGCCAAGGTCGGCCTCTCCGACCTCGATCCGCCCAATGCCGCGACGCTCTCAGGCGGCATCGACGGCCCGCTCGGCCAGGCGAGCGGCGGCGGTCGCGTGCAGCTTACGGCGGCGGGGGAGGGCACCCGTATCGACTACGACTACACGGTCGATGTCAGCGGCAAGGCTGCCGCTGTCGGCGCTCGGATGATGAAGAGCGCCGCGAATATCGTCATCGCGCAGTTCTTCCGGCGTTTGGGACGCCAGCTCGGCGCCGGCGCCTCACCTGTTAGCGCGCCCGGCGCGACAGCGAAATCCACCGAATCGGTGTGGCGCCGCATTTTGCGCGCCCTGGGGCTCACGCGATGAAGCCGGTCAATTTCGACTACTACCGTCCCGACACGGTCGACGAGGCCGTGGATCTGCTCGCCGAGCTTGGCGAGGAGGCGCGGGTGATCGCCGGCGGCCAGTCGTTGATGGCGCTCCTGAACCTCCGCCTCGCCGAGCCGCGGGCGCTGATCGACATCGCGCATCTGGCCGAGCTCTCCTATTGCCGCGACACCGACGCGTACATGGAAATCGGTGCAGCGGTCACCCAGGCGCAGTTGCTGGCCCAGCCCGGTCTCGCCGACGCCGTGCCGCTGCTAGCCCAGGCGCTCCCCCATGTCGGGCATTTCCAGACCCGCAACCGCGGCACGGTCTGCGGCTCGCTCGCCCACGGCGATCCGAGCTCGGAGCTGCCGCTCTGCCTGGCGACATTGGAGGGCGAGGTCGTCCTGCGCTCCAAGCGCGGCGAGCGCGTCCTGAAAGCCTCGGAATTCCAAACCGGCCTGCTCGCCACCGCGCGCGAGCCCGACGAGCTGGTCGTCGCCGCGCGTTACCCTCTGAAGAGCCCGGGTGCCGGTTATGCCTTCACCGAGGTCGCGCGCCGGCACGGCGATTTCGCCATCGTCAGCCTCGCGGCCGTCGCCGAGAACGGCGCGCTCAGGCTCGGCGTCGGCGGGGTCGCCGACCGCCCGGCCGCGCGGACATGGCAGATCGCGCCAAGCGACGCAGATGACGCGCTCAACGAGTTCGCCTGGGCGTTGGGCGGTGAGGACGACATCCACGCCACCGCCCGCTACCGCCGCGACATCGTCCGCAAGCTCGGCCGCAAGGTGCTGGAGGAGGCCGCCGCATGCGCAAGCTGAGCCAGGGCGAGCGTCACCGCGTCACCTTCACCCTCAATGGCAAGCCGGTCTCCGGCTGGGCCGAGCCGCGCATGCTGCTCACCGATTTCATCCGCCAGGAGCTCGGCGAGACCGGCACCCATGTCGGCTGCGAGCACGGCGTCTGCGGCGCCTGCACGGTGCGGCTCGACGGCGAGGCCGTGCGCGCCTGCCTCTGCCTCGCGGTCCAGGCCGAGGGCCGGGCCGTCGACACGGTCGAGGGCCTGGCAGAACATGGCGCCCCGCTCTCCGCGCTCCAGGCGGCCTTCCGAAAACACCATGCGCTGCAATGCGGCTACTGCACGCCGGGGATCCTGATGTCCTTGAGCGACCTCTTCGAGCGCACGCCGCATCCGGACGAAGAGCAGCTGCGCGATGTGATCGGCGGGCATCTCTGCCGCTGCACCGGCTATGCCGGCATCATGGCTGCCGCGCGCGAGGTGGCGGGGATTTCGCAGGATAAGGGCACCGAATAGCGCAACCCTGATGCGCTGCCTCGCCGTTTGAACGGCCCCGCCGATTGTGCAAGCCTTTGTGCCGGGCGACGAAGCGACGACCGAACCGCGGAGGGACGAACGCATGTCGTATGTCCGCTATATCGACAAGACGCGCGCCTATTACCTGAAGGAAGGCTACGACAAGCCATATGAATGGGCGCATTTCGACGACGTGCCCTTCACGCCGCTGACCAAGCCGCTGTCGGAGTGCCGCGCCACCATCGTCTCGACGAGCGATATCGCCATCCGCGAGGACGAGAGCAGCGCCGACCACACGCAGGAGATGTTCGTCGGCAACGCCTATGTGATCCCCTCCGACACGCCGGTCGGGCGGCTCTACAGCCAGCAGGAGCATTTCGACAAGCACGCCACGCATCTGGACGACGTCGACAGCTTCTTCCCGATCACGCGTCTCCGCGAGGCCGAGGCTTCGGGCCGCATCGGCTCGATCGCCAAGCGGCTCCACGGCGTCCATACCTCCTACAGCAAGCGCCACACGCTGGACATCGACGGCCCGCTGGTGCTGGAGCGCTGCCGCGAGGACGGGGTCGATGTTGCGATCCTGACCCCGATATGACCGGTCTGCCACCAGACCGTGAGTCTGGTTGCACGCTATCTCGAAGCCAACGGCATCCCCACGGTGATGATCGCCAACGGCCGCGACATCGTCGAGCATTGCGGCGTCGCGCGGTTGGTCTTCGTCGACTTCCCGCTCGGCAATCCCTGCGGCGAGCCGGGCGCGCTCGACCAGCAGCGCGAGATCTTCGAGATGGCGCTCACGCTTCTGGAAACCGCCACCGAGCCGCGCACCACGGTCGAGGCCCCGTTCCAATGGTCGAAGGGCGACGAGTGGAAGGATCTCATTTTCTCGGAGGAACAGAGGTTCCTCGATGAAGAGGCGACCGAGCATTGGCTGGAGGCCAAGGCGCGCTACAAGGAGCGCAAGGCGGAGGGCAAGGTATGAGCGATAAGGACAAGACCGTCATCGTCTACTCGACGCCGCTCTGCGCGCCCTGCGAGGCGTTAAAGAGCTATCTCCGGGAGCACGGCGTCGCCTTCACCGCCACGGACCTGATGATGGACGAGGCGGCGGCCGACAAGATGGCGGCGCTCAACATCCGCTCCTCGCCGGTGCTCGAGGTCGACGGCGAGATCCTCGCCGGCCCCACGCTCACCCAGGAGAAGGTGAACAGCCTGCTTGGGATCGGCTGAGCCGCGTTCTCAGCGCTTACCGCCCCGTATAGTTCCCCTCGCGTTTGTCGAGGAAGGCGGCCATGGCTTCGGCGTGGTCTTGCGTCCCGTGGCTGAAGCTCTGCAGCGCCGCGCAGTAATCCAGGAAATCGGGCAGCTCGGTGCGCTGGGCCAGCTTCATCAGGCGCTTGGCGTAGCGCAGCGCTTGCGGTGGCTTGGCGGCGATCTCGGTGGCGAGCTCCTGGGCCCGGGCCATCAGCTTCGCCGGCTCGACCACTTCCAGCAGCAGCCCGATCTCCCGCGCCTCGGGAGCGCGGACGATGCGGCCGCGGAAGGTCATGTCGGCCGCCCGCTGATAGCCGATGAGGCGCTGCAGGAACCAGGCCCCGCCGTCGCCCGGAATGATGCCCAGGTTCACGAAGGTCTCGCCGAAGGCCGCGGCTTCGGAGCCAATCCGAAGATCGCACATGCAGGCGAGATCACAGCCGGCGCCGATCGCCGGGCCGTTCACCGCCGCGATGGTGACGACCTCGGCCGAATGAACGGCCACGGGCACACGCTGGATGCCGGTGCGGTATTCGCGCTCGATCTCGGTCGGCGTGCCGGCGAACATGCCCGCCTTGTCGCGCATCGCCTTCACGTCGCCGCCGGAGGAGAACGCCTTGCCGGCGCCGGTGATGATCAGCACCGAGACGTCGGTGTTGCCGTTCGCCCAGGCGATCGCCGCCAGGATGTCGTCGCAGAGCGCGGTGCCGGTGAGCGCGTTGCGCACATCGTCGCGCTCGAAGGTCAACGTCGCGACCCGGTTCTCGACGGTCAGCGTCGACTCGGCAATCGTGACCGATGCGGTCGTGGTATCGGCGGCCATGGGATCTCCCCTCGCAAACAAACGGTCGCGCCGACCAACAGGCCAGCCGGCGCGGTACCGCTCAGTCTAGCGGAGTTGGCCGCCGCAGACCTACTTATCCAGGCGCGCCTATCCGGTGGAGATATAGCTCCTGAGCGCGCCCGCCTCGGCCTCGAGCTCGTCGAGACGCTGCTTGACCACGTCGCCCACGCTGACGATGCCGGCGAGCTTGCCGTCCACAAGCACCGGCACGTGCCGGAAGCGGCCCTCGGTCATCAGCTTGCGGACGTCGTCGATATCCATGTCGGGCGTGCAGGTGATGACGTTGCGGGTCATCAGGTCGGCCGCGCGGCTCTCCAGCAGATCGGCGCCTTTCGCCGGGATAGCGCGCACGATGTCGCGCTCGGAGAGAATGCCGGCGACCGAGGCACCGGCGCCTTTGACAACCACCGCGCCGATGCCCTCGCGCTTCAGGAGCTCGGCGACCGAGGCCACCGTATCCTCGGGGTTCGCGGTGACGACCTTGTCACCCTTGTCCTTCAATATCGCTGCGACTTTCATGGGCACGTCCTCCAACGGCGCGAGACCAGGCGGAAATACGCCCAGGATTGGTCCTCTTGCCCCCGGTGAACCCGCGCGGCTGGTCTCGCGCCTTGTGCTGTTTTGTGATTGTTCAGCAAGCGCGCCGCGCGCCCCCGTATGAGGGATTATCCACCGAAACGTGAAGCGCCGCAATTCCCATTCGTTAACCATAATGGGCGTTAACCATACTCTAAGCATTGGCCGCTAGCCTGGATGCGTCGAAATAGGGGCCAATCATGTCTCAGACCCAGCAAAGTCTTACGGATTCCAACGAGCGCCGGCGCTTTTCGCGCGCCGCCGTGCTTTGGGAAGCCGCGATCCTCGACGGCGACCACGCCGATGGCTGCGTGCTGCTCAACATCTCCGAGGGCGGTGCGCTGCTGCGCGTGCTCGATCCCTTCGCCTGCGCCACGACCATCAATCTGGACATTGCCCGGGTGGGCAAGCTCGACGCGCACGTTGCCTGGCGTGGCGCGGATGCGATCGGGGTCGTGTTCAAGGGGGATCCCAAGGACATCGCCGAGCGCTTCAAGGACGCGGCGCTGCCGAGCTTCGCCTCCTAGGCGGCGGTGGCCCTCCGGCTCAGGCCGGCTCGGGCACGGCCTTTCTCTTCGCATCCGGCCGCTCGCCCAGATGGCGGTTGATGCGCGCCTCGATCGCGCGCCAGCCCCGATCGAAGGCATAGATCATCACGAAATACATGATGCCTGCGATCACGTAGGTATTGAGATCGAGGTTGCGCGAGAAGACCGAGCGCGCCTGGCCCATCAGGTCGAGCACCGTGATGGTGCTGACCAGCACGCTGCCCTTGATCAGGAAGACGATCTCGTTGCCGTAGGCCGGCCAGGCGATGCGGAAGGCGCGCGGCAGCATGATGCGCCGGTAGAGCACGGGCGTGGTCATGCCGCAGGCCCGCGCCGCCTCGACCTCGCCGTGCGGCACGCCGAGGATGCCGCCCCGCACGATCTCGGCCGTATAGGCGGCGGTGTTGAGGGTGAGCCCGATGATGCCGCAGATCCAGCCCCAATACTCGCGCACATGGGGCCACCACCAGGCGTCCTGGATCGCCGTGATCTGGCCCGAGCCGTAGTAGATGATGAAGAGCTGGATCAGCAGCGGCGTGCCCCGGAAGACGAAGACGTAGGCGTAAGCCGGCCAGGCGAAGAGCGGGTTGCGGGAGACGCGGGCGAGCGCCAGCGGAACCGCGAACACGAAGCCCAGCACCGTTGCGATCGCCACCAGCTCGATCGTCGTCCACAGGCCGTCGACGAGGCGCCATCCGTAGGTGTCGAGGACTTCGATCATGTTCGCCCAGGGATCATTTTGGCTTAGGGATCATCTTCGCTCAGGCCCGCCTGACGCCCTTGTCGGCCCAGCGCTCCAGCCGGCCGGTGACGACCATCGAGACCGCCGTGAAGACGAGGTAGATCACCCCCGCGGCGCCGTAGAGCAGGAAGGATTCGCCGCTGTTCTCCGCCGCCGTGCGCGCCTCCCGGGCCAGCTCGTCATAGGTGATGATGGCGGCGAGCGAGGTGTCCTTCAGCAGGATCAGCCACAGATTGCCGAGCCCCGGCAAGGCGAAGCGCCACATCTGCGGCATGCGGATGCGGACGAATATCTGGCGCCGGCTCATGCCGCAGGCGAGGCCCGCCTCGATCTGACCCTTGGGCACGGCCAGGAAGGCGCCGCGAAAGACCTCCGACGAGAACGCGCCGAAAACCAGGCCGAGCGCGAAGGTCGCGGCGGCGAATTTGTCGACCTCGATCCGGCTCTCATAGCCGATCAGGCCGACGAGCTTGTTGATCGCGATGCCGACGCCGAAATAGACGACCAGCATGATCAAAAGCTCCGGCACGCCGCGGAAGATCGCGGTGAAGCCGAAGGCGGCGCGGCGGACGGCCGGCGTCTGGGCGAGCTTGGCCGAGGCGAGGCCGAGCCCGATCAACACGCCGACGACGACCGACGAGGCGGCGAGCATCAGCGTGTAGAGCGCCCCCCGGACGAGCTCGTCGCCGTAACCCTGGTCGCCGTATTGCAGCAGGTCCCACATGGACTTTTCTGGGCGTTTGGCCGGACCCCGAAAAGAAAGAGCGCCGCCCCCGGCCGGAGGGCGGCGCTCACCTCATGCCGTCGCTTCGCGTCCCGCTATTGATAGATGTCGAACGGGAAGTATTTGGCGTTGATCTTGGCGTAGGTGCCGTCGGCGCGGATCGCCCTGATGGCGGCCGAGAGCTTGTTGCGGAGCGCGCTGTCCTCCTTGCGCACGGCGATGCCGATCTGGTCGCTGATGTCGATCTTCTTGCCGACGAAGGAGAAGCGCTTGTTCTTGTTCACCCAGTCGTAGGCCGGATAGATGTCGGCCAGCACGGCGTCGGTGCGGCCGGCCTTCAGGTCGAGCCAGGCCGCCTGCTGGGTGCCGTAGACCTTGATCTTGACGACGCCCTTATAGTTCGACTCCAGGTGCTTGGAGCTCACGGTCTGGCGCTGGGCGCCGACGATCTTGCCCTTCAGCCCCTTCAGGTCGACCATCAGCTTCTTGCCCTTGCGGGCGACGAAGCGGAGGTAGTTCTTGTAGTAGGGAACCGTGAAGGCGACCTTCTTCTGGCGCTCCGCGGTGATCGACATCGAGGCGACGATGGCGTCGTATTTCCCGGCCAGGAGACCCGGAATGATGCCGTCCCAATCCTGCGCCACGATGGTGCATTCCGCCTTCATCTGGGCGCAGAGCGCGTTGGCGATGTCGACGTCGAAGCCCGTCAGCTTGCCGGACTTGTCCTTCATGTTGAAGGGCGGGTAGGCGCCCTCGGTGGCGATACGGATGGTCTCGGCCCGCACAGGTGCCGCGAGCAGCCCGGCGGCGAGGATGGCGGCCGTGCCAGCTACGATGAGTTTGCGTCTTTGCATGGATCTGCCTCCTTTTCTCAAACGTTGCGAGAAGCTTCCCCGTTTTTCGCGTAACGGTCAAGGAAGGGTGGCCGGTATGGTTATCCGTCGAGGCTCAGGAACTGGCGGGCGCGCTCGGATTTGGGGTTCTGGAAAACCTGCGCTGGCGGTCCCCGCTCCTCGACCTTGCCCTGATGCAGGAAGAGGACCTCCGAGGAGACGTCGCGGGCGAAGGCCATCTCGTGGGTGACCACGACCATGGTGCGGCCCTCGTCGGCCAGATCGCGCATCACCTTGAGAACCTCGCCCACCAGCTCGGGGTCGAGGGCGCTGGTCGGCTCGTCGAACAGCATCACCTGCGGCTCCATGGCGAGCGCCCTTGCGATCGCCGCGCGCTGCTGCTGGCCGCCGGAGAGGTGGCTTGG
This sequence comes from uncultured Alphaproteobacteria bacterium, assembly GCA_964494065.1. Lineage (GTDB taxonomy): Bacteria > Pseudomonadota > Alphaproteobacteria > JAPULJ01 > JAPULJ01 > DATKZM01. The sequence continues at coordinate 29,976 of CAZBRE010000038.1, forward strand.
ATAGTAGTCGAGCCGGTCGCCGATCCCGACCTTGTCGAGCAGCGCCTTGCCGCGCTCGGTCGCTTCCGCCTTGGGCAGGCCGAGCACATGGACCGGCGCCTCGATGACGTTTTGCAGGATCGTCATATGCGACCACAGATTGAAGCTCTGAAAGACCATGGCGAGGCGCGCCCGGATGCGGGCCACCTGCTTGGGATCGGCCGGCTGGAGCCTGCCGGCGCGCGTCGTCTTCATGGCGATTTCCTCGCCGTTCACGACGATGCGCCCGGCGTCGGGGATCTCCAGGAGATTGATGCAACGGAGCATCGTGCTCTTGCCCGAGCCCGAGGCGCCGATCACCGAGATCACGTCGCCGTCGCGCGCGGTCAGCGAGACGCCCTTCAGGACCTCGACATTGGCAAAGCGCTTGTGGATGTCCTCCACCAGCAGCGCAGCGGTTCCATTACGCTCGCGCTGCGCGTCGCCAGTCACGGGCGCGCCTTCTCCGCCGCGGCCCGGCGCTCGGCGCGATAGGCGCGGCGGCGGTGAACGATGCCGCGGATCGTGTGATAGAAGGCCCAGAAGACCGCGAGCGCGAACATGAAGAGGATGACGTAGCCGAAATACATATGCGCGTCCTCGACCAGCTCCTTGAAGGCCTGGCCGAAGAGATAGCCCGCGAAGGCGAAGCAGTTCGCCCACAGCCCCGCCGCGATGAAGTTGAGCATCGCAAAGCGCTTGTGCGAAACGCCGGCAATGGCGAGCGCCGGCGGCGTCACGTTGCGCACCCCGTAGATGAAGCGGAAGCTCAGGATGAACCAGAGATCGTATTTGAGCAGCAGCCGCCCGGCGCGGTCGACCGGCTTTTGCGCCCAGGGAAAGCGCTGCAGAAGGTACGGCCCGAACTTCCTGCCGATGGTGAAGTAGATCTGGTCGGAGATGTAGGAGCCGATCCAGGCGACCAGGATGATGAGCCACAGCTCCATATGGCCGGCCGCCGCGGCGACGCCGGCGATGATCACGATGGTCTCGCCCTCGAGCAGCGTCCAGCCGAGGATCAGCCAGTAGCCGTAGCTGCTCAGGAGCTCCGGGATCGTCATGCCGGCATTGAGCTCGTGCACGATCAGCACGATGCCGGTGATGATGCCGATGACGATGATGCCCAGAATGACGCCGAAAATGACGCGCGTCCGGTACGACCCCGTTCCCGCGGTCGCAGACGCAGCGTTCGTCGGCGTTTGATCCGGTGCGCTCTTGGTCATTGGGATCCAGTCAGGGAAGGCCGCAATTCTGCAGTCGCGGCGTCACTGTTTCTTCATCTTCAGCATTTCAATACGTTTGGCAAGGGCGGCCCGTTCCGGCGCATCCTTGGGCAAACGGGCGAGCAGGCGGGTCCATAAGGCGGCGGCCTTCTCGTGATTGCCGGCCTCGTATTCGGCCACGCCGAGGAACCACAACCCGATCACATGGTCGGGCTGAAGCGCGTGAATGCGGCGCACGACGGCGACGAATTGGGGCGGCAGGTCGCGGTCCTTACCGTGCACCGCGAGCAGCGCCTGGCCGTAGTCGACCAGCACGCCGACATCCTTGGGCGCCAGCCGCGCGGCCTGCGCATACGCCGCGGCGGCCTTCTTGTACTCGCGGAGCACGATGTAGGAGCGGCCGAGCCGCCGCCAGCCGGCGAGGTCGTCGGGGTTCTCCTTCAGCCGTGCGGCGAGGTTGTCGACCATGCCGCGGATCATCGCCGTGCGCTGGGCCGGCGACATGCGCTTGGCGCGGTCCATGTCCTCGCGGCTCGGACCGCGTCCGTTCGCCGCTGCGGTCTTTTGCGCCGTCTTCTCAGCCTTGGCGCGCAGCTTGGCGAGCGCCGCCGCGTTCAGCCCGGCCTCTTTCGCCGTCGTCTCGATGAAGCGGGTGAGCTGTTTGCGCCACGGCGTCCCGGGCCGGGTCTCGGCCTCGAGCGCGAGCCAGTCGCGCAGCGCCCCGTCGCGGTCGCCCGCCTGCGCCTTGGCCAGCGCCAGATAGAACCGCGCCCGGACGTCCTGCGCATCGGCCTTGAGCGCGCGCTCGAAGAGCGTCTTGGCTGCTTCACTCACGACCCGTCGGTTGGCGAAGACCAGGGCCTCGCCCTGCGAGGCGGCGAACGCGGCCGAATCCGGCTTGAGCGCCAGCGCCTTGCCGTAGATCGCCGCCGCCGCCGCATAGCGGCCGAGCACGAACCGGATGCGGCCGAGCCGCCCCAGAAGGGTCGTATCCTTCGGCGTCTTCTTGAGCTGCGCCTCGATCGCCTTGGCGGCGGCTTCGAGCCGCGCGACGGTTGCCTTGTCCGGGCCGCCCTGTC
>CAZBRE010000039.1:0-3047 GCA_964494065.1 uncultured Alphaproteobacteria bacterium
TCGACCTGTTGAATACGCTGATCTTCGGGATGGGCAGGCAGGGTGTCAACTGGGCTCCCGCCCAATATGCACCAGTTTGGCGCAGGGCGGGCTTGCGCGAGGCTCAGCCTTTGTCCCGCAGCAGCCGCGCTTTTTCCCGGTTCCAATCGCGCTTCTTCTCGTCCTCGCGCTTGTCGAACTGCTTCTTGCCCTTGGCGAGACCGACCTCGAGCTTGGCGATGCCGCGAACGTTGAAGTAGAGCGCCAGCGGCACCACGGTCATGCCGTCCTTCTGGACGCCGCCGATCAGCTTCTCGATCTGGCGCTTGTGCAGCAGCAGCTTGCGGGCGCGGCGCGGCTCGTGGTTGTCGCGGCCCGAGGCGTATTCGGCGATGTAGGCGTTATGGAGCCACATCTCGCCACTCTTCTCGGTCGCATAGGCTTCGCGGATATTGGCGTGGCCGGCGCGCAGCGACTTCACCTCGGTGCCGGTCAGCACCAGGCCCGCCTCCATCTTCTCCTCGATGAAGTAGTCGCGGCGCGCGCGACGGTTCTGCGCCACCTGACGGTAGCGGTTCTCGTCGGTCTTGGATTTCTTGTTTTTGTTTTTCCCGGCCATCGTGGGAATGTCGTGGCGCAGACGGCGAACTGCAAGCGCAAGATGCGCCCAGAGACGTATGGCGCAGACGGCAATCGGGCGGCAATCAGGCGGGGCAACACCGCCGCGAATGGGAGGAGAGTTATCCGATGGCAACCTATGTATTGGTGCATGGCGCCTGGCATACCGGCAAGGAGCTCGAGGCGACCGCGAACCCGATCCGCGCTGCTGGCCACGAGGTCCATTGCCCCACGCTCGCCGGCAACCGGCCAGGCGACGTGAAGACGACCGGGCTCGACGAGGCGATCACCTCCGTCGTCGATTTTCTGGCCGAGAAGGACCTCTCCGACGTCATCCTGGTCGGCCACAGCTATGGCGGCATGGTGATTACCGGGGTGGCGGACCGGGCGGGCGAGCGGCTCAAGCGGCTCGTCTACTGGAACGCCTTCGTGCCCAATGACGGCGAGTGCCTGAACGACATGATACCGCCACATTACATCGCGCTGTTCGATGCGATCGAGAAGGAGATCGGCGATGGCTCGGTCGTCCTGCCCTTCCCGATCTGGCGCGAGGCCTTCATCAACGACGCCGATGCGGCGACGGCGCAGAGAGCCTATGACGGCCTCAACCCGCATCCGATGAAGACGTTCAAGGATCCGATCAAGCTGAAGGCGAACCCGGCCGAGATGGAGATCGCCAAATCATACGTCAACTGCACCGAGGACACGGCGCTGCCGCACGGTCTGCCCTGGCATCCGCGGCTGTCGGAGAAGCTGGGGCTGTTCCGGCTGGTGCAGGTGCCGGGCAGCCACGAACTCTGCTTTTCCAACCCCGAGCGGCTCGCCAAGGCGATCATGGATGCGGGGCGCGATTAGGGGGTGACTACGAAGTAAGCGCGCGGACGGTCAGCCGCCCGTTCCGGTCAGCACCGGCTCGATCCGCTCCATTGCCCAGTCGATCTGATCTTCGGTGATCACCAGCGGCGGGGCGAAGCGGATCGTGTTGGTGTGGGTCTCCTTGCAGAGGATGCCCTGGTCCTTGAGCGCCTCGCAGTACTGACGGGCGCCCTTGGCTTCCGGCTCGAACTCGACCGCGATCATGAGGCCGCGGCCGCGCACCTCGCGGATCAGGTTGTTGCGCACGCCGGCCAAGCGCTCCATGAAGTAGTCGCCCATCTTGGCGGCGTTCTCGACCATGCCTTCCTCGACCAGCACGCGGATGGCGGCGCGCGCGACGGCGCAGGCGAGCGGGTTGCCGCCGAAGGTGCTGCCATGCTCGCCGGGGCGGAGCACGCCGAGGACCTCGGAGTTCGAGAGCACGGCGGAAACCGGGTAGAAGCCGCCCGAAAGCGCCTTGCCGACCAGCGTCAGATCGGCCTCGATGCCCTCATGCTCCTCGGCGAGCAGCTTGCCGGTGCGGCCAAGGCCCGTTTGGATTTCGTCGAGGATCAGCTGCACGTTCTCTGCCGTGCAGATCTCGCGGATTTCGCGCAAATAGCCTTCTGGCGGGATCATCACGCCGGCCTCGCCCTGGATCGGCTCGACCAGAAAACCGACCGTGTTGGGGGTGATCGCGTCCTTGAGCGCCTGGGCGTCGCCGAAGGGGATCACCTTGAAGCCGGGCGCGAAGGGCCCGAAGCCCGAGCGCGCCGTGGGATCGGTCGAGAAACCGACGATCATCAGCGTGCGGCCGTGGAAGTTGTTCTGGCAGACGATGATCTCGGCCTTGCCCGCGGGCACGCCCTTGACCTCGTAGCCCCATTTGCGCACGGCCTTGACGGCGCTTTCTACCGCCTCGGCGCCGCTGTTCATGGGCAGCACCTTCGAGGTGTTCGTGAGGGCGCAGATCTCCTGGTAGAAGAGCGCCAACTGGTCGTTGTGGAAGGCACGGGAGGTCAGCGTGAGCTTGCCCGCCTGCTCGACCATCGCCTCGCGGATCTTAGGGTGGCAGTGGCCCTGGTTGACCGCCGAATAGGCCGAGAGACAGTCGAGATACTTGTTGCCGTCGGTGTCCCAGACCCAGACGCCCTCGCCGCGCGACAGCACCACATTCAATGGATGGTAGTTGTGGGCGCCCAGATCCTCTTCGATCGCGACATAGTCGCGCTTGGCCTTGGGCTTCGTCTTGGGGGACTTCGATTTGCGGGTGGCAGCCATCGCCTAAAGATGTGTTCGCCTGGAACGGGTTCAAGCCACGGCCTCACCGCCCGATCAAGCTTCCGGGAGGGGCCTTGACATGGACCGGCGTTGCGGGTCCCCATCGCGGGCCGTGATGATTGCCGGAACAAGGCGCTAGATGGCTCGACCCGAGACGAGCATGAACGAGGACGCCGCAAGAACCGCCTATGCCGCCCTGCCCTCCGTCGATCGCGTGTTGGGCTGGCCGGCCGTGCAGGCGCTCGCCGCGACCTACGGCAATGCGGCGACGCTCGAGGCGGTGCGCGCGGCGCTCGACGAGGCGCGGGCGGCGA
>CAZBRE010000039.1:3147-27268 GCA_964494065.1 uncultured Alphaproteobacteria bacterium
AATGCGGCGACGCTCGAGGCGGTGCGCGCGGCGCTCGACGAGGCGCGGGCGGCGATCGCCGATGGCGGTGGTTTTGCCGGCGACGACGCGCTGACGCAGGCGGCGGCGGACCGCCTGGAGGCGCGTTTCGCCCCGGCGCTCACGCGCGTCTTCAACCTGACCGGCACGGTGATCCACACCAATCTCGGCCGCGCGCCGCTGGCCGCCGAGGCGATCGCCGAGATCGCGGCGGCGGCGGCCCAGCCGGTGAATCTCGAATTCGATCTCGCCAGCGGACGGCGCGGCGACCGGGACGACCTGATCGAAGACCAGATCTGCCGGCTGACCGGCGCGGCCGCGGCGACCGTGGTCAACAACAACGCTGCGGCAGTGCTGCTCGTGCTCAACACGCTGGCGCGGCGGAAGGAGGTCCTGGTCTCGCGGGGCGAGCTGGTGGAGATCGGCGGCGCCTTCCGGATCCCCGACGTCATGGCGCGAGCCGGCGCCAAGCTGCACGAAGTCGGCACGACCAACCGCACGCATCGGAAGGATTTCGAAAACGCGATCAGCGCGCGGACCGCGTGCCTGATGAAGGTGCATACGAGCAACTACGAGGTGCGAGGCTTCACCAAAGCCGTGCCGGAAGCGGAGCTGGCCGCGCTGGCGCATGCGAACGACCTTCCCTTCGTGGTCGATCTCGGCAGCGGCATGTTGGTGAACCTCGAGGACTACGGCCTGCCGCACGAGCGCACCGCGCGCGAAACGCTGACCGATGGCGCCGATCTCGTCACCTTCAGCGGCGACAAGCTGCTGGGCGGGCCGCAGGCGGGCATCATCGCCGGCCGCGCCGATCTGGTCGCCAAGATCAAGCGCAACCCGATGAAGCGCGCGCTCCGCCTCGACAAGCTCGTGATTGCGGCGCTCTCGGCGACGTTGCGGCTCTACGAGTATCCCGAGCGCTTGGCCGAACGCCTGCCGGTGCTGCGCCTGCTGACCACATCCGCCGAGGAGATCGCGGCGCGCGCCGAGCGGGTTAGGTCCGCACTCGCCACGGTGTTGGGCGGGATCGCGACGGTTGATGCCATTCCCTGCAAGAGCCAGATCGGCAGCGGCGCCCTGCCCGTCGATCTGCTGGACAGCACGGCGCTGGCGATCCGCCCCGTTGGGGCACGCAAAGGCAAGGGCGGCGGCCCAAAACGCGGCGGTGGGGCGAATGCGTTGGCGGCGGCGTTCCGGACGCTGCCGGTGCCGGTGATCGGGCGGGTGAGTGAGGGCGCACTGCTGTTCGATCTGCGCTGCCTGGAGGACGAGGCAGGGTTCGTGGCGCAATTGGACGCGCTCGACGTGTCGGGGCTCGCGCCGAAATGATCATCGCCACCGCCGGCCATGTCGATCACGGCAAGACCTCGCTCTTGAAGGCACTTACCGGCGTCGATGCCGACCGCCTGCCCGAGGAAAAGAAACGCGGGCTCACCATCGATCTCGGCTTCGTCTACGACGACGCAATTGCGCCGGGAACGGTGATCGGCTTCGTGGATGTACCAGGCCATGAGCGCTTCATCCACAACATGCTGGCGGGCGTGACCGCGATCCGCGGCGCGATGCTGGTCGTCGCCGCCGATGACGGGCCGATGCCGCAGACGCGCGAGCATCTCGATATTCTCGATCTGGTCGGGATCGACGTTGGATTCGTGGCGCTCACCAAGATCGACAAGGTGGAGCGTGGGCGGATCACCGAGGTGGCCGCCGAAGTCGAGGCGATGCTGGCGGGCACGCGGCTGGCCGGCGCACCGATCTTCCCCGTCTCATCGATCGACGGCAGCGGCGTCGCGGAGATCGCCGCGCATTTGCGAAGCTTGGCGGAGAGCGAGAAAAGAGCGGCGCCGACGGGCGCTTTCCGGCTCGCCGTCGACCGCGCCTTCACGGTGGCGGGTGCGGGCGTCGTGGTGACGGGGCTGGTCAGCGCGGGGCGGGTGCGGATGGGTGACACGGTCGTCCTGTCGCCCGAGGGCCGCGAGCTGCGCGTGCGTGGTTTGCGGGCCCAGGATCGGCTGGTCGAGGAGGCGGTGCTCGGCGACCGCTGCGCCATCAATCTCGCCGGGCGCATCCGCAAGGAGGAGATCACGCGCGGTGACTGGATCGTGGCGACAGGCGCGCACGCGCCGGTGCGCCGGATCGATGTGGCGCTCCGCGTCCTCGGTTCGGAGGACCGGCCGCTCAGGCACTGGACGCCGGTGCATGTCCATCACGGCACGGCGAACGTGACGGGCCGGGTGGCGCTGCTCGAAGAAAAATCGATCGAGCCCGGCGGGCGCGGCCTGGCGCAGCTCGTGCTCGACGCGCCGCTCTGCGCCCGCTCGGGCGATGCCGTCATCATCCGCGACCAGTCGGCGCGGCGGACCTTGGGCGGCGGTCCGGTCGTCGATCCCTTCTCGCCGCGGCGCGGCCGGGCGCGGCCCGAGCGCCTGGCCTGGCTGCACGCGCTTTGCAATCCGGATCGGGATGCCGCGCTTCAGACGATTCTCGCTGCATCGCCCGGCGGCGCGCCGCTGCACATACTGGAAGCGGCCTGGAACCTGACGGCGGCCGAGGCCGGGGCCTTGCGGGCCAAGGTCGATGTCTGCTGTACCGGTGAAGACGAGGTCGTCGGGCTGACAACGGCCCATCGCGACGCCCTCGCCTCGGCCGTGCTTACGACGTTGGAAGGATTGCACCGCGCCAACCCCAATGCGGGCGGCGTGAACGAGGCACATCTGGCGCGGGCCCTTCCGTTCCGAGCCCGCCCCGCGGCCTTCGCGCATGTCGTGGGCGAGCTCGTCGCAAAGGGTGAGGTCGTCCGCACCGGTGCTTTGCTGCAACGGCGTGGCTTCGCGGCCACACTATCGGCGGCCGACGACCGGGACTGGCGACGTGTCGAAGCGGTGATGAACGCCGCGACGGACCGGCCGCCGACCATCTTCGAGATCGCCGAGGAAATCGGCTTGCCGCAGAACCAAGTCGCGGGGCTGTTGGCGCGCACGGCCAAGCTCGGCCTGACCGCTCGGGTTTCATCGAACCGCTACATGACGCGGGCAGGATTGCGGACATTGGCGGGCATCGCCGAGACCGGCGCGCGCGGGCTTCCCGGCGGGCGCTTCGGCGTCGCTGCCTTCCGCGACTGGTCGGGGATCGGGCGCAATCTCAGCATCGAACTCCTGGAGTTCTTCGACAAGGTCAAGTTCACCCGCCGGCTCGGCAACGAGCGCGAGATCCTGCGCCCGGCCGCCGACGTCTTCGGCGCGGACGAAGCGGCCCCTGCGCATCAAGAGCCCGCAAGGGCGGGCTGAATGATTTGGACCTCGACGGGGCGGCCATGCTAGCCAGAAAGACGGAGGAGGATCGGTTCCCGGTGGGCCGCGCGGGCTTCAAACCCGTTGGGACGCGCCAGGCGTGTCTGGTGGGTTCGACTCCCACCCTCTTCCGCCACTTCCCGCGACCCTAGCCATGCAGAACGACACGCCGGTCAAATGCGACATCGTGCTGGTCGGCGGCGGGCATGCGCATGCCGCGGTGCTGAAGAGCTTCGGCATGAAGCCCGAGCCGGGGGTGCGGCTCAATCTGATCTCGCCGGGCTCGCTCACGCCCTATTCGGGGATGCTGCCGGGCTATCTCGCCGGGCATTACACGCTGGAAGAAACGCATCTGGACCTGCGCGCCCTGGCGCGGTTCGCCGGCGCGCGGTTCTACCAGACGGCGGCGACCAGCCTCGACCTTACGGCCGGCACCGTCCTCTGTGGCAAACGGCCGCCGGTCGCCTTCGATCTGCTCAGCATCGATATCGGCTCGACGCCCAGCGAGCACGGGATCGTGGGCGCCGGGCGCGCGATCCCGGTGAAGCCCGTCGACCGCTTTCTCGCCCGCTGGGACGAGGTCGAGCGGCGGATCGTGGCCGATGGCGGGCGGCACCGGCTGGTCGTGATCGGCGCCGGCGCGGGCGGAACCGAAACGGCATTGGCGCTCGATTTCCGCGCACGCCAGGCGTTGGAGCATGCGGGCAAGCCTGCGAACGGGCTTGAGGTGGCGATCGTCGCGCAATCGGCCGAGCCGCTCGAAACCCATGGCGCCGGAACGCGGCGACGCATGCGCCGGGCGATCGAGCGTGCCGGCATCGCCTTCCATGGCGGGCATTCCGTCAAAACCATCGAAGACGGCCGGATCGTCTGCGAGCCCAAGATCGACCTGCCATATGACAGCGTCGTGCTGGTGACGCCGGGCTCGGCCGCGCCCTGGCTTGCTAGTACGGGGCTCGCGCTCGACGAGCGCGGCTTTGTCCGGGTGCACGACACGCTGCAGTCGGTGACCGATTCGCGCGTCTTCGGGGCCGGCGATACCATCGCCTTCGAGCCTCGCGCGCTTCCCAAGAGCGGTGTTTACGCCGTCCGCGAAGGGCCGTTCCTGGCGACCAGTTTGCGCGCGCTTGCCGCCGGCGGGACGCCGCACGCCTATCACCCGCAGCGACGCACCCTGGCGCTGATCTCGATGGGGAAGAAGCGCGCGGTGCTGTCTTATGGGACCGCCTCGGTCGAGGGCGACTGGGCCTGGCGCTTCAAGGACTGGATCGACCGGCGCTGGATGCGGAAATACCAGGAGCTGCCGGAGATGGAGGGCGGCCAAGACGACGGTGACGACGAACCGATGCGCTGCGGCGGCTGCGGCGCCAAGGTGCCGGCCGACGTGTTGAGAAGTGTACTGGCGACGATCGAACCGAACCAAAATGCAGAGACGCGAAGCGTCCTTGTGGGGCTCGAGGCGCCGGACGATGCGGCCGTGATCGCGCCGCCGCCGGGCAAGGCGTTGGTGCAGACCTTCGATCAGTTCCGCGCCTTCATCGACGATCCTTATCTCTTCGGCCGCATCGCCGCCAATCATTGCCTGGGCGACATCCACGCGATGGGGGCCGAGCCCGCCTCGGCACTCGCCGCCGTCACCCTGCCCTACGGCGAGCCCGCGAAGATGGGCCACGATCTCAAGCAGCTTCTGGCGGGCGCGCTGGCCACGTTCGAGCAGGAAAGCGTGGCGCTGATCGGCGGGCATACCGGCGAGGGCGCGGAGATGATGATGGGCTTCACCATCAACGGCTTCGTCGACGAGGCGGCGATGTTGCGCAAGGGCGGCCTCAAGCCGGGCAATGCGATCATTCTGACCAAGCCGCTCGGTACCGGCGCGCTGCTCGCCGCGGACATGCGCCACAAATCCGATGGGCGCTGGATCGACGCCGCGATCGAGACGATGCTGCAATCGAACGGACCGGCCGCGGCGATTGCCCGCAAACACGGAGCGAGTGCCGCCACCGACGTCACCGGCTTCGGCCTCGCCGGGCACCTGATCGAGATGGCCGAGCCGGCGGGGGTGGTCGTGACGATCCGATTGGACGATGTGCCCGTACTCAAAGGAGCGTTGGAGGTAATGGCCGCGGGGATCGTGAGCTCGCTGCAGCCCGATAACGAGCGCAACGCCGGGCTCGGCATGGAGACCGGCGACCTCAAGCGCCCGATCCTGTTCGACCCGCAGACAGCGGGTGGGCTGCTGATCGGGGTTGCCGCGGAAACGGCTGAAGCCTGCCTCGTGGAACTGTGCGAAGCGGGCTACACCCAGGCTGCGGTGATCGGTGAGGTCAATGCCGAGAAAAGCGCCCGGCCTCTTGTCGTCGCCGCCTAGCGCATCATTTTTCAGGACTGGTTTGTTCCGACCACGATGGTGCCCCGATGCGCGACGTAGACGAATTGGTAGACGGCTATCGCCGCTTTGTTGCCGGCCGGTACGAGCAAGAGGCCGCGCTCTACAGCGAGCTCGCCGAACAAGGCCAGGCGCCGAAGGTGATGGTGATCGCCTGTTGCGACAGCCGTGCCGATCCGGCGGCGATCTTCGATGCGCGGCCGGGCCAGCTTTTCGTCGTGCGCAATGTCGCCAATCTGGTGCCGCCCTTCGAGCCGCATGGCGACTATCACGGAACCAGCGCCGCACTCGAATTCGCGGTGAACGGGCTCGGCGTGGAGACGATCCTGGTGATGGGGCACGGGCGCTGCGGCGGCGTGCGCGCCTATCTCGACGGGCTCTACGAGGCTGAGCCGCCGCGCGGCTTCATCCAGCGCTGGATGTCGCTCCTGAAGACGGCGCAGACCGAAGCGATGCGCGAAGCGGGCGACCAGCCGATGGACGTTCAGGCGCAGGCCCTCGAACATGCCTCGGTCCGGCATTCGCTGGAGAACCTCGAGACCTTCCCCTTTATCAAGGAACGACTGGCGGACGGCCGGCTCCGCTTGCGCGGCGGTTATTTCGACATCGCCGACGGCCGGCTGCTCGCGCTCGATCCGCAAAGCGGGGCGTTCGAGGCTGTGCAATAGCCTCCGCTCACACGCAGCGCGATACACCCCGCGCTAAACCCCGCCCTAAGCCCCGCCCTAAACCCCGAACGTGAACCGGGTTCCGAGATTGGAGCCGACGAGCGTCTCCGGCATGCGACGGCGCATCGCCTCGATGAAGGGCTCGCCGGTGCAGTGCATGGGCACGACGACGTCGGGCGCCAGCGCCTCAAGCTCGTCGATCGTGTGGCCGATATAGTCCGGCTCGGCGAGGCCAAGATGAAAGCCGCCGATCACCGCGTGCAGCTTGTCGACGCCAGACACCGCCATCGCGGTCTTGACCGAGTTGACGATGCCCGCATGGCCGCAGGACGAGATGACCACGAGACCCCTGCCCTTCACGATGTAACAGGTGGCGTGCTCCTCGGGATGACTGTCGGGCAGGAGCTCGCCGCGCCGCTCGGATTCCGAATAATGTTCGACGCTCTCGGCCTTGGAGCCGCCGGTCACCTCCTCGAAACTGTCGCGCTCGATGTAGCCGGTGGTGAAGGCCCCCTCGAGCACGTGCGGCGTGTCGCAGCACATCGGGAAGACCCGATGCGCCAGCAACGCCGTCTTATCGGGCGCGCCCCAGGACACAAACTCGGGCTCGCCGCCCGGCTCGGCCGGCGGCTTTTCCGGCAGCCAGCGCACGTCGAAAACATCCTCGGCGCCGACGATAAGCGAGATCTCGTCGCGCATCTGCGGGCGATGCGCCGCCACGAACCCGTCAAGGCCGCCGTAATGATCCCGGTGGCCGTGACTGAGGATGAGCCCGTTGAGCTTGGCCGGGTCGATGTCGAGCAGGCTGAAATTGCGGTTCAGGACTTCCGGCGTATAGCCGAAGTCGAGCAGAAACTGAGCCGAGGCGCCGGCCGCTTTCGATTCGAGATGGAGCGAAAGCCCCCATTCGCCCGCGAGCGTGCTCATCTGGCGCCCCGGAATGCCGCCGACATGCTCGACCGCAACGAAGCGATGCTCTGTCTTGGGCAGGAAGCGGTCGTAGCGCGAGTCGACGATGACACGAACCGAAAGCTCGTCGACAACAGGGGCGGCGAAGGGTGCTCCGGTGCTTGCGCTCATCGTCTTGCTCTCCTGCGCCGGCGTGGACTAAGCCTGCTCAAGCCTCGGCGGGTTCCGAAACCGCGCCGAAGTCGTCGATGCCGAGCTGGGCGCGCATCGCCTCGGTCATTTCCGCCTTGTCGGCCTCCAGCGGGATGCCGGTGGAATCGGCGACGCGGTCGATGGCGTTGAAGAGCGCGGCGACCCCCGCCGCATCCGCCAAGGCCTCGCCGCCCATGGCCTCGATCACAGCCGCGCGGGCGGCATCAAGCCTGGCCGGATTGGCGCCGACCGCCGCTTCGGCGAATTCGAGCAGGACACCGGCGTTCGGGATGCCGCTCTCGTCGCCCGCCTGCCCTAAGAGCGCGCTCAGATCGTAGTCGTCTCCGGAATGTTCGCCGCTCGCACGGAGCAGCACCGCATGGCTGGTGGTTCAGTAGAGGCACTGATTGAGGGCGGAGACCCGGCCGGCGATCATCTCGATCTGGGCGTGGCTGATGGCGCGGAATTCGGTGCCGAAATCGCGCATCTGATCGCCGCGGAGATAAAGCGTGTTCGCCATTTCCCAGAAGCTGCGCGCGGTCGCCGGCACCAGCGTGAGCGCGCGGCGGATATGGGCGGCGCTGCCCGGATAGAATTCGCGCTGAAGCGGGCCGTCGTGATCGGGATCGAGCGTCGGCACCCAGGCCAGTTCGATGTTGAGCTGCTCGGGCGTCTCCGGGCTCGGTGCGCCGTCCTGCGCTTGCGGAATCGCGGGCGCGTCCTGGCCGATGCCGCGGCAGAAGGTGTCGACACCGACGACGCTGACGACGACGCCGATCAGCTCGACATATTCGCGGGGCGAAATGCCGCTGCTGGTGACCTCGCGAAACCAGCGTTCGGAAAGCCGGCCCGGATCGCTGATGACGCGGTGGATGATGTCGACCCAAACATCCGGGAGCGCGCCCAGATGGTCGTGCTCGCCGGACACTGCATAGGGGGAGACCGCAGCCTTGCGTTGCTCGCACAAGGCGCAGCCGGCGACGTTTCGCGCTTCGGCAGCGATCGCGGTGCGCTGCGCTGCGGTGAGCCAGGTCCCCGGCTCGCCGATCCGCGCCCAGACGTTCGGCAGTGCCGCGGCGACGTCGTCGCGAACGGGAACCGGCGCGCTGTCGAAACATAAGCTGCTCATGACGGACGCGACCCTTTTGTCAAATAGCGGACTATCACCGCCGATCGTAGCCCGCCCATGCGCCCCGGACAACGGTGTCGGCGTTGCATTCCGCGCGCGACGCAGGCACAGTTGACGTTCCTGCGAGCCACATCACTGGAGCCGCCTGTTGTCCGAGAAACTTGGTATCGGCGCCGCCTTTCCTAAGCTGACGCTCAAGCTGGTCGGTGGCGGAACGCTCGACCTGCCCGAAGGGCTCGACGCCAAATACCGCGTCATCCTCTTCTATCGGGGCCATTGGTGACCCTATTGCCGCCGTCAGTTGGACGGCTTCGAAGAAAATAGGGAAGCGCTCGAAGCGAAGGGCGTCAAGATCGTCGCCGCCAGCGTCGATGACGAGGAGAAGGCCGGCGAGATCGCCGCCGGCAAGGGCTTTCCCTTCGGCTACGGCGTGACCCGCGAAGATGCGGACAAGCTGGGTTCGTGGTGGGAAGAGCGGCGCGGCATCATCCAGCCGTCGGAGTTCCTACTCAACGAGGAGGGCAAGGTGATGGCCTCGAGCTACAGCGACGGGCCGATCGGCCGCATTGACGCCGCCGACGTGCTGAAGGTGATCAACTTCTACGAGTCGAAGAAGTAGCCGCACCTCTGCGTCCGAGCCGGCTCCGAGGAAGAGCGTCGAAAGCCTCCCCGCCGGCGGTTGACGCGCGAGCGGTGATGCCATGGCCAGCACCCCCGAACCGCCGTCGCCGCTACGATTGGGGCTCGTTTCGGCAGCAACCTTTGTCTTTTTCGCCGCCGTGCTTTTCCTGCCGGCGGGACGGCTCGACTGGTTCGCTGGCTGGCTCTATCTCGCGATCGTCGTTGTCTATTTCGCCGCCAATTACGTCTATCTCAGGCGCGTGAACCCCGAGCTGATCGCCCATCGCATGCGCATGGGCAAGGGCACCAAGCGCTGGGACAAGGTCTGGCTCTGGGTGAACACGCCCGTTTTCCTCGGTATCCATGTCGTCGCCGGGCTCGATGCAGAACGCTTCGGGTGGTCGCAAACGCCGGGATGGCTTTGGCCGGTGGGGCTCGCGGTGTTCGTTGTGGGGAGCGTGCTGGTCAGCTGGTCGATGGGCGTGAACCCGTTCTTTGAGAAGACCGTGCGCATCCAGAGCGAGCGCGGCCATCGGGTCATCGACACCGGCCCGTATCGCTTCGTTCGCCATCCGGGCTATCTGGGGTTCTTCGGCTGGCTCGTTTCCACGCCGTTGCTGCTCGGCTCCTGGTGGGCCTTCGTGCCGGCGGCGATCTCGCTTTTTTCTTTCATTGGGCGTACGGCGCTCGAGGACCGGACGCTGCGGCGCGAGCTGACAGGCTATGAAGACTATGCGCGCCGCGTCCGCTACCGGATCCTGCCAGGCATTTGGTGACGCAGGCGGTCGCGCTCTAGTCGAAGGCGGTCTTGTGGCGGCTCAGGATCTGCTCGCCGAACAGGCTGGCGACGAGCTCGACGACGAGCTCCGCCGTGGTGTTGCGCAGATCGAGCGCGGGGTTGAGCTCGGTGATCTCCATCGAGCCGAGCAGGCCGGTCTCGTAGAGCATCTCCATGCAGAGCTGCGATTCGCGGTAGGTCGGCCCGCCCTTCACCGTGGTGCCGACCCCGGGCGCGATCGTCGGGTCGAGGAAATCGACGTCGAAGCTCAGGTGCAAGTGACCGCCGCGCTCAGCGAGGCGCGCCACGATCTCCTCCATGACCGCGCGCATCCGCCGCTCGTCGATCTCGCGCATATCGTAGACGGTGAGCCCTGCCTCCAGCACCGCCGCTTTCTCGACATGGTCGACCGAGCGGACGCCGAGCAGGCTGATCTCGTCTGCGCCTAAGATCGGCCGGCGGCTGCCGAGCGCTGTGAGCTCCGCCGGGCCGTCACCCCGGAGGACGGCCACCGGCATGCCGTGAATATTGCCCGAAGGCGAGGTTTTGGGCGTGTTGAAGTCGGCATGCGCGTCGAGCCAGACGACGCTGAGCGGTGTGTCGTTCGCCGCGCAATGCTCGGCGACCGCGGCGATCGAGCCGATCGCGATCGAATGGTCGCCGCCCATCACCAGCGGCAAGCGGCCGGCTTGCAACGATGTGGCGACCGCCGCTTTCAGATTGGCGCACCATTCGGCGGCCTCGGCGAGATGGCGGTAGCCGTTGCGGACCGGCGCATCGGGATTGGGCGGGCCGGAGACGTTGCCGCCATCGATGACGCTCAGGCCCATCTTGCGCAGCATCAGGTCGATCCCGGCGACGCGCAGCGCCTCGGGGCCCATCGAGCTGCCGCGATCGGCCGCGCCGATATCGGTCGGCGCGCCGATCAGCTCGATGGTGGGGGTGGCGGGCTTGGATGATTTGGCGGACTTGGCGCTCATGGCAACACGATACCCGCGCGACGCCTAATGGACGCCTAACGGACAGCCCGGCCCCGCCGCGGCCGGCTGTCTACGAAATGCCTGCCCTAACCCGCCTTGGCGGCTTTCGACTTGTCGAGCAGGCCGACCGAGACCATCACGTCCTCGACGCGGCGCTTGGTCTCTTTGGCGATCTCGCAGATCGGCAGGCGTGCCTCGGCGCTGCAGAAACCGAGCAGGCTCGCGGCATACTTCACCGGGCCGGGGCTGGTCTCGCAGAACAGCGCCTCGTGGAGCGGCAGCAGGAGATCGTTGATCTCCGTGGCCCGGTCGAGATCGCGCGCGGCCCAGGCGTCGTGCATTTCCGCGCACAGCGCCGGGGCGACGTTGGAGGTCACCGAGATACACCCCACCCCGCCTTGCGACAGGAACGGGATGGCGGTCGCATCCTCGCCGGACAGCTGGATGAAGTCGGAGCCCGTAACGACGCGCTGCTGCAACGGGCGCGCGAGATCGGCGGTGGCGTCCTTCACGCCGACCACGTTGGGCAGCGCCGCCAGGCGGTCCATGGTCTCGACAGTGATGTTGACGATCGAGCGGCCGGGGATGTTGTAGATCAGCATCGGCAGGTCGGCCGCATCGTTGATCGCCTTGAAGTGCTGGTAGAGGCCTTCCTGGGTCGGCTTGTTGTAGTAGGGCGCGACCGAGAGATGGTAATCCGCCCCCGCCTTCTTGGCGTGCTGGGCGAAGCCGATCGCCTCGTCGGTGCAGTTCGAGCCGGTGCCGGCGATGACCGGCACGCGCCCGGCAGCGGTCTCGACACAGACCTCGACGACCCGGCGGTGCTCGGTATGCGAGAGGGTCGGCGACTCGCCGGTGGTGCCCACGGGTACGAGCCCGTCGGTGCCGCTTTCGATCTGCCATTCGATCAGACGGCGGAACGCGCTCTCGTCGATCTTGCCGTCGCGGAACGGCGTGATCAGGGCGGTGATCGAGCCCTTCAGCATGGCCTCGTCCTCTTTGAAGTCGTTGGTCGGTACGGATTCGCTTGGGCCGGAGCATAGCGCCGGTGTGATTCGGCGGCAAGGGCGCTCCGGATTAACCATTCGGCGCCTTTGGCGGCTGACAAAGGGGCGAAAATTTGGCATAAATTTAGACAAATTGTGGCAAAGCTTCGAACGATTCGAACGATCCGACCGACGCCCGGACGCGAAAAACTGGGAGGTTCTGGGGTGTTTCGAGGTCTGATAGTGGGTTTGCTCGCGCTGGCGTTGGGCGCGTCGACCAGTTTGGCCGAAAGCGGAAAGCCGCGGGTCAAGGCCGCGCCCATGGTTAAACCGGCGGCCAAAGCGGCGGCCAAGCCGGCTGCTGCGGCGAAGAAAAAGCCCGCCCGCACGGTCGCCCGGAAGAAACGCGTCACACGCAAGAAGTCAGCCGTCAGCGCACGGGCGCGGGCCCGCGCCGCCGCGAGCGCGCGGGCGAAAGCCAGAGCCGCGGCCGCCGCGCGCGCCAGGGCGCAGGCCGAAGCGGCCGCGCGCGAACGTCTGGAAGCGGCCGAACGGCGCCGCGTGCGCCTGGCACGGCTCCAGCCGGCAACCGGCTCGATCGTCCAGCTTGCCATCCGCGACCCGCTGCCGCCGCTCCGCGCCAATGCAAGCGCCGCGGAGCGCGCCTTCCGTGCCATGGAGAAGGCAAGCTGGGGCGAGGCGATCACCGCCTACCGCCGGGTCCGCGATCCCCTGACGCGCAAGACACTGACTTGGTATCGCCTGCAAAGCCGCACCAGCGGCGCCTCGTTCGGCGAGATCTACACCTTCCTGCAGCGGAACCCGCACTGGCCGCTCGGCGCGCGCCTGCGCTACCGCGCCGAAATGGCGATGGGCTGGAGCAACGCCAGCGACGCCGAGGTGCTGGCCTTTTTCAAGGATAAGGCCCCACGCACTTTGAACGGCGCGATGCGGCTCGCCGAGGCGCTGCGCAACAGCGGCAAGCCGGCCGAGGCGACCACGCTGCTGAAGCGCAGCTGGGCGCGCGGGCGTACCTTCGGGCCGCAGGAGCGCGCCTTCCTGAAGCGCTTCGGCGACGACCTCACCGTCGAGGATCATGCCGCGCGCGTGCACACCATGATCTATCGGAACCGCAGCCGCACCGCGCGCGCCTATATCCGCGCCCAGCGCGACAGGTTCACTGACGGCATGAAGGCGCTGTTCCGGGCGCGTCTGCTGCTGAGCGGCCGGCGCGCGCCGAGCGAAAGCCAGGTGGAGAAGGCGCTGGCGGCGATCCCCGAGGCCCAGCGCAAGCACCCAGCACTCGCCCACGATCTCATCCGCTGGCATCGACGCAAGGACCGGCTGGAGGAAGCCGTGGCGCTCCTGAACGCCACCGACGCGAGCGGCGAGCCGGAGGGGCCTTGGTGGCAGCAACGTGCCTGGGTGGCGCGGGTGGCGCTGCGTTTCGGCAAGCCGGAGATCGCCTATGCGGCCGCGCGCGACCACCACGCGACCGAACGCAAGCACATCTACGAGGGCGAGTGGCTCGCCGGCTGGATCGCGCTTCGCTATCTGCGGAAGCCGGCGCTCGCCAAGCCGCATTTCGAGAGGCTCTACAAGCTCGCGCGCTATCCGGTGAGCTGGGCCCGCGGCGCCTATTGGCTCGGCCGCACCGCCGAGGCCAGCGGCGACCACAAGGCGGCAACCACCTGGTATCAGACCGCCGCACGGTACGTGCAGACCTACTATGGCCAGTTCGCGCTCGCCAAGCTGGGCCGCAAGCAGATGACCTTGCCGGCGCGGACGGCAATCACGCCCGCCCAGCGCGCCGCCTTCGAGCGCAAGGACCTGGTCCGCGCCGCGCGGCGGCTCGAAGCGCTCAACCAGCGCGACATCGCCCGCTGGTTCGTTTTCGCCGCCTTCGACACGGCGAAGACCCCGGCCGAGCGCGCGCTCGCCTCGCAGCTCGGCATCGAGATCGAACGGCTCGAGACGGCTGTGCGCACGGCCAAATACGCGGGGCGCTACAAGCAGCTTCTGGTCGAAAGCGGCTATCCGATCATCATGGTGCCGGCGGAAATCGGCGCAGAACCGGCCCTGATCCTCTCGCTCATCCGCCAGGAAAGCGAGTTCAACCACGAGGCCATCAGCTGGGCCGGGGCGCGCGGGCTCATGCAGCTGATGCCGCGCACGGCCTACAAGACGGCCCGTAACATCAAGGTGCGCTACAACCGCAAGGCGCTCATCAGCGATCCCCACTACAACATGAAGATCGGCACATCGCATGTGGTCGAACTGATGGAGGAGCTGGGCGGCAACTACGTGCTGGTCGCCGGCGCCTACAATGCCGGGATCGGCGCGGTGAACTACTGGCTCTCGGTGAACGGCGATCCCCGCGGCGGCAGTGCCGAGCGCTGGATCGACTGGATCGAGGCGATCCCGGTTCCCGAGACGCGCAATTACGTGCAGCGCGTCCTGGAAGCGGTGCAGGTCTACCGCGCCCGGCTGGGCGACAACGCGCTGTCGGCCGCCAATGTGGCCAAGCGCTGGAACGGCACGGTCGAGCCCATCGACGTGACCCACGCCGCCAGCAGGGGCAACACCGGCAGCGGGAAAGGCTGCGTCACGCAGACTTCGGCGAAGCCGGGCAGCCCCGCCTGCTGACCTAGGCAACGCAAACAGGCCCCGTCTTGGAAGGTCGTTGTCTTGAACGATCGTTTTGATGGCCCGCCGGGCAGGTGATAGGCTGCGCGCCCGAGCTTCTGCTGCCCCCAACAACGAGACCATCATGGCGACGACCAAACTCGAAAACATCGAGGCCTGCGTCTTCGACGCCTACGGCACGCTGTTCGACTTCAACTCGGCAACCGAACGCTGCCGCGACGTGCTGGGCGACAAAGCCGACGAGCTGTCGGCGATGTGGCGGATGAAGCAGCTGCAATACACCTGGTTGCGCGGGCTGATGGGCCACCACGAGGATTTCTGGCGGGTGACCGGAGACGCCCTCGACTACTCGATGGACACGATGGGGATCGACGATGCCGCGGTGCGCGAACGGCTCATGGACTGCTATATGAGCATCGAGGCGTTTCCCGAGGTGCCGGCAGTTTTGAAGGCGTTGAAGGAGGCGGGCCTGAAGACCGCGATCCTTTCCAACGGCTCGCCCAAGATGCTCGACGGCGCGGTCGATGCGACGGGCACGCGCGAACTCTTCGATGCGCTGATCTCGGTCGAGGAGGTCGGCGTCTTCAAGCCGCACCCCTCGGTCTACGATCTGCCTTCCAAGCATCTGGGCGTGGCGCCGGCGAACATCTCGTTTCAGTCCTCCAATTCGTGGGACGCGGTGGCGGCGGGCACCTTCGGCATGAAGGTGGTCTGGATCAACCGCTACGGCCAGTCGCGCGAACGGCTGACCTACGATCCCGATGTCGAGGGAAAGACGCTGAACGACCTCCTGCCCGCGCTCGGGCTCTAGACCGGCTCGGGGGGCAGAGGTGAGCGCAACGGTGGCGGCGCTGGGCTACCGCGAGCGCACGATATCGGCGCAGGACGGGCTCGCACTCTATATCCGCGACTACGGCGATCCGGTCTCGAGCCGCACGCCCCTGCTCTGCCTCACCGGTCTTACGCGGAATTCGACCGACTATCATGATTTTGCCAGCGCGCGCTCGGCCGACCGGCGGGTCATCACGCTGGACTACCGGGGCCGGGGCCGCTCCGCCTACGATCCCGACTGGCGGAACTACAAGCCCGAGACCTATATCGGCGACATCCGGCAAGTGCTGGCGGCGACGAACTGCCATCACGTGATCTCCGTGGGCACCTCGCTCGGCGCGATGCTGACGATGGGCATGGGCGCGGCCATGCCGACCATGCTGGCCGGGGCGATCCTGAACGATGCGGGACCCGAGCTCGACCCGACCGGAATCGCGCGGATCCTCGACTATGTCGGCGACGAGACGGCCTACGACGACTGGGAGGCAGCGACGGCGCGGGTGGAGGAGCTCTTCCCCAGCCTGCCGATCACGACGAAAGAAGGCTGGCGCGCGCTCGCCGAACGCACTTTTCGCACCCGCGCGGACGGCAAACTCGTCTATGATTGGGACACCGCGATCGTGAAGAACCTGCGGGCGATGAAGGAGCTACCCGATCTGTGGGCGCTCTTTCATGGGCTGCGCAACGTGCCGGTGCTGGCGCTGCGGGGCGAGATCTCCGACGTGCTGAGCCCGGAAACCTTCGAGCGGATGGCCGACGACATGCCGAAGCTGACCCGCGTTACCGTCCCCGGCGTCGGCCACGTGCCGACGATGGAAGAGCCCGAAGCGAAGCAGGCGATCGACGCGTTCCTGGAGACCGTCTGACGGGCAACGCATACGAGAGGGCAACCGCCTATGGCCAGCGCCGCACCAACCGACGCGCCCGAACCTGCGCCCAACACTGCCCTGCCGACCCCTGCGCCGCCAACTTATGACGACATTCTGGCCGCCGCGCGCCGCCTCGAGGGGCTCGCGGTGCGCACGCCGCTGATCGAGCCGCCGGTGCTTGCCGAGCGCACGGGCGGACGCGTCTTCATCAAGGCGGAGACCTTCCAGCGAACGGGATCGTTCAAGTTCCGCGGCGCCTACAATCGCATCAGCCAGATCCCCGAGGCCGACCGGCCGAAAGGTGTCGTCGCCTTTTCCTCCGGCAACCATGCCCAAGGGGTGGCGGCGGCCGCGAAGCTTCTGGGCATGCCGGCGACCATCGTGATGCCGCGCGACGCCCCGCCGATCAAACTCAACCGCACGCGGGCCCTTGGAGCGAGGGTGATCGAGTACGACCGCGCCAGCGACGCGCGCGAGGCGATCGGCCAGGAGATCGCGGCCGAAACCGGCGCCACGCTGGTGCGGCCCTATGACGATCCCGCGGTGATGTGCGGCCAGGGCACGGTCGGCTACGAGATCGCCGAGGAGCTGGACGCGCGGGGCATCGCCCCCGACGCGGTCCTGGCGCCGTGCAGCGGCGGCGGCCTGATCGCCGGCACCGCGACGGCGCTGGCGGCGCGCTTTCCGGGGCTCGAGATCATCTCGGTGGAGCCGGCGGGCTACGACGACACGGCGCGCTCATTGGCGGCGGGTGAGCGGGTCTCGAACGAGCGTGGCGGGCCGGCCTCGATCTGCGATGCGCTGATGAGCCCGATCCCGGGCGAGCTCACCTTCCCGGTCAACAGCCGGCTGCTGGCGCGCGGGCTCGCGGTCGACGATGCGGATGTGCGCGCGGCCGTCGCCTTCGCGTTCCGGGAGCTGAAGCTGGTGATCGAGCCCGGCGGCGCCGTGGCGCTGGCGGCGCTTCTTGCCGGTCACTACGACGCAAAGGACAAAGCCGTGGTGATCGTCGCCTCGGGCGGCAATGCCGACCCGGCGCTGTTCGCGGAAATCCTGGAGAGCGCGGCCTAAAACCGGTGCCGCAATGCTGAGCTTCGAGACTTACGACGCCGTCTTGGCGACCGGGGCGTCAAGCTCGGCGCGGCCTGCGCCGCCCTCGACGGTCTTCAGATCCGGCTTGCCGTCGCTGTCGGTCTTGGCCTTGAGCTCCGGCTCGATCGCTTCGGGCTTGCTGTAACGCTTGAGCGCGCCCTCGACATGGGCGCCCGGCTCGACGGTCAGGATATCGTGGACGATGTCCCCCAGCACCCTTGCGCCGGCCACCAGCACCACGGTCTTGGCGCGGATCTTCCCCTCGACCGCGCCGCTGACCTGCACGTTTTCGGCAATCAGCTGGCCTTGCACCAGACCGTCGGTGCCGACCGTGATGGTGCGGCTCTTGACGTCTCCGGTGATCGTCCCCTCGATCTGGATATCGCCGTCGCTCGTCATGTTGCCGGTCACTTGTAATCCGGCGCTGACGATCGATGGCATGGCGGACGTCTTCATACGCGGTGGTTCCGACACCGGCTCCCCCTCGGGCTTGCTACCCTTTGAAAACATATTTCCCTGCTTTGATGAAATTCTTCGGATCGACCGGCTTGCCGTCGATCAGGATCTCGTAGTGGACGTGCGGGCCGTTGGAGCGGCCGCTGGTTCCGAGAAGCCCGACCTTGTGCCGATGGTCGATCTTTTCCCCCCGCTTGACCAGGATCTTGCGCAGATGCGCGTAGCGCGTCCGCAGACCCAATCCATGATCGATCTCGACCAACCAGCCGTAACCGCCGCGCCAACCGGCAAAAACGACCTTGCCCGGCGCGGTCGCCAGGACCGGCGTGTTGATGTGATAGGCGAAATCCATGCCGTTGTGGCGCGCCAATCGATTGGTCATCGGATCCCGCCGCATACCGAAGTGGCTGGACATCCGGTAGTGCTCCAACGGCGCCGTCAGCGGCAGGCGACGGTAGACAGCGCGAATGTAGCGCCAGCGCTCGATCCGCGAATCGAGCAGGGCGACCTTGAGCGCCAAGGGATCTTCCGCTCGCGTGGCGCGCTTGAAGGGGCCACCGGCGCCGATCGTCTTGCCGTCGAGCCGCGCGGCGCGGCCGACCAGCATGTCGAGATTGAGGCCGGTCATGGCCAGCACGCGCGAGGCCTCGCTGATCGTGCTGCTGGTGCCGTCGGACAGGCGGGTGACGAGATTGTCCTGGCGGCTGCGCAGGCTGGCGAGCTGGTTTTGCAGCCGGGCCAGGTTGTTGCGCAACCGGTTGCGCTCTTCGGTGACGGCGCCGTGATCGTTGAGGATCGACTGGACCTCGTTGCCGATCGAGGCGAGACCGTGCTCCAGCGTGGCGTTGCGCGCGGTGAGCTCGCGCCAGTCGGTGACATGCCCGCCCGGCCGCACCCGGCGGCGCATCCGGCTGCGCGTGGCCGCGGCCAGGGCCTCGCGAAGATCGGTGAAGCTTTCGGGCGCCTTGCGCTTGGGGCTCGCCGTGGGATGGAACATCGTCATCACCTGGGCCTGACTGCGCTCCAGGCTGCGGGTGATGTTGAGCAACCGGCCGTTATGGGTCGCGACCTGGCGCATGGCCGATTTGTAAGCCTTCTTGGTCTCGGCGACCTCGCGGTTCTTGGCCCGGATCGCGTCCTGGATGGTGGCGAAATAGAAGGTCGTATAGCCGACCCAGCCGACCACAAGCACGGCGACCACGGCCAAGCAGATCTGCATCGGCCGGGTGACCGAGACGAAGCTGACCTGTCCGTTGCGGCGATAGAAGATCTGCCGCTCAACGAACCACTTCTTCGAAGCGACGGTGAAGAGCGCTTTGGAGGAGGCGGCAAAATCCGCTGTGCGGCGGTCTGATTTGGATGTCATCCCCTAATGTGCCTTTTCCTGTTCCAGATACGCCGGGATAGCAGAATGCTCCCTCGACGCTTGTTTCAGGTCGGCCTCAAAACCGAAACACATGCTGGGGTTAGGCTACCCGCCACGAAACCGTTCCGGGGCGTGGCTGTCGCAGGTTTCGGCCTGCTTCTTAGCGGTCGTTGCCGCACCACGCTTTACTTGATCACCTGATGGTCTTGTATTTCACTTTTGTTGCAGGCGATCTTTTTTGTCTTAGGCTAGTCTGGCTTGTTTACACTCAAGGTTCGTGGAAACCGGCCCCCAATTGTTGTTGGCAGAGCCTACCCAACCACTTGAATGCTTGCAAGCACCCCGTTAACGATTTCAGTGCGATTCTTGGGCGAGTGTGGCGGAGAGGGCGGGATTCGAACCCGCGAGCCCCTTGCGGGACCAACGCCTTAGCAGGGCGCCGCCTTAAGCCACTCGGCCACCTCTCCGATTGAGCGCTCAAACCAAAGTCTGGTTAACGCTCGATCCTAAGTAGCCACGGGCGTTACGGCTGTCAACGTCGCCCCGACCCTATCGCATGCTCCAGTGTTTGTAGGCCTCCTTCATTTGCTCCAACGCCACCGAAATCTGATCCGGTTCGGCCCTGCTCGATTGTGCTATGCGGCGATAGGTATCGCGCGCCTCGACGAAACGTATCCAGTCGTCCGCCTGTTCGGCCGCCTGGCTGCCGCGCTGGCCCGGATAGCGCCGCATCCCCTGCTCCTCGACCTCGACCAGGATCGCGCGCAGCCGCGTGGCGACGTCGGTCTCGCCGATCGAATAAGCGTGGGTGAAGGCATCGAGGATCTTGTCGGTAAGGCGGCGGTTATACTCGGGGACACCAACTTCAACGGCCAGCTCCGAAGCGTTGAGTATGGTTTCGTTAGGCATGGCGCGAACTTCCGGTGGTACGGGTCCGGTAGGCGAAACATCCCGGATTTCGGCCAAAAGCCTATCCAACGTTCGTTGCCATAGGTTTAAGGATACCGAGAATGCGTCCTAGATGGCCCGGCCGCCCGGCTCCGGCAGCGCCGGTCGAATCGGCCCCGGGCTTTACCAGATGTTAAGACTAACGCCGCCAAATTCGCCCGGTTGGTAAACAAAAAACCAAACCGGACGCTCAAGCAGATGTCAAACAAGACGCCCAGCAAGATGTCGCGCAAGACGCGCAGCAAGGTGTCGGAGATGAACACCGAGCCGCTCGTTCTGTCGCGCCCGACCGTCGAGACCCTGATCGACCTCGTTGAGATCAAGCTCGGCTGCATCGAGATCTACGACCGCGACGACGCGCGTGAATTGAAGGCGCTGGAAGCCTGCCGCGACGAGCTGATGGTGCTGCGCGCCAGCGGCGCTCTGCCGAAGAAGGCGATGCTTCGCCCGGTGGAGAGCCAGGCGACGCAGGCAACGATGGAAACGGCCTGACACCAACGCGTCACTTGGTACCAACGCGTCACTGCGTGACACGTTGTAGTTCCCTCAGGCGCCGGGCGGTCCAGCTCAAGTCCTAATGGGCGCTCCCTTGGCTTCCCTCGCATAAGGCTCGGACGCGCGGTCGCGCGTATCAGAGACCAATGAGACCAGCTCATTGGTCTCTGCACACAAACAAATCCTCAACTACTGAACAGGCTTTTCGGGGCCGGCGGTCTCGGCCAGCGCGGCGATGATGGACTTGCGCGAGAGCATGCCCTGCACCCTGCCCTGCGCATCCACAACCGCAACCGGCAGATCGCCCCGCAAGGTCAGCGGCAGCACGTCTTCCAGCACCATATCGGCCGTGGCGGTCTGTACCGGCTCAACGAGGCTCGCGATGTTGTCGGCATTCTCGGCAATGGCGCGGCGGATGCGTGAGCCGGTGACCGCGCCCAGAAGCTTGCCGTTGGCATCGACGACATAAGTGATCTGAAGCTCGCCGTTGCCGGCCCGGGTCAGCGCCTTCGCCGGCGCCTCGCTCGAGGTCACCACGGCGCAGTCGAGCTTCACCCGCCCGGCGGTCAGCACCCGGCCGCGGTTCACATCCTCGACGAAGTCGGCGACGTAGTCGGTGGCCGGCGCGGTCAGGATCTCCTCGCCGGTGCCGACCTGCACGATCTCGCCGTCCTTCAGGATGGCGATGCGGTCGCCGAGGCGGAGCGCCTCGTCGAGATCGTGGGTGATGAAGACGATGGTCTTCTTGAGGCGGCCTTGCAGGTCGATGAGCTGGTCCTGCATGTCGCGGCGGATCAGCGGGTCGAGCGCGCTGAAAGCCTCGTCCATGAGCAGAATATCGGTGTCCATGGCGAGCGCGCGGGCGAGGCCGACGCGCTGCTGCATGCCGCCGGAGAGCGCATGCGGATAGCTGTCCTCATAGCCGTCGAGGCCGACGGTGGCGACCCAGTCGCGGGCCTTGGCGCGGCTCTCCTCGCGCGCGGCGCGGCCCGAGGCGCGCAGGTCGAGGCCGAACGAGACGTTCTCCAGCACCGTGCGATGGGGGAACAGGCCGAAGCGCTGGAACACCATCGCCATGCGCGCGCGGCGGAAGTCGGTGAGCGCGCGTTCGTCGAGGCCCATGATGTCCTCGCCGTCGACGAGGACCTGGCCCGCGGTCGGATCGATGAGGCGGTTGAGGTGCCGGATCAGCGTCGACTTGCCCGAGCCCGAAAGCCCCATCACGACGAAGGTCTGTCCTTGCGCGAACTGAAGCGACACGTCGTGAAGGCCGACCGTATGACCGGTCTTCTCCAGCACCTCGTCCTTGCTGGCGCCGGCCTCGACCATGGGCAGGATCTTGGCCGGATGATCGCCGAAGATCTTGGTGACGCCTTTTAGTTCGATCTTGATGGGCGCGCCGTCAGCCATCGTCAGGGTGCGCCGGTCTGATAGTGCGCCTGCATGCGCCGGCCGTAGGCCTGGGTGATGCGGTCGAGCACGATGGCGAGGAGGACGATGCAGAGGCCGGCCGTGAAGCCGGTGCCCGGCTCCTGGCGCTGCAGGCCGTAGAAGACCTCCTGCCCCAGGCCGCGCACGCCGATCATCGAGGCAATCACGACCATGGCGAGCGCCATCATGATCGACTGGTTCACACCCGCCATGACGTTGGGCAGCGCCAGCGGCAGCTGGACGCGCCAGAGCTTCTGGCTGCGGCTGGCGCCGAAGGCGGTGGCGGCCTCCATCACCTCCTTGTCGACGAGCCGCAGGCCGAGATCGGTCAAACGGATGAGCGGCGGTGCGGCATAGACCGCGGTCGCGAGCACGCCGGAGAAGGTGCCGAGCCCGAACAGCATCACCACCGGAATCAGATAGACGAAGGACGGCATCGTCTGCATGAAGTCGAGCACCGGCCGCATCAGCGTGCGGAAGCGGTCGGAAAGCCCCATCGCAATGCCGAGCGGCAGGCCGACGAGCGCCGTGACCAGGATCGAGACGCTGATGAGCGACAGCGTCTGCATCGTCGGCTTCCAGAGCTGGAGCGCCCAGATCAGCACGAAGGCGACGGCGACGAAGAGCGACAGCGTCCATTTGCGGCTGGCGTGATAGGCGAAGAGCGCGAAGGCGATCGCCATCGCCGGCCAGGCGATGCCCTGATAGAGGAAGCGCTCGAAGAAGCCGATGGCGTAGACGATCGGGTTGGAGATGTTCTCGCGCAGCGCATCGCCATACGCGGTGACCAGCCAGTCGACCGCCCGGTCGACCCAGGCGGCGAGCGGCAGCAAGGGGTCCGTGCCCTCGGACGCAGTAGAGAGCACGCCGAGCCCGGCCAGGTCGGCGATCGCCAGGATGACGGCGACGGCAACCGCCGCGCCCGCGGAAACGGCGAAGCGTTGTGAGCGCGCGAGCGCCGGCCGCTTGCCCACTACCACCAGCGCCACACCGAAGGCGCCGGCTGCGATCAGCAGGAGCGAGACGGTGGCACCGAAGCTCATGACAAGCTCATATCAAGCTGATGGGCCAGCCCATGGCCGGCTTCCTCCCCAGGAACGGCACGCCGCACTTCACGGCCATTAGCCTAGCGTATTTTCCAGTTTGCGTGGAATCGGCCCAAATCCGGCGGCCGTGGCGCGTTCGGAACGCCAGTCAGCGCCTGTCAGCGCCCCCGAGGTCAGCTATGCGCGAAGAGATACTTGCCGGTGTCCGGGTTCTCGCGCCGCCACATGACGTTGTCGAGGAAGTAGTGGTGCACGTTGATGAAGCTCCAGAACATGAAGAGGAACATCGCCGCACCGAAAGTCGCCTGGTCATAGGCGACGACGTTGCCGAGCAAGCCGGGCGCGGCAATGAAGCCGACATACCCAAGCAGCACCCCGACCGCCAGAAAGCCGGTGAAGCGGAGATGCGCGGCGGTCGGAAAATAGCGCGCGACGATCGCCGGCCGCGGCGGCGCAGTCCCTCCCGGACGACCGCGCTCGACGTTCATCCGGTAGCGCGAGACCACGGTGATGTATTGCAGCGAATGGAAGGTCGGCACCAACACCATCAACATCGGGTCGAGACGCAGGACCAGCCAGACGTAGAGACTGGCGCCGTAAGCAAAGACCCCCGCAAGCGGCGGCGGCTGGCCGTCGGCGCGCCACTTGCGGGCCAGCATCAGTACGGTCACGCCCGAGGTTATCGCCGCCACGCCCGCCGCGGCGTACAGCACCGGCAGGGGTACGCTCAGCATGGCGTATTTGAGGCCCATGAAATCCCGCTCCGCGACCCACCAGTTCGCGAGCAGCCAATAGGCGAGCCAGCACACATAGGCGTTGACGAGCAGGATCTTCTTTTCGCCCGCCGCGAAGAACCGCTTCTTCAGCACCGCATCGACGATCAGCATGCCGTAGCCTTGCTTGACGTAATGCCAGCCGACCAGAAAGAAGGTCACATTGGCAAAAAAGCCCAGCAAGACGGCGTCGCCCTTGGCATAGGCGATG
>CAZBRE010000039.1:27368-31742 GCA_964494065.1 uncultured Alphaproteobacteria bacterium
GGTCACATTGGCAAAAAAGCCCAGCAAGACGGCGTCGCCCTTGGCATAGGCGATGACGAAGTAGGCGACCATCGCCGACGGGACGGCAATCCCCGCCACGATGTAGCGCAGCCTCAAAGCCCGCGGCAGATCGGCGCCGAACGCCTTGGCCGCGAAGTTTCGATAGAAGATCTGATACGAGAAGGCGAAGTGCGGGAAATTGAGCACATAGAGCAACGTCACGCTGACTGCCCCGACGGCCGGCAGCATGCCCGGCAGGTCGCGCAGCAGCGCAAGCGCCGCGAAAACCAGCAGCGATCCGCCGCCAAGGCAGAGGAAATCCACGACCGGATGGAACAGGTACGCCTCGCGCGGCGCTGCTTCGCCCGCAGCGCCGGGCCGATCCAGTCCGACGTCCAGCATTGCCACGCCAGCGCTCCTCGCAGGGTCAGTCGCAGCCCGGCATCCGCCGCGTTGCGGTCAACGCCGCGCCGACGGCCGGGTCCGTCGAGGCTAGCGGCCGAAGCCTTCCAGAGCGTTAATGCGGCCCGGCGCGAGCGCGGCCGCCGGGATCACGGCGTGACCCCGCAAAACCGCCCGAACCCGCTGGAATCCGCCGGTTTTACAGCGCCTTCTTGACCCGCGCCTCGACGTCGGCGGGAACCCATTTGGTCCAGATGTCGGGATGCGCCTTCAGGAACTCCCGGGCGGCCTTCTTGCCGACCTTGTCCTTGTTCTCGCGCATGTAGACGAGCGCCTTGTTCACCAGGTCGTCCTTCATGGAATACTTGCCGAGGAAGGCCATGATCTTGGGCGCCTTCTCGGCGAACTTCTTGTTGGCCGCGACATAGACCTTGATCGTCGGATAGGCGGTGGCCTCGACGCCCTTGCCGTCCTTCGACTTGTCGAGCTTGTCCCACTTCGCCTTGTCGAAGGGCGGCTCCTCAAGCTTGACGACGTCGTACTTGCCGAGCACCCAAGTCGGGCCCCAGTAGTAGAAGACGATCGGCTTGCCGCGCTTAAAGGCGCTGCCGATTGCGGCCGCCAGCGCCGCGCCGGAGCCGGGCTGGAAATTGGTGTAGTCGCCGAGCAGGTCGTAGGCGACGAGCTTCTTTGAGTTCACCCGCTCGCAGTTCCAGCCGAGCTTGCAGTTGTAGAAGCGACCCTTGCTGGGCTGCTCCGGATCCTTGAAGAGCGCCTTGTATTTGGGCAAATCGCTGACGCTCTTGAGGCCGGGCGCCATCGGCTTGATGCCGCGTTCCTTATCACCCTTGACCAGATAGCGCGGCACGAACCAGCCCTGCACCGCGCCCTGGATCGAGATGCCGCCGGTCTCGACCACGCGGCCCGATCTCATCATCTTGGCCCAGATCTCGACGTTGTTGGCCTTCCACAGCTCCATCAGGATATCGACATCGCCGCGGGCGAGCGCGTTCAGGAGCGGCTGGGTGGTGCCGGGCACCGAAGTGGTCTTGCAGCCATAGCCCTTCTCGAGGATGAACTGGGCCACCGCGTTGTGGAAATGGCTGCTGGCCCAGTCGTTGCCGGCCATGCGGATCGTGCTGCTGACCTCGCAGCTCTGCGCCGGCGCGCCTAGGCCGATCACAAGCGCCAGTGCCACTGCTAGCGTTCGAAGGAGTGTCTTGATCACGGGTCGGTCCTCCCTTTCGGTATCGGTTCAGCCAAATTCGACTGAGCCGAAGTATTTTCAAAGATTATAACAAACAAAATTCAAGCTGATTTTCCAAAATACTGAGAACACAAGGAACAAAACATCAATATCAACCCAACAACGTCGGGAGCGCGATCGTAGATTTATAAGGTCTAGTTTTTATTTGCTCTACACTTATTGGAAAGATGAAGATTTTCTACCGACAGGTGCTTTGTTTTTCTACCACGACACTTCGATACCGGTCAAATTCCGGCAAAGGCGTTTATCAAAGACGCGCCGAAAAAAACGCCGCGCAAGGGGACTTTCCTTGCGCGGCCGAAGATCGGGATGAAGCGCCGGTGCGGGGTCAGCGCTGGGCGTATTGGGTGGCGCCGAACAGCATTTCCTTGGCCTTGGGGTCCTTGGTGATGTCCTTGCGGCGGTCGGCCAGCACCTGCACCGCGCGCTGCACCGCCGGGCGTTCCTTGATTGCCTCCAGCCAGCGGGCGACGTTGGGGACTTTGTCGATGTCGATGCCCTGGTTCTCCCAGATCCGCATCCAGGGATAGAGCGCCATATCGGCGATCGAATAGTCGCCGGCGACGTACTCAGCCTCGGCAAGCCGCCGGTCGACCACGCCATAGAGACGCTGGCCCTCGTTGCGGTAACGGTCGATCGCGTAGGGGATCTTTTCCGGCGCGTAGTTGCGGAAGTGGTGGCACTGGCCGAGCATCGGGCCGACGCCGCCCATCTGGAACATCAGCCACTGCAGCACGAGGTAGCGGCCGGCATCGTCCTTGGGCATGAATTTACCCGTCTTTTCAGCGAGATAGATCAGCATCGCGCCCGATTCGAAGACCGAATAGGGCTTGCCGCCCGGGCCGTCGGGATCGACCATCGCCGGCATCTTGTTGTTGGGGCTGATCTTCAGGAACTCCGGGTCGAACTGGTCGCCCGCGGTGATGTCGATCGGGTGGACATTGTAGTCGAGGCCGCATTCCTCGAGCATGATGTGGACCTTGTGCCCATTGGGCGTGGGCCATGTGTAAAGCTCGATCATCGCCGCCCCCTCTCCTGTGCCGGACATCGCGCAGCCGCGCGTGTCAATGCAGATGCATCCGGTACAAGCTAGGCCGCGCCGCGCAGCGGCTCAAGGGCGCCACGCGTTACAGAAATGATGATGCGGTTGGGCGAGGTGTTAGAGGCCGGCCTTGGTGAGCCCCCAATCCAGCACGGACGAGATGTCCGTGAATAGCTCAACGAGCTCTACGCCCAGCGCCTTCATGGCGACGATCGCCGATATCGAAACGAACACGGCGATCAGGCTGTACTCGACCGCCGTCGCACCGGTTTCGTCCTCGACGAGCAACATTAAGATCAGATCAAGCATTTCAAGCAATGGCCGAATCCTTGCGGTATTGCGCGCTGAACGCCGAATTCTACGCGTTGTTAGGTTAACCTTTGCTAAGGAATTTGGGTAAACGGCCGCAAATTATCGGATTGTATATGTGGCGACATTTTCTACCGGAAATCCGGTTGGCGGCGTGCCCGACCTTTGCCCAAAACGGCCCTTGCTCTAGAGTTCGCGCCTAAGTCCTAATATCGGGTGTGTCTCACGCAAACTGGGCAACTGGGGTTGGAGGCAGGTGCGGCATGGCAAACACGGTTGATCTCGCGACGTTGCGCTCGCGGATCGGCGAGGAAATCGCCGTTTCGCCCTGGTTTACCGTGGATCAGGACCATATCGACCAGTTCGCCCGCGCGACCCATGATCTCGACTGGATGCATATCGACCCTGCGCGGGCCAAGGCGGATAGCCCGTTCAAATCGACGATTGCCTTTGGATTTCAGACACTTTCGATGCTTTCCTACTTCACGCACGAAGCCGGATTGTGGCCCGACGACACCGCCTTCGGCATCAATTATGGGCTGAACCGCGTGCGCTTCATGGCGCCCGTGCGCGAGGGCAAGCGCATCCGCGCCCGCTTCACCCTCAAATCCTGTGACGAGCGCCCGGATGGCGCGATCCAGGGCGTCTATGAGGCCGTCGTGGAGATCGAGGACGAGGCGAAGCCGGCGATGGTCGCCGAATGGATCGGCCTCTTCTATCCGGCCGACGCCAATCCCTCCGACACCCCCTCCGACACTGCAGCCGCATGAGCGCGGCGAATGGTGATGCCGCTGGCTCCCTGCCCGAGACGCTCGCAGACCTGACCGCGCGCGCTGCCAGGCTGTGGCCGGACCGCGCCGGCCTGATCTTCGATGCGACGGGAGAGCGGCTCAGCTTCGCCGAGATCGAGCGCCGCACGAACGCGGTGGCCAATGCGCTGACGGGGCTCGGCATCGCTGCCGGCGATACGGTGGGTGTGATGCTGCGCAACATCGCGGCCTTTCCGATCACCTGGCTCGCGTTGCAGAAGGCGGGGGCGACGATGGTGCCGCTCAACGTCTTCTATAAACGCGACGACGCGGCTTATCTGCTGGAGCATTCCGAGGCCAAGGCGGTGGTGACCGCCGATGAGTTCGTGCCGCTGATGGCCGAGATCGCCGCGAGCGGCGGACCGGCGCCGCGCCTGGTTTCGGTCGACGGCGACGGCGGCGGGCGCGCGCAGGCGCTCGACGCCCTCGCCACGGCGGACAGACCACCAGCGGTGGCGCCCGATCCCGACCGGCTCGCCAATATTCAGTACACCTCGGGCACCACGGGGCGGCCCAAGGGCTGCATGCTCTCCAACCGCTATTGG
>CAZBRE010000040.1:0-31514 GCA_964494065.1 uncultured Alphaproteobacteria bacterium
GGCCGCGCAAACGGCGGTGATCGACGCCTGCCTCGTCACGCTGATGGAGCACGGGTTGACGCCGAGCGCGCTCGCCACCCGGCTCATCTATTCGAGCGCGCCGGAGGCAATGCAGGCGGCGGTGGCGGCGGGTCTCATGGGCGTGGGCAGCGTCTTCGTCGGCACGATGGAGGGCGCGGCGAAGCTGATCGCGCGGATGCTGGCGACCGAGGTCGAGGCCGAAGCGCTGGCGATCGCAAAGGAGCATCGGGCGACGAAGACGCCCCTGCCCGGCTTCGGCCACAACCTCCACAAGCCCGACGATCCGCGCACGCCGGTGCTGTTCAAGCTCGCCGAGGATAAGGGCGTGGCGGGCGATCACATCGCGGCGATCCGGGCGCTATCGGCGGCGGTGGATGAGGTCTACGGCCGGCACATCACCATCAATGCGACCGGGGCGATCGCGGCGGCGCTCGGCGATTGCGGCGTGCCGGCGGAGATCATGCGCGGCTTCGCCCTCATCGCGCGCTGCGCGGGGCTGGTCGGCCATGTGCACGAGGAGCAGGCGAAGCCCGCCATGCGCGCGATCTGGGAGGCCGCGGACGCGGCCGTGCCTTATGACGGGAAGGCGGGGAAGGAGGGTTAGCGGCGCGGTACGTGCCGGTTGCCGTCCTTCGAGACGGGCCTTTACTCAAACGCCTTCAGCGTTTGAGCCTCAGGATGAAGCTCTCAATTGTTGCGCCAAGACAATAGCTTCATGGTGAGGAGCGCCGCTAGGAGGCGCGTCTCGAACCATGGGAAGCCTCATCTGATCGCGCGCCTACTCTGCCGCCTGGCTTTGGCCTGACGGTTTCTCGGCCTGCCACTTGTCGAGCTTCTCGCGGGCGCCGTTGGTCTTCGGGTTCATCTCTTCGTCGTGGTTGGCGCGCTTGGCGGTCAGCTCGATCACATAGCCGTTGGGATCGCGGAAGTAGATCGAGTCGATGAAGTGATGGTCCGCGATGCCGCGCGACTCGAAGCCGGCGGCCTTGCCCTTCTCCAGCATCGGCGCGAGCGTGTCGTGCTCGACCTCGAGCGCGATATGCAGGTCGAAATCGTGCTGCTCCTTGAACTCGAACTCCATGTCGGGGGCCTCGAAGAAGGCGAGGTAGGAGCCGTTGTCCATCTCGTAGAAGGTGTGGAGCGTGTCGGTCTCGCGGCCGGATTTCGTGAGCTTCAAGCGCAGCGTGCCGGCGAGCGGCAGGCCCAGGAAATCCTCGTAGAATTTCCTGGTTTGCTCCGAGTCGCGACAACGATAGGCGTTGTGGTGCAAGCCCTTGATCATGGGAGCGGCTCCCTTGCGGTGCGTGGCTGAACGAATGCGTCTGATCCTAAAGATGGCATCGCGGGGAAGCGCGGACAAGTCGCCTCCCCCGCAACCACACCCAATGTCACCCCGGCCGAAGAGCCGGGGTCCATGCGGACGTCTCCGCCTAGCTGTCGGGAGATCCCGGATCGCAAGGCTCGCCACCCGATGACCGCTGGTCATCGGGCTCGCCTAGCGTCCGGGATGACAGTGTGGGTTTACCCGCCGATCTCCGCTCTTACGATGGCGGCGCCGTCGATCATCGCCTTGAGCTTGCCACGGGCGACCGCGTCGGGGAGGTATTTGAGGCCGCAATCGGGAGCGGCGACGATGCGCTCCGGCGGCAGCACCGCGAGCGCCGCGCGCAGGCGTTCGGCGACCAGCTCGGGCGTCTCGACGTCATGGGTGCCGAGATCGAGCACGCCGACCATGATGGTCTTCGAGGGCAGCTTCTCCAGGATCTTCAAGTCGACATGCGGCTCCGCCGCCTCGATCGAGATCTGATCGGCCACGCAGGCTTCGAGCTCGGGCAGGAACGAGTAGCCGCCCTCCGGCTTGCTCTTGACCACGTAGCCGTAGCCGAAGCAGAGATGGATCGCCGTGGTGCCGGTGGCGCTTTCGAGCGCCCGGTTGATCGCCTTGATCCCGTAGCGGTTCGCCTGCTCGGGGCGCGCCTGCAGCCAGGGCTCGTCGAGCTGGACGATGTCCGCGCCGGCGGCGAAAAGCTCGCCCACCTCGTCGCGGACGATATCGGCATAGGCCATGGCGAGGGCCTCGTCGTCGCCGTAATGCTCGTCGTGCGAGACGTGGGTGAGGGTGAAGGGGCCCGGCATGGTGATCTTGATCGGCTTCTTGGTGACGCTGCGCATGAATTCGACGTCGCGCACCTGCACCGGCTCGCGGCGGCTCACCGGACCGACGACGCGCGGCACGTATATCGTCCCGCCCGAGCGGCCCTTCACCGCCGCGGGGTTGTCGAGATCGACACCGTCGAGCGCGGCATGGAAGCGGTTGGAATAGCTTTCGCGGCGGACCTCGCCGTCGGTCAGGATGTCGAGCCCGGCGGCCTCGAGCTCCTGCATCGCCTCGCGGGTCGCCTTGTCCTGGGCGGCCTCGAGCTCAGCCTCATCGACACGCCAAACGTCGCGGGCGCGCACGCGCGGCGGCGCCATCTTTACCAGCTTCTCGCGGTCGATCAGCCAGTCGGGCTGGATGTAGCTGCCGACGAGGGTCGTCGGGATCAGGGGAAACGCGCTCATGCGTTAACTGCCTCGCGCACCGCATCCTCGCCGACCTCGCGGAGCGAGGGCATGACGTCGCGGGCGAAGCGCTCGGCATTGGCCGCCGTCAGATCTTCCGGCAGGGTGCCGAACTGGAGCAGCGTCAGCAGGTTCCGGAAGCCCAGATCCTTCTGGTAGTCGATGAGGTGATCGCGGACCGTCGCGGCGGACCCGCAAATCATCATGCCGTGCTCCATCGCCGCTTCGAGGGTCAGGTCGGCGAACATGCTCTGCTTGGCCGCGATCACGCGCTTCATCGATTCGCGCGAGGTGTAGCCGGGCGGCAGCAGGAACTCGATCGGCATCTTGGCGAAGATGTTGCGGAAGTTCTCGAAATGCAGCTTCGCCTCAGAGATCGCCTTGGCATCCGTTTCGCCGACATAGATGGGAACCGCCCAGCCGAGCTGATCGGGGCTGGCCGTGTAGCCATATTCCTCGGCGCGCTCGCGGTACATGTTCATGTATTTCGCCACCGCGACGGTCGGGCTGAAGGTGTGGAGATAGGTGTATTTGCGGTCGGGATGGGCCGCGAAGTCGATCGTCTCCTGGCTGCCCTGGCTGGGGATCCAGATCGGCGGATGCGGCTGCTGGTAGGGCAGCGGCCAGCAATTGACGTAGCGGTGGCGGTAGTGCTTGCCGACATATTCGAACGGGCCCGGCTCGGTCCAGGCGCGGATGATGAGGTCGTGGGCCTCGTGGAAGCGCTCGTGGCTCTCGGTCGGGTCGACGCCGAAGATGTGATACTCTGCCCCAATGCCGCGCACGAAGCCGGTGATCAGCCGGCCCCCGCTGATGTTGTCGATCATCGCGTGCTCTTCGGCGATGGTCAGCGGATGGGTCCGTAAAGGAAGCGCGCTGCCGAGGATGCAGATCTTGACCCGTTTGGTGCGCCGGGCGAGCGCCGAGGCGGTGACGATCGGCGAGGGCATCATGCCGTATGCGGTCTGGTGATGCTCGTTGACGCCGATGCCGTCGAAGCCGAGCTCTTCGGCGCGCTCCAGCTCGTCGAGATAGCGGTTGTAGAGCTTGGCGCCCTTGACCGGATCGTAATTCGCATTGGAAAGCCGGACCCAGGAGGTGCCGGCGGCCTTCACCGCGTCCAGATCGACATCGGCGTACGGCATCAGATGGAAATAGAAGAACCTCATGACGCGCCTGCCCCTGTTCAGTTGGCGTCGATGTGAGCGTTGATCGCCGCGACGAAGTCGCCCGGCTTCTCGACATGCAGCAGGTGGCCGCAGTCCGGAATGATGGTGACGTCGGAGCCCGGGATCAGCTTGGCGTATTCCTGCGCGTAGTCGGCGGAGATGAACTTGTCCTCAGCACCCCAGACGATCCGCGTCGGCACGTCGATGCGGTGCAGCCACTTCTTCAGATGCGGGTCGTGGAGGCGCGGGTCCCAGCCGAGCTTGGCGAAGGTCGAGCGGTTCTTGAGGAAGGTGTCGTCGGCCTCGACGTTCTCCGGGAAGGCGGCGATGGCGGCCTCGGCGATCTTCGGATCGTGGAAGGCCTGGCGCATCGTCTCCTCGGGCGACCAGGCGTAGGGGTCGCCGGTGGCAAGGCCGGGCACCTTGATGCCGGCCGGCCCCGCGAGGGTCAGCGTCTTCAGGCGCTCGGTGCTGCGGACCGCGATCTCGAGCGCGATCCAGCCGCCGAGCGACATGCCGACGAGGTGGACGTCGCGCAAATCAATCGATTGCAGAAGGTCCAAATAAAAATAGGCGACGTCGTGGATGTTATCGAGCCAGTCGGGCTCATCCGAGCCGCCGAACCCCGGATGCTCGGGCACCATCACGTCGTAGCGCTCGGCCAAGGCCTCCATGAAGGGCAGGGTGCGCCCGGCCCCATTGGCGCCGTGCAGATAAAGCAGCGGCGCGCCCTTGCCGCCGCGCAGCATGGTCACGGTGCAGTCGCGCACGGTAACGGTGCTCGCCTTGAATGTTCCGCTCTCCGACATGATCCGCCTGTCACTCCCCCGGTCGGCTGGGCGCCGCCGATGACGACAGTGCCAGCGCCCTTGTTATCCGCAGTTTCGGGGCCGGAGTATAACGGCCCCGCCCCGGTCGGCCACGCCCAAATCCCGTTTACCCGATATGCATGGGCCGGTGCTTGAAACGCCCGGCCCGCCTCGCGGAAATGTGAGAAGGCTCCGATACTCCGCGGCCTCAAGGCGATCTAATCTCAAGGAAACGGCGCCATTGACGCGCCGCCCTCGCCGGACGACATCCAGGAGATCAGCCATGCAGAACGGCCCCAAGAACCGCGATCGCCGCCAATTCCTCCTTAGCGCGGGCGCCGCCGCGGCGGGACTGGTCCTGGCCGGCGCGCCGGGCCGGGCGGAAACGCCGAAAACCAGCAGACCGATGAAGATCGGCGTGATCGGCTCGGGCAATATCGGCGGTACGGTGGGCGCGCTCTGGGTCAAGGCGGGGCACGAGGTCTTGTTCTCCTCGCGGCATCCGGATCAGCTGAAATCGCTGGTCGAGCCGCTCGGAGCGCGGGCGCGCGCCGGCTGGCCGAAGGATGCCGCGGCCTTCGGCGAGGTCGTGCTCGTCTCGGTGCCGTACAGGGCGGTGCCGCAGATCGGCCGCGACTTCGCCAAGCAGCTCGCCGGCAAGGTGGTGCTGGAGACCGGCAACCCCTATCCGGGCCGCGACGGCGAGATGGCGCTGGCGGCGCGCTCGAAAGGCACGGGGCTCGCGTCGAAGAGCTTCCTGCCGGGGGTGCGCCTGGTACGCGCCTTCAACTCGATCGGGTCCTACTCGCTGCAGAGCGAGGCGCACAGATCGGGAGCGAAGGTGGGCGTGCCGCTCGCCGGCGACGACAAGGACGCGCTGGCCGTGGCGGCGCAGCTCGTGCGCGATGCGGGGTTCGAGCCGGTGATCGTCGGCGGGCTCGACCGCGCCAAGGAGTTCGACGTTGGCACCGCGGTTTATGGCCAGGCGCTGACGGCGAAGACGATCAGGCAAAGGCTGGGGCTGAAGTAGGAGAGATCGATAGCTTGAGACCCCTCCCCCTCTGAAGAGGGGGAGGGGGAATGTGTTTGGCGTCCTTCTATATCGCTACTTCGTCTCGGCATCGTAGACGCCGTCCCAATCCTTGGGCGGCGGGGTGGCGCGGAAACCGGCGACGCGGATCTCGAACACGTCGTAAAGGCCCTCGAGCGCGGGGCCGCCCTGGTCACGGGCCTCGCGCAGATGCTTGAGCGCGGTCGCCCAGTTGGCGGCACGGTAAGCGGCGAGGAAGCCGCCATGCGCGGCCGCGAGGGCCTTGAACTCTGAGGTCGCGGCCATCGTGGGATCGCCCAGCACGGTGAAGATGCGCGCCGGCGTCTGGCGGCCGACGACGCGGATCAAGTCGATCTCCAGGATCGCGAAGTCGTCGATTACCGCAGCGGTGTTCTCGCCGGCGATGATGTCGACGGCGTAGGTCTTGCACTGGCCTTCGAGGCGCGAGGCAAGGTTCACCTCGTCGCCGATCACCGAATAGTCGAAGCGCATTTCCGAGCCCAGATTGCCGACGCAGGCGACCCCGGTGTTGAGGCCGACACCGACGCGCACCGGCCGGACCTTGCGCCCGGCGGCCTCGGCCTCAGCGGCCCAGTCGGTGTTGAGGCGCTTCAGCTCCGCGATCATCTTCAGCGCCGCCTGGGTGCCGTTACGGACATGGGCGGGATCGTCGATCGGCGCATTCCAGAACGCCATGATCGCGTCGCCCATGTATTTGTCGATGGTGCCGTGATGCTCGAGGATGATCTCGGTCATCGGCGTGAGGAAGCGGTTGATGAAGCGGGTGAGGTCGGTCGCGTCGGTGAAGTCCTCCGAGATCGCGGTGAAGCCGCGGATGTCGCAGAAGAGCATCGTGAGCTCGCGGTTCTCGCCGCCGAGGCGCAGGCGCTCGGGGTGGTGGGCGAGCTGCTCGACGAGCTCGGGCGACATGTAGCGGCTGAAGGCGTTGCGCACCTGGGCGCGCTCGGCCTCGCTGCGCAGATAGATCACCAGGGTTCCAGTGAGCGCGGCGATGACGACGGCGATGGAGGGATAGATCGGATCGAGCAGCCAGCCGAAGCGGTCGAAGGCGAGCCAGGAGACGCCGAGCGCGCCCACGACCGCGAGCAGTCCGAGGAGGCCGGCCCAGACCGCGCCGATGCGCGGCAGCAGCAGCAGGACGAGCGCACCGGCGACAAGCGTGAACAGCAGCTCGACCCCGCGCGCGAAATCGGGGCGCTGCAGGAAGACCTTGGTGATCACCTGGTCGATCAGCTGGGCGTGGATCTCGACCCCGGCGATGCCGGCCTCCAGGCTGGTCGCGCGGAGGTCCTTCAGGCCCGCCGCCGTGGCGCCGATGAAGACGATGCGGCCCTTGACCTCGCCGGGCGTGAGCTTGCCCTCGACGACGCGCCAGGCCGGGATCATCCGCGCCGGGTCGCTCTTGGCGTAGTACATGAGGACGCGGCCGCGTTCGTCGGTCGGGATTTCGAACGGCCCGATGCGGACTGCGACGATGCCGGCCCCGCCGCCAAATTCGCCCGAGGCGCCGACCGACTTGATGAGATAGCCGCGCGCACCAGCCGCCACGCGCAAGGCCTCGGCCGAGAGGCCCGGATAGAGGGTCTTGCCCAGGCGCGCGAAGAGCGGCACGCCGCGGATGATGAGGTCGCGGTCGGGCCGGAAGCTGATCGAGCCGTTGCCGGTCGCTGCAGCTTCGAACATGGGCAGGCTCGGCACCGCGCCGGCATAGCCGGGCACGACGCGCGCGGGGTCGGCGCCGGCATGCGCGAAGCCGGCCTTGCGCGCGGGCTTATCGGCATTGCGCTCGGCAGTGAGGACGAAGGCCGTGACGGCGCGCGCCCGGGCCAGCGCCGCCGCCAGCGCGTTGTCGTGCGAGGGCAGCGCCTGGGCCGCCTTTTTCAGCTCGGCCAGCGCCGGTGTGTCGGGCCAGCGCCTGACCGCGCGGTCGGGCGAGCTCTCGTCGGGCTCGGACATGAGGATGTCGAAGACGATCGCAGACGCCCCGGCGGCCCGCAGGCGGTCGACCATGTCCGCGACCATCGTGCGCGGCCAGGGGAACTGGCCGACCCGCTTCAAGGATGCATCGTCGATGGCAACGATGCGCACAGGGGACTTGGCGACGTCGAAGTCCCGCGGCTTCAAGCGTTGGTATGCATCGAAGACCAGAAGCCGCAGCTGTTCGATCGGCCAGGGATCCTG
This sequence comes from uncultured Alphaproteobacteria bacterium, assembly GCA_964494065.1. GTDB lineage: Bacteria > Pseudomonadota > Alphaproteobacteria > JAPULJ01 > JAPULJ01 > DATKZM01. The sequence continues at coordinate 7,815 of CAZBRE010000040.1, forward strand.
CACCCGCAGGATCAGCGCCAAGGCAAGCATGAGGTACGGGATGAACGGCGTCAGGCGGTGGCGCATGGCGCCATGCTAGCGGAGCGCGAGCGCGGTGTGAATCCGCGCGAATGCCAGCCGTGCGTCAGTAGAGCCGCCAGATCGAGCGGATGCCGACCACGTGATTACGAAAGCCCTTGCCGCCCGCGTTCGAGATGTTGCGCTCGTGTTGATATTGCATGCTCAGCGTGTGGCCTTTGACGAAGGCGTTGGGCACGATGAGCTGGACGCCGGGGCGCAGATAGACGTCGCGCCGGCGCGTCGACCCGCCGGGCACGTTGGAGCGGTAGTAGCGGACATTGCCCTCAAGGGTCGGGCCGAGATAGATCCGGCCGTCCATGAAGGGGGCCAGGTAGCTCGCCTTGCCACCGATCTCGTGATAGCGCTCGGGAAAGATGTCGCCCTGCACCAGCGCCGGATCGGCGTTGCGGCCGGTGGCGTTGTTCCACCGGTAGCGCGGGCGGACGGTGACCCGGTCGCCGTCCTTGGCGACATTGGGGACGGCGAAGGTCGGCGCGATGTCGAGAACGATGCCGTCGCGGCCCGGGGCGTAGTCCTTACCCATGAACTGATAGCCGAGGCGGATATCGACGCGCCGCAACAGGCCGGGCCTTATCGACTCGAAGCCGAGCTGACCGGACAGCTCGGTGAAAAAGACCTTGCGATCGAGCCAGGCGAAGGCGGCGCCGACCGCCGGCCGCAGCCGCCAATCGCCCGAGAGGCCGACGAGCGGCCCGGTGCTGGCGCCGACATGACCGAAATCGAGACTGCGCGTCTCCGCATGCAGGTCGGCGTAGAGCTGGCCCAAGGTCCGCCAGCGCAAGCCCGCCAGACGGCGCTCGTCGCGGACGACAAGCCGGGCATCGCCGGTGAAATCGTCGTCGTACGTCGGATCGCCCGTCGGCCGCTGACGCATATTGGTGGCGTAGCGGGCGCCCAGATGGAGATAGACGGCGGAGAAATCCGGCTCGAGAATCGTGGCGACACGGGTCAGGCCCGCGCGCGCCTCGGCGTTGCGCGGGTCGTTCATCAGCACGCGCTGATAGGCCGCCAACGCCTTGCGCAGCAGGCCCTTGCGCTCGGCCAGCGCCGCGTATTTGAGGTTGAGCGCGCTGTCGGTCGGGTTGCGCAGGATCTGGCGGTAGATGTTGCGGAGCTCGGGGTCGACCCCCGCCGCGGCCTGCGCCGTGGCGCCAAGGGGCAGGCCCGCGAAAACACTCCCGACGCAGACCAGCGCCAGACCAGCGAAGACCGCTCTGAGACGCACGATCACTTCTCCCATCCGGCCACGCAGTTCCGAGCCCGGTTCATGCCGTCTTCGCCGATCCAATTGGCCTCCGCCGAAGGCCACCCAGGCGTTAACCATACCAACAGGCGAAGCCGCCGCCAATTGCGCAATTGACGCGCGGAACGAATTGTCGGCCCGACCGTGGCGCGGCTGCATCATGGAGCGTGCATGGGGCATGCGGCGAACCCAAGGTCGCCCGACGCTTGCGTGATCCCGGGGCGCGGCTGAGAATGACCGAACGCCGGAGAGGCCGGAGGGGACGGGGGTGCCTGACAGATCGACATCGACACCGCCCAAACGGATCACCCTGGCATTGCAGGGCGGGGCGGCGCATGGCGCCTTCGTCTGGGGCGTGCTCGACCGGCTGCTCGAAGACGAGCGGCTCGAGATCGAAGGCGTTTCGGGCACCAGCGCCGGGGCAATCAATGCAGTGGTGCTGGCTTACGGCCTGATCGACGGCGACCGCGCGGCGGCGCGTGCCCTCCTCGCCCGCTTCTGGACGCGTATCAGCGAAGCCTCGGAGGAGCGGCGTTGGAGCGGCAGCATGCTGTTCCGTCTGGCCCGCGCGCGGATCACCCAGATCTCGCGCAAGGACGCCTTCTTCGATCTCATGTCGCGGATCCTGCTGCCCTATGATTTCGATGCGGAGACGATGGACCCGCTGCGCGCGGTGATCGCCGAGACGGTCGATTTCGATCGCCTGCGCCGTGCCGCGCCGATGCGGCTCTTCATCAACGCGACCAACATCTCGACCAACGAGAACCGGATCTTCGATACGAGCGAGGTGAGCCTCGATGCGGTCTGCGCCTCGTGCTGCCTGCCCTACCTCTTCGACGCGGTGGAGATCGCGGGCGAGCGCTACTGGGACGGCGGCTATGTGGGCAATCCGACTATCTATCCGCTGATCTATGACTGCGAGAGCGCCGACGTGGTGATGGTGCTGACGACGCCGCTCGGCCCCAAACCGGCGCCGGAAGCCGCCGCCGATATCATGACGCGGGTGAGCCAGGTGAGCTTCACCTCAGCCTTCATGCGCGAGATGCGCGCGATCGCCTTCGTCACCGACCTGATCGAGCGCGATCTGGTCTCGCCCGAGGCAGGCCTGCGCAAGATCCACATGCACGCGCTCGCGCCCGATGCCGACGATCCGAGCTTCGACGTGGCGCAGCGCTTCAATGCGTCCCTGCCGTTTCTGGAGGACCTCCGCGACAAAGGCCGCGCCGCCGCCGGGGCCTGGCTGACGCAGTCGTTCGCGAAGATCGGCAAGGCGTCGAGCATCAACGTGCAGGGCCTGTTCGGGTAATCGGCGTGGCGGCCCGAGCGGATTCGTTCGTCGGACCGCGGCTCACCACGTCTCACCATGTCTTTATGCGCCGCCCTCGCGCAGCGCGCGGGCGCGGAACTCGCGCGGCGCCAGACCCGTGGCACGGGAAAAGACGCGGCTGAAATAGGCCGGGTCGGCATATCCCAGCGCATAGGCGATCGTGGAGACGGTCAAGCCGGTATAGACGAGGTTCCGCCGCGCCTCGCGGACCACACGCTCCTCGATGAGGCGGGTCGCCGGACGTCCGGTCGCGACGCGGCAGACGCAGGTGAGATGCGTCGGGCTGACCGCCAGCGCATCGGCATAGTCGGCGACGGTCCAGTGCTCAAGATAGTGCGCTTCGAGGAGCGTCTCGAACCGCGTCAGCAGATCGGGCGCGGACGCGGCGCCTCCCGCCCGGCCCGCAACGTTCAGCGTTCGTGCGATTTGTCCAAGTATCAGCGCCGATAGCGAGCGCAGCATATGCGCCCGGGCGAAATCGCGCCCGGCGAAGGTCTCGGCGATCTCCGTCATCGTGCGGAGATGGGCGGAGGCGGCGGGCAGGACGGCCGGCTGGGCCAGAACCTGGCGCAGCCCCTCGGTCGGCTGCAGCGCCACGTCGAGCATTTCTGCGGCTAGCGTCACCACCAGTCCGACCGTGCCGGGGGTGAAGGTGAAGCTGTGCACGAGACCGATCGGCACGTTCACCAGGCTCGAAGGACCGAGCGTATGACCCTGCCCGTCCAGGCTCACGCGGCCGCCGCCGCTTTCCAGGAGCAGGATCTGGTGGAGGCGCGCGTGCCGGTGCGGCGCGAGCTCCCAATCGTGAAGGCGCGAGCGCGTCTCGATGGTCTCGCAATGGACGACGTCGGGCAGGTCCCCGGTCTCGCCGAAGAGATTGTAGTTGAGGATCGCGGCTCGGGGTGTCGGCGTCATGTTCGATACGTACAAGCAATCGTCCTGCCCGTCCATTCCTTCCTGCGTCTCGCGCCGATAGTTTCGCAGTGGATAAAGGGAGGACGCGACCATGAAAACCCAAGTCTGCATCATCGGCGGCGGCCCCTCGGGGCTGATGCTATCCCAACTGCTGCACCTGAAGGGCATCGACACCATCGTCCTGGAGCGCCAGTCCCGCGAATACGTGCTGGGCCGCATCCGCGCCGGCGTGCTGGAGCACGGCTTCGCCGAACTGATGCGCGAGGCCGAGTGCGGCGAACGGATGGACGCCGAAGGCGAAATCCACGAGGGCTTCCACATCGCCCATGACGGCACGCTCGACCGGATCGATCTGCACAAATATTCCGGCGGCTCGTCGGTGGTGGTCTACGGCCAGACCGAGCTGACCCGCGACCTCTACGAGGCGCGCGACCGGATGAACGGCACGGTGATCCACAACGTCGAGGACGTGAAGCTGCACGACATCGAGAGCGACGCGCCCTACGTGACCTATCGCGATGGTGACGAGATCATCCGCATCGACGGCAACTTCATCATCGGCGCCGACGGCTTCCATGGGGTGAGCCGCAAGTCGATCCCGAAAGAGATCCTGCGCGAATACGAGCGCGTCTATCCGTTCGGCTGGCTGGGCGTGCTGTCGCGCACCAAGCCGGTCTCGCCCGAGCTCATCTACGCCAAGCACGAGCGTGGCTTCGCGCTGTGCTCGCTGCGCAGCCAGGTGCTGAGCCGCTATTACATCCAGGTGCCGCTCTCCGACACGATCGACGATTGGTCGGACGAGGACTTCTGGGCCGAGCTCAAGCGCCGCCTGCCCGACGAGGTGGGCGCCCGCATGGAGACCGGGCCGTCGATCGAGAAATCCATCGCGCCGCTGCGCAGCTTCGTGGCCGAGCCGATGCGCTTCGGCAACCTGTTCCTGGCCGGCGACGCCGCCCATATCGTGCCGCCCACCGGCGCGCGGGGCCTCAACAGCGCGGCCTCGGACATCTATTACCTCTACCACGCCATGGTCGATCACTATCAGGACGGCGACGACACCGGCCTGGAGAATTATTCGGCGAAGGCCCTGGCGCGGGTGTGGAAGGCGCAGCGGTTCAGCTGGTGGATGACCATGCTGCTGCACACCTTCCCCGACGACATTCCCTATGACCAGAAGCTGCAGCAGGTCGATCTGGAATACCTGCTTTCGTCGGAGAATGCGCTCGGGTCGCTTGCCGAGAACTATGTGGGGCTGCCGTTCTGAACGGGCGTCGCGTAGGGGGGGGTCACCACAGAGGCACAGAGGCGAGACCCGTCCATCCCACCTCGCCGTCATTCCCGCGAAAGCGGGAATCCACATCGACGCCCGACTGGATCCCCGCTTTCGCGGGGATGACGAATGGGGTGATACCACCCGCCGGGTCTCTCTGTGCCTCTGTGTCTCTGTGCCTCTGTGGTTTTCTCCTCCTGGCGGCGGGCGGCTTGAACCCCACACGTGAATTCCATTCAAGTTCTGTGGAATAAAATATTTCACAGAGAACCTTGATTATTGACTCATTATACGCGATCTTACCGTGGAATCATCAAATACACATGATTTTCATGTGAATAAGGAGTTCCACGATGCCCGGATCGATCGCACCGCCGACCAAAGCCCGCCCGGCCTGGACGCCCAAGGCCGAGCCGCTGGTGCGCATGGAGGATGCCGACGAGCTGCGCGAGGCGCTGGCCAAGTTCCGCTCCGGCGAATGGGACGACGAGACCTGGACCGCCTTCCGCTTGCGTCGCGGCATCTACGGCCAGCTGCAGCCGGGCGTGCAGATGGTGCGGATCAAGGTGCCGGGCGGCGTGCTGCCCTTCGAGTGGGCGCGCACCGTGGCGGCGGCCAACCGCAAATGGGCCAAGGGCGACATCCACGTCACCACGCGTCAGGCTTTCCAGATCTATCACATGCCGACCGACGACACCCCGGAGCTGCTGGCCGACCTCGCGGAGGGCGCGATGACGTCGCGCGAGGCTTGCGGCAACACGCTGCGCAACTTCACCGCCTGCCCCTTCTCCGGCGTCTGCCCCAAGGAGCACACCGACGCCGGCAAGGTCGCGGCCCAGTTGGCCGAATCGTGGATCCGCCACCCGCTGGTTCAGAACATGCCACGCAAGTTCAAGTCGACGGTCTCGGGATGCGCCGTCGATTGCGGGGCCGGCGGTATCCACGATCTCGGTCTGATCGCGACCGAACGGGACGGTGAAAAGGGCTTCCGGGTGCTGGCCGGCGGCGGCACGGGCGGGCAGCCGGTGGCCGCGGTCGAGGTCGCCGATTTCGTGACCGAGGAACAGCTTCCGGCGGTGGTCGAGGCGCTGGTGCGCCTGCATCAAAAGTACTCCGACCGGGTGAACCGCAACAAGGCGCGGCTCAAATTCGTGCTCAAGCGCTTCGGCGAGGTGACCTTCCGCAAGCTCTTCGAGGAGGAGTTCGAGCGCGCCCTCGCCATGCCGCAGCGGCCGTGGCAGCCGGTCGCGTGGCGTGCGCCCGATCCGGCCGAGGCGCCGGTGACGCCGGCCGGCGTCTTCGCCCAGCATGACGGCAAGACGACCATCGTCGTCTCGCCGGTGCTGGGGCTGCTCTCGGCCGACCAGCTCGATGGGCTGGCGTCGATCGGCGAGCTCTTCGGCGCCGACCATATGAGGACGACGCGCGACCAGAACATTGCCTTCGTCGGCATCGACCCCACGCGGGCCGACGAAGCGGTCGCCGCCATCCGGGCGACCGGTCTGCCGGTGCAGGACGAGATCGGTGACCAGCCGGACCTCGTTTCCTGCCCCGGCACGACGACCTGCCGCATCGGCATCACCAACAGCCAGGATTTCGGCCGCGAGCTGGTCGAGGTGACGCGGAACTTCAAGCCCAAGCCCAATCTCACCGTGCGCATCTCCGGCTGCCAGAACGGCTGCGGGCTGCACCACGTGGCCGATTTCGGCTTCCGCGGCATGGGCAAGAAGATCGACGGCCAGCCGGCACCGCACTACCAGATCTATGTCGGCGGCGATGACCGCACGGTCGGCGCCATCGGCGTGAGCGGCCCCGTCGTCCCGGCGCGCCAGGCGCGGCGCGCCTTCGAGCTGCTGTTGGAGGCGTATACGCCGTTCGGGTATGCCGGTACGTCGGTGCGCGACTGGGCGTTGGCAATTGGCAAGGATGGGCTGCGCGACGTGCTGGCGCCGCTCGGCGACGAAGTCACCGAGCGCGACGATGCCTCCGCATCGCTCTATGTCGATTTCGGGAAGGCCAAGACTTTCGTCACGCCGGCGGCGGTTCAGGCCGAATGCGCGGCCGGGTTCCCCCTCGACAACCTCTACCAGAACCTCGCCGATGACGGGCTGATCAACGTCGACCGGGCGCTCCATGCCGGGATCAAGGACCGGGCGCTCGACGACGGCCGCTCGGCCGCCGCCCATGCCGCCCAGCGTCTGCTCGGCCGGCTCGGTCACGAGGTCAAGGACGACGAGCTGGCCGAGGTCACCTTCGCGCGGGTCACCACGGCCCATGCGACCGACCATCCGCTGCTGGAGACGCTCGATGCCATGCGGCAGTCGGAACAGTCGGCGCGGGTGGCGAACGGTAACGCCGATCTCGAGGGCTTCCGCGAGGCGCTGGCGCTCTGGCTCGACACGGTCGAAGAGCTGGTCGCGACGCCGCTTCTGCTCGACGCGCTTACGCCGATCGGCCGGCTCGACGACAGCGACGGCGCCGTCAGCGCGCTCATCGGCAACGCGGCCGAATAGCCATGGCCGACGGTACGCGCATCCAGTCGGTCGGTGCGGCCGAAGATCCCGCACCCGCGGCGCACACGACCGAATTGGCGGCGGCGCTGCTCGCGCGCTACCGCGATTATGACGGCCTCATGATCGTGCGCGCCATGATCGAACGGGAGTTCGCCGGCCGCATCGCCCTCGTCTCCTCCTTCGGGGCGGAGGCGGCGGTGCTGCTCGATCTGGTGGCGCGGATCGATCCGGCGACCCCGGTGCTGTTCCTGGAGACCGGCAAGCATTTCGGCGAGAGCCTCGCCTATCGCCACGCGCTGGCCGAGCATCTGGGGCTGACCAATGTGCGCGACATCCGACCCGATTCGGGCGACCTCGCCGCACACGACCCGGACGGCACGCTGCATGCGCGCGACCCCGATGCGTGTTGCGCCATCCGCAAGGTCTGGCCGCTGGAAAGCGCGCTTGACGGCTATGACGCCTGGTTCACCGGCCGCAAGCGGTTTCAGACCAAAGAGCGCGGGGAGCTGCCCGCGGTCGAGGCGGCGGACGGACGGATCAAGGTGAACCCGCTGGCCCGCTGGGGGGCGGAGGACGTCGAACGCTACTACGAGGCGCGCGGCCTGCCGCGCCACCCGCTCTATGATCAGGGCTATCCATCGATCGGCTGCGCGCCCTGCACGCGGGCCGTAGCGCCGGGCGAGGATCCGCGCGCCGGCCGCTGGGCCGAGCAGGACAAGACCGAATGCGGGATCCACGGGGGCCCCGCCGCAGCCTGACCCCATCGCCGGGGTACCCCCGCCGGCAGCCCTTTCCGCATCTTCTCCCCACTATGCGCCGGCTTCACGCCGACCGTCGGTTTATCGACGATTAAGCATATATGCATTTGATTTGCTTTACTTTTTTTCAACAACGTTCCGCTAGCGTCACCCGATACCTCCAAGTCGCTGGACGGAGCCAGATGACCGAACCGACTCCCGAAACCCGCCCCCTCGAGCTCCGCGAACAGCAGGCGATCAGCCTGATGCAGGTCGGCGCGCTGCCGCAGGCCGAGGCGATCTTTCTGGACGTGCTGAGCGACCGCCCACACGACCACCAGATAATGAACACGCTCGCTATCCTCGCCGCCCAGCTGGGCCGGACGCGGCGGGGAGCTGAGCGAAGCGCAGAAAGTCCGCATCCGCCATCTGGCAAGCTATTACCCCGACGTCGATTTCGGCCCGATTGGCCTCTAGGCGGACGACGGTGAGCCAGCTTCCCACCGCCGACCCGCGCGAGGCGCAAGTCGTCCAGCTAATCAACCGCGGCCGGCTCGACCCGGCCGAGACGCTGATCAAGCAGATCCTGGCGAGCCGTCCCGGCAACGCCGGAATGCTGAACGTGCTCGGCTGCGTCGCCGCGCAAAAGGACCGGCATCTCGACGCGCTACAGCATTTCCGGCGGGCGCACGAGCTGGCCCCGACGGTGGCGGACTATGCCGACAATCTGCGCATGGCGCGCGAGCTCACCCTCGCCAAGGTCCAGCTCGCCTCGGGCGACGGCGATCACGCCAAGGCGGTGCCGGCGCTGCGCGAAGTCATGGTGGCCGATCCGGGCAACTCGATCTGGCTCAACCATCTCATGCACAGCCTATCGATGGCGAAGATGCCGGCGGCGCTGTCCGACTTTGCGCCCGAGCTGGAGGCGGCGGAGCTGGGTACGCATGTCGTCATCGCCTGCATGCCGAAGAGCGGCTCGACGCTACTCAACCGGCTCCTGCAGGCGCTGACCGGCTGGGAGGACACCTACTTCTCCTTCGCCTTCCAACAGAACGAGCAGGAGCTTCACCTGCCCTATCTCCGCGAGGCGGCGCGGCGCAACACCATCACCCAGCAGCATTTCCGGGCAACCGAAGCCAACATCCAGCTGCTCCAGGCCTTCGCGATCAAGCCGCTGATCCAGGTGCGGAACCTGATGGACATCGTCGTCAGCTACACCGATTTCATCGACAACGGCGCCGTCACCAACACCTTCTTCATCGACCGCTGGGAGCGATTCGAGCGCGCCGAGCGCATCGATATCGTGATCGATACCTTCATGCCCTGGTACTTCGCCTTCTACGCCTCATGGATGGACGCGGTCGGGCAGGACCGGATCGAGGCCCTCACGGTGAGCTACGAGGCGCTGATCGCAACGAAGCCCGAGACGGTGAAGCGCATCGCCGATTTCTACGGACTCGGCAAGTCGCAAGCGGACTGCGTGGCCGCGGTGGCTGCGCTCGACGACGGCAAGGCAAAGACGCGGTTCAACAAGGGCGGCTCGGGCCGCGGCGCCGAGGAGCTGAGCCCGGCGCAGAAGGACCGTCTCGCACGCCTGGCCGGCTACTATCCCGACGTCGACTTCGGCCCGCTCGGCCTTTAGGACGGCCGCCGCCAGCGAAACATTGTCGCGCCGGGCTTGATCAAAAGCCTTTCGATCACAAGAGTGTCACGAACAGGCTGGACGATCGTCCGGCTGTTCATCGCTGCTGCTCAATCGAACGCGCGGATGCCACGTTCAGAGGTCCAAACAACCATGGCGCCGGCGACACCCACCGCCGACAGCCATACCCAGCCGCTGTCCGAGCTTTACCAAACGCTCGCCAGCGGCGCGGTCGGGCTGCGCCAGGCCGAGGCCGAGGCGCGGCGCGCGCGGTTCGGCCCCAACGCGCTTCGCGTGCGCAGGGCGACGCCGGAGATCGTCAAGTTCCTGCTCCAGTTCCGGAACTTCTTCGCGATCCTGCTGATCGCGGGTGGCTTCCTGGCGCTCTTCGCCGAGACGCTCGAGCGCGGCCAGGGCAACCTCTACATCGCCTACGCGCTCTTCGGCGTCGTGCTGCTCAACGCCGCCTTCACATACGTGCAGGAGCGCCAGAGCGAGCGGATCATGGAGAGCTTCCGGCGCATGCTGCCGGTGATCGTGACGGTGCTGCGCGACGGCGACAGCCATGAGGTAGACGCAAAGGAGCTGGTTCCCGGCGACGTGATCTTTCTCTCCGAAGGCGACCGGGTGCCGGCGGATTGCCGCCTGATCGAGGCCTACCGGCTGACCGTCGACTTGAGCAGCCTGACCGGAGAGAGCGAGGCCCAGAAGCTCGACGCGGCGGCGAGCGACCCGGTGCTGATCCGCAGCCGAAACATGCTGTTCTCCGGCTCGCTGGTGCAGAGCGGCGACGCCAAAGCCATCGTCTGCCGCACCGGCATGGACACCGAGATCGGCAATATCGTGGCGCTGACCAAGGCGACCGGCGAGGTCGAGACGCCGATCCGCCGCGAGCTCAAGCATTTCATCACCATCATCAGCGCGATCGCGATCGTTCTCGGCATTCTGTTTTTCGTGATCAGCGTGGCGATCGGCCGGGGCGAGCTGGCGAGCCTCATCTTCGCCATCGGCATCATCGTCGCCAACGTGCCGGAGGGTCTTCTGCCCACGGTCACGCTCGCGCTGACCATGGCGAGCAAGCGGATGGCGTCCAAGAACGCGCTGATCAAGAACCTGGAAAGCGTGGAGACGCTGGGCAGCACGACGGTCATCTGCTCGGACAAGACCGGCACGCTGACCCAGAACCGGCTCTCGGTGCAGACGCTGGTGCTCGGCGGCAAAGCCGTCGAGGCCGACGATCGCGCGGTTCTCGATCATCCGGCCTTCGCCGCCGCGCGCCGCGTCATGGTGCTGTGCAACAACGCGCATCTGACCGAAACCGGCACGGTCGGCGATGCGACCGAGGTCGCGCTGCTCGACTACGCAAATTCGATGGCGCATGTCGCTGATCTCTCGGGCTACACGCGGGTCGCGGCGGAACCCTTCGACTACGCGCTCAAGCGCATGACCACGCTCTACGCGGTGCCGGAACAGGAGAGTGGCGGGGCGGATGGCGGGGCGCGCTACGAGGCGTATCTGAAGGGCGCGCCGGAAGTCGTGATGGCGATGTGCGACAAGGTCGTGCTCGACGGCGAGACGCTGACCCTCGACGACCGCCAGCGCGGACACCTGATCGACGGCTACCGCGCGCTCGCCTCGCGCGGCGAGCGGGGCCTGGCGCTGGCGATCCGCGAGACGGCGGAGCGCGACATCCCGGAGGAGGGCTACACCTTCCTTGGCATCGTCGGCATGCTCGACCCGCCGCGCCCGGAAGTGCCCGAGGCGGTTGCGCGCTGCCGCAGCGCCGGCATCCGCGTCGTCATGCTGACCGGTGACTACGGGCTCACGGCCGAGACGATCGGCCGCCAGATCGGCCTCATCACCGACCACGGCACCGTCGTCCACGGCGACGAGCTGGCGGCGATGGACGAAGACGCGTTGGCGCGCGTGCTGGCGGAGCCGGAGATCATCTTCGCGCGCATCTCGCCCGAGCAGAAGCTGCAGATCGTCCAGGCCTTCCAGGCGAGGGGCGAGGTCGTCACCGTGACCGGCGACGGCGTCAACGACGCGCCGGCGCTCAAGAACGCCGATATGGGCGTCGCCATGGGCCAGCGCGGCACCGAGGTCGCCAAGGAAGCGTCGAAGATGGTGCTGATGGACGACAACTTCGCCACCATCGTCGCGGCGGTGGAGGAAGGCCGCACGATCTTCGACAACATCAAGAAGTTCATCGCCTACATTCTGACCAGCAACGTGCCGGAGATCCTGCCATTCATCGCCTTCGTGCTGCTCGACATTCCGCTGCCGCTCACCGTCGTGCTCATCCTGGCGATCGATCTGGGCACGGATATCGTGCCCGCCCTGGGGCTCGGCGCGGAGCAGCCCGAAGCCGACGTCATGCAAAAGCCGCCGCGCAAGCGGGGCGAGCGCCTGCTGACGGGCAATCTTCTCTTCATGAGCTATTGCATCGTCGGCGTGATCCAGGCCGCCGCCGGCTTTCTCACCTATTTCGTGATTCTCTACGACGGCGGCTGGACCTGGGGGGTGGAGCTCGCCGCGAGCGACCCGCTTTACCGGACCGCGATCACCGGCTTCTTCGCCTCGATCATCATCTGTCAGGTGGCGGTGGTGATGATCTGCCGGATCCGGCGGCAGAGCCTGTTCAGCGTGGGCGCCTTCAGCAACCGCCTGGTGCTGTTCGGCATCGCGACCGAGCTCGCGCTGCTGGGCTGCATCGCCTATGTGCCGGCCTTCAACACCTTCTTCGGCACGGCGCCGCTCGAGGCCTGGCACTTCGCGCTCAGCGTTCCCTTCGCGCTCGTCATCCTGTTCGGCGACGAGCTGCGCCGGGTCTTCGTGCGCCGGGAGAACCGCTTCGTGCTGCGCTGGCTGACCTGGTAGGGCCGGCCTGACGGGACGAGCGGGCCGGGACCAGCCCGGCCGACCCAACCAAGCCGTTTGGACCTACCAGCTGCGGCCGCGGTTGTGCCAGCTGCGCGCCCGGCGGTGATCGTTCCAGCTGCGGCCACGGCGATGCCCACGCCAGCTATGGCCGGGACGGTGCCAGGAGCGCCCGCGGATGTGCCGTGCGCGCGGCCTGTCCCAGCTGCGGTTGCGTTGGTGCCAGGACCGCTGGCGGTTGTGCCAGGAGCGGCGGCTGTCGTGCCAGGATGCGGCATTGCGGTGTCCGCCCCAGCTACCGCGGCGGCGGTGCCAGGAGCGGTTCCGGGCGTGGCCGCCCCAGCTGTGCCCGATCCGGTGCCAGGAACGGCCCTGAATATGAGGCCCGGCTTGCGCCAATTGCACGGCGTCGCCACGGGTCTGCTGGCCGGCGGCGGCTGGCGCAATCCCGAGCGCCATCCCCAAGCCGAGGATCATCAGTATTTTTTGGATCATGCCGCAAGCCTCCGAGCATCGATCAGACCGCACAGCCCGCACCGTACTCCAACCCGAGCGTCGAAGCATTGCAAACTTTCACCGTCGGCGATCGTCGCTCCGGACGGAATCACATACCGCTACGCAGATGCGCATTACGCGACCCTGCGGCGGTCACGCGACGCCGGCAGCCGGTCGAGGCCGGCGGCGTCGCGTTTCATCCAACCGTCGGGGGCGCTTGAACCTAAGCGCGTCGCGGTCAGCGCCAGGAGCGGCTGCGGACGTGGCCCGCCCAGCTGCGGCTCGACTGATGCCAGGACCGGCCGCGCACATGCGCGCCGCCGCGTCCCGTCGGCCAGGACTTGCCCGAGACGTGACCGCGCCAGCTGCGGCCGGCGCGATGGCCGGTGCCGCTGTTCGGCCCGGCCTTCCACGACCGGCTGCGGATATGACCGCCCCAGCTGCGGCTAGAGACATGCCAGGAGCGGCCGCGGATATGGGTGCCGCCGCGCCCGGTCGCCCAGGAACGCCCTGAGACGTGGCCTTGCCAGGTGCGGCCGCTGCGATGCTGTGCACCGTTGCGGCCTCGGCCGCCACCGGAGCCGGCGCCCCAGGAGCGGTTGCGGATATGGCCGCCCCAACTGCGGCCGGACTGATGCCAGGACCGGCTGCGCACATGGGCGCCGCCGCGCCCGGTCGGCCAGGACTTGCCGGAGACATGGCCGCGCCAGCTCCGCCCCGCGCGATGGCCGGTACCGCTGTTCGGCCCGGCCTTCCACGACCGGTTGCGGATATGGCCCCGCCAGCTGCGGCCGCGCGAATGCCAGGACCGGTCGCGAACGTGACCCGCTTGCGCCTGTTGTTGTGGATGCCGTGCTTCGGTCTTGGCCGACGACGTTTCGTCTGCGGCGAGCGGCGACGTGACAAATCCCGTTGCCATCGCAAAGGCAATGATTCTGACCCGCATGCGCGCGTCTCCTCCTGTTCGATTTAGATCTTTGTCGGTTTGGTTGGGGAAATAGTGATGGCGTTGCCCCCGCGTGGACTCTCACGAGGGCAAAGGCGGCGCCGTTTTCACGGCCGAATGAATACGCAGATGTGCGCGACCCGTTAGCGAGTCAACCCGTGCCCAACGGAGAGAGACGGACGAACGTCAGCTAACCGTCCAGGTGTGGCCCGCGCGCAACAGGGCGTCGATGGTCGGCTTCTTGCCGTCGAGACGGCCCTTGGTCTGCTCGTTCTGGGCCCACACCGCGCCCTCGTAGGACGGGCGCGGATCGCAATAGATCACGCCGATCGCGATCGGGAAGGTCGGCGGCTCCATCGCCGCCAGCATCACGCCGAGGGTGCGGTTGGTCTCGTCATGGATCTGGATGTCGTCCTCGGTGACGCCGTCCTTGCCGATGGTGACGACCTCGAGCGAGAAGGACTTGGGATCGAAGCGCAGACCCTTCTCGTTCTCCTTGCCGAACCGCAAGGGCTGGCCATGCTCGCACCAGACCTGGTTGTCGGGCGCCACGTCCTTCTCGGTGAAATGCTCGAAGACGCCGTCGTTGTAAACGATGCAGTTCTGGATCACCTCGACGAACGAGCAGCCCCGATGCGCGTGCGCGCGGGCGAAGATGCTGGGCAGGCGCTTCTGGTCGCGGTCGATGCCGCGGGCGATGAAGCGCGCCGAGGCGCCCATCGCGAAGGAGAGCGCGGAGACCGGGTTGTCGACCGAGCCGAGCGGGGTCGAGGGCGAGCGCGTGCCGAGCTTGGAGGTCGGCGAATACTGGCCCTTGGTGAGCCCGTAGATCTCGTTGTTGAACAGCAGGTAGTTCAAGTCGACGTTGCGGCGGATGGCGTGCATCGTGTGGTTGCCGCCGATCGAGAGCCCGTCGCCGTCACCGCCGACGACCCAAACGTTGAGCGCCGGATTGGCGAGCTTGACGCCGGTCGCGATCGCCGGCGCGCGGCCGTGGATGGTGTGGAAGCCGTAGGTCGACATGTAATAGGGAAAGCGCGCGGCGCAGCCGATGCCGGAGATGAACACGGTGTCGGCGCGGTCGGCCTCGATATCGGCCAGCGTCTTCTGCACGGCCTTGAGGATCGCGTAGTCGCCGCAGCCCGGGCACCAGCGCACTTCCTGGTCGGAGGCGTAATCCTTGGGTAACAGGGCGGCGGGCGGTGTCTGTACGTTCATGGGATCGGCCCTCCCTAGCGGCCGAAGCGTTCGGCGATTGCCCGTTCGATCTCGGAAATCTTGAACGGCTTGCCGGAGACCTTGTTGAGCCCCTCGGCGTCGACGAGGTATTGCGCGCGCAACAGCGTCCTGAGCTGGCCCGTATTCATCTCGGGCACCAGCACGCGGTCATACGACTTCAGGATCTTGCCGAGGTTTCGCGGCAGCGGCCAGATATGGCGGAGATGGATCTGCGCCACGTCCAGGCCGTCCTCGCGGCAGTTTGCGACCGCGCGGCTGATCGGCCCGAAGGTCGAGCCCCAGCCGACGACCAGGAGCGGGCCCTTGTCGGGGCCCTGCTCGATCGCCTGCTCGGGGATGTCCTTCGCGATGCCGTCGATCTTGGCGGCGCGCGTATCGGTCATGAGCTGGTGGTTGTCGGCATCGTAGGAGATGTTGCCGGAGTTGTAGTCCTTCTCGATGCCGCCGATGCGGTGCTCGAGTCCCGGCGTGCCGGGCTTGACCCAGGGCCGGGCGAGCGTCGCCGCGTCGCGCATATAGGGCTGGAAGCCCTCGGGATCGGTGCGGTGGGTGACCGGGAAGGGCGCGAAATCCGCGAAATCGGGGATCTTCCAGGGCTCGGCCGCGTTGGCGATATAGCCGTCGGTCAGCAGGATCACCGGCGTCATGTATTTGGTCGCCAGACGCACCGCCTCGATCGCGGTCGGGAAGCAGTCGCCGGGGGAGTTCGCCGCGACCACGGCGACGGGCGAATCGGCATTGCGGCCCCAGACCGCCTGGAAGAGGTCGGACTGCTCGGTCTTGGTCGGCAGGCCCGTGGAGGGTCCGCCGCGCTGGACGTTGACGAGAACCAGCGGCAGCTCGGTTGCGATGGCGAGGCCGAGCGCCTCGGTCTTGAGCGCGACGCCGGGCCCCGAGCTCGCGGTGATGCCGAGCGAGCCGGCGTAGGACGCGCCCATCGCGGCACAGACGGCGGCGATCTCGTCCTCGGCCTGGAACGTTGTCACGTCATAGGCCTTGAGCGGCGCCAGCGTGTGGAGTAGGGCGGAGGCGGGCGTAATCGGGTAGCCGCAGAAGACCATCGGCAGCGCGGCCAGATGCGCGCCGGCGACCAGGCCCCAGGCGATGCCCTCGGTGCCGGTCAGCGTACGGTAGGTGCCGGGCTCGATCTCGGCCGGCGGGATCATCACCGCGTCGACCTCGCTCGGCAGCTCCGCGGTCTCACCGAAGGCGTGGCCGGCATTGAGCGCGGCGATGTTCGAGTCGGCGATCTCCGGCCGCTTGGCGAATTTGGCCTTCAGCCAATCGACGGTCTGGGCGCGGCTGCGGCCGAAGAGCCAGTAGACCAGGCCCAGCGACCACAGGTTCTTGGAGCGCAGCGCCTCCTTGTTCGAAAGGCCGAAATCCTTCACTGACTCGACAGTGAGCCGCGACATGTCGACCTTGAAGACGCGGTAGTTGGAGAGGCTGTCGTCGTCGAGCGGGCTCGTCTCGTAGCCCGCCTTGCGCAAATTCTTGTCGGTGAAGGCGCCGGTATCGACGATCACCAGGCCGCCGGGCTTGACGTCCTCGAGGTTCACCTTGAGCGCGGCGGGGTTCATCGCCACCAGCGCGTCGAGCTCGTCGCCGGAGGTCTGGATGTTGCGCGCGCCGAAATTGATCTGGAACGCCGACACGCCGTAGGTCGTGCCCGCGGGCGCGCGGATCTCCGCCGGGAAATCGGGGAAGGTCGCCAGGTCGTTGCCGGCGAGCGCGGTCGCGGCGGTGAACTGGCTGCCGGTGAGCTGCATGCCGTCGCCGGAATCGCCGGCGAAGCGAATGACCGCAGAGTCACGTTCTTGACGAGGCGGTGCTTCCTGCACCGCCGCGGTGGCCGTCGACATAGCGCGAAATCCTTCTTCTCAGGCGTCTGCGTGTTGGCTCGTTGTTCGCCTTATTGTTCGCAGGGTCTTGCCGCAACTCAATTATATGGACCCGGCGACCGGCAAAGTCACCACCGAATCACAAGGTTTTGCGCGTCCGAAATCCACGCTCGGGCGGGACACGGCGGTGGTTCGCAACACGGACCCCAGCTGGTCCTATCGGGTATATATTAAAGGCTTAAACTATCAGCAAGCCCAATTAATTGCGCCTGCGAGCTCTTCGCGGACCGGGACCCTGGCCGTGCCGCTTATGGGCCCCTGGCGGGCCCCGGGCAGGTCTCGGGCGGGTGCCGGCGGGCGCGGCGGCGGCGCTTGACCTCGGACAGCCACAATGGTCACATTGACGCGGCGGAGAAAACAATCGGTCCATTTCAACCGGGGAACGGACGCGGAAAGTGCGCGGATCCCTTGGCATCCTGACCTTGAGAGCGCTCCTGGCGGCAGTTTCGACGGCTGTGCTGGCCGCCGGCGCGGCGCGCGCCGACCTCTCCAAGGATTTGCGGGACTGCCCCCGGCACCAAGACGATACGGCGGGGATCGCGGCCTGCACACGGCTTCTGAAATCAGGCGATCTCAACCTCAACGCCGAGGCCGTCGCCCACAGCAACCGCGGCACCCGCTATCAGCATCTCCGCCGGCTCCGTCTCGCGCTCGCCGATTTCAACCGCGCGATCGCGCTGAAGCCCGAGTTCCTGGCTGTTTACGTCAAGCGCGGCGACGTGCGCGTGGCGCTCGGCCAGCCAAAGGCCGCAATCGCCGACTATTCGGTCGCCATCGGCAAGCGGCCCAAGCCCAAGGACAAAGCCAAGAAGGCGTTGGTCGACAAAGCCATCATCGGGATCTACATCCGCCGCGCCATCGCCTATCAGCAGCTCGGCCGCCGGGGCCCCGCGCTCAACGACATCAACCGCGCCGTCGCGCTCGACCGCAAGCGCGCCCGCTCCTATGTCGAGCGCGGCGTGATGGCCGCGCGCTGGGGCTGGCGCAAAAACGCGATGCGCGATTTCGACCGGGCGATCAAGCTCGAGCCCAAGGCCTACTTCGCCTACGTGAACCGGGGGATGATCTATCTGGAGCGCGGGCAGACCAAGCGCGCGATCGAGGATTTCGACACGGCGATCAAGCTCGAGCCCAGCCGGGCCCATGCCTATTTCAGCCGCGGCAGCGCGCGCGCAAAGCAAAAGCAATACAAATGGGCGGTGATCGACGTCTCACACGCGATCGCGCTGGCGCCCGGCAACCCGCACTATTTCTTCCAGCGCGCCAGCATCTACCGCACCATCAACAAGCTGACCCTGGCGCTCCACGACTACAACCGCGCGATCGCCCTCAAGCCCGACGACGCGGCCTATTACAACGACCGCGGCACCACGCTGGGCGGGCTCTTGAAGCATCGCCGCGCCGTCGCCGATTTCACCCGCGCCATCGAGCTCGACGCCAAGCTCGCCGGCGCCTACGTCAATCGAGGCCTCGCCCGCGAGGTGCTGGAAGAGCATGAGGGCGCGCGCAAGGACTTCAACAAGGCTTTGCGCCTGAAGCCCGGCGACAAGCGGGCGCTTGCCGGGCTCAAGCGGCTCAGACATTTGCGGCACCGGCGCTAGCGCCGCGGAAGACTGTCCGCAGGGGAGAAACGCCCGCCCGCAGGGGAGAAACGAATGCCGCATCAAACCGAAATGCCGCAATACGTGATCGACCGCATCATGGCCAAGCGCGGCAAGCTGGAGGTGTTCGACCATTTCGATCCGGCGAAGACCGCGCTCGTCGTCATCGACATGCAGAACTTCTTCGTGGCCGAGGTCGAGACCGGCCGCAGCATCGTGCCCAACATCAACCGCCTCGCCGCGGAGATGCGGGCGCGCGGCGGGGTCGTCGCCTGGGTGCTGATGACGGTGGCGGAGGCCGAGGGCGCGCCCAGCAAGTGGCCGATCTATCACGACTATTTCTTCACGGCCGAAAAGATGGCGGCGCATCGAAACAGCCTCAGCGAGGGTGCCGAGGGGCACAAGCTCTATCCCAAGCTCGAGGTCCGGGACGGCGACGTCATCGCGCGCAAGTCGCGCTTCAGCGCCTTCATTCAGGGGGCGTGCGACCTGCACGAGACCTTGCAGGCGCGCGGCATCGAGAACCTGATCGTCTGCGGCATGGCGACCAACATGTGCTGCGAATCGAGCGCGCGCGACGCCATGATGATCGGCTATCGCTGCGTCATGGTCTCCGACGCCAATGCGGCGCGCTTCGACGAAGACCACCTGGCCGGGCTGACGAGCTTCTGGCAGAGCTTCGGCGACGTGCGGACGACCGACGATGTAATCGAGCGGCTCTTGGCCAACCCCGAAGACACACGGGCGACGGCGTGAGCGATCGGTCGCGGACCGACTGCGCCGCCGGACAGATAGGAGACCCGATATGTCCCACACTCTGCCACACCGCCAAAGAGCTCTCCGGTCTGGTGCGATTGCCGCTGTCGCTTTCGTGTCGATTGCCGCAAGCGCTCACCCGGCGGGCGCGCAGGCCAAAGTCGATGCCGACCTCGCCAAATACTGCCGGACCCATTTCCCCAACAGCTTCCCAGTGCTCCGGGGCATCCGGCGCTTCTGCAATCAGCGCGGTACGCTCCAGGGCATCGATCTCGCGGAAGCCTGCCGCCTGACCACAGGCTCCCGGCGCTATGAACGCGACGGTGCCCGCGTGCTCTGCCTGCGCGGGCCTGGCACCGGTGGTCCGCGCCGCACGGCCGGAGAGCCGGACTTCAGGCGTTATTGCCGAACCAAATATCCGAACAGCATCTATGTTCGACGGGCTGCCGCCCGGCGGCCCGGCGGCGTCGCGCACCAATGCCGCCAGCCCGGCCGTGTCCAGGGCTATGTGCTGCACGATATCGATCTCGCCGCAGCCTGTCGGCAATCCTACCGTGTCAGCGGGTATGTGATCGCCGGGAACCGGGTTGTCTGTGGCCACCCGAGACGGACCACGACCAAGCGGCGCTATTCGTCGGCATGCCGCCGGGTCTGCAGCGCCCAGCCCAGCGCCGGAGCGCGCAACCTCTGCTTCCGCCGACACCGGCTGTGCCGCTGAGCGCCGCGCCACGGCCGGTCGTGCGCCCGTCCCATCCACGCCATCGCTTCCGCCGGGATGCAGTGGCATAGTTCCGGGATACCCCAACGTTTTCGCCCGCTCGGGGCCGATCGTCGAGCAGGCCGGACGCCGGCCAAGGAGATATGGATGCGTGAAGCGCAGTGTGGCTGCGGCAACCTGAAGGTCACGACCGAGGGCGAGCCGACCTTCGTCATCATGTGCCACTGCGAGGCCTGCCAGCGGCGCACCGGCGCCCCCTACGGCGTCGGCGCCTATTTCGAGGCCGGCAAGGTGTCGGTCAGCGGCGATACGAAGAGCTTCGCCAGACCCACCGATTCGGGCCGCACGCTGACCAACCATTTCTGCCCGACCTGCGGAACGAACGTCTATTGGGAGGCGGAGTCGCTGGCGGGATTTCTGGGCGTCGCCGTCGGCTGCTTCACCGACCCGGACTTCCCAAAGCCCCAGCGCTCCGTCTTCACGAAGCGCAAGCATGCGTGGATGGCGGTGCCCGACGGCGCCGACGTATTCGAGGAAAGCTCGTTCCGCAGCTGAGACCCGTCCGGGCCGAACCGGGCCGACGATCGCGCTCAGGGCCGCGTCAATAGCCCCGGACAGCGCTTGCATTAACATATGTTAAGGCGGCCGACCTCCATGCGGATTAGCGCTGACCCGGCATTCGCGGGGTATGCAAGCGGCGCTGGAATGAACCAATCGGAGGATTTGTGCCTATACGACGTGACTTGCGGCGTGACCTACGACGTGACTGCCGATTTGGCTCTTTTTTCCTACTCGCCGGCACCGTGCTTGCCGGCAGCGTGATCGCAAGCCCGGACGCCGAGGCGGCCGCCCGACGAATGCTTGCCAACTATCTCGATTGGCACGCCTACACGGAGAAGGATCGACGCGGCAAGGTCTGCTACGTGGAGGCCGATCCGCGCCGTGAACGCGGGCGATACAAGCGTCGCGGCGATGCCTACATCCAGGTCATACACAACCCGGAGAGCGGCCGTGAGGACGTGGCCGTGATCGCCGGCTACAAGTACAAGCGGCGGACCAAGGTGACGGTGAAGATCGGACCGCGCCGCTTCCGCCTGAAGCCCGCCGGCGATACCGCGTGGACCGAACGCCGCAAGAGCTCGCGGCGCCTGGTGCGGGCCATGCGCAAGGGCAAACGGATGGTGGTGCGCGGCGTCTCGAGCCGCGGCACGCTGACTGTGGACACCTATTCGCTGATCGGCTTCACCGACGCGCTCAAGGCCGCACGACGGTCCTGCCGCTAGGGGAGCGCGAACACGCGCGGGATCGGCCGGTCAGGCGCCCCTGGTGGCTTGGCCGAGATAGAGCGGGTCGAAGCTGGCGAGCTCCGACAGCTTGTCGACGTCGTGAATGACCAGGCGGCCCTCGACGATCTCGACCAGGCCGCGCTGGCGAAGCGTGCGCAACGTGCGGTTCACATGCACGATGCTCAAGCCGAGCGTGTCGGCGATCAGCTCCTGGGTCAGCGGCAGCTCGAAGGAGCGGCGGCCGGCTTCGTCGACCAACTGAAGGCGGCGCAGGAGCTCCAGGAAGAAATGCGCGATGCGCTCGACGGCATTCCGCCGGCCGATGCGCATGACCTGCTCGCTGAGCATCGATTGCTCGCGCGCCGCCGACCACATCAACGCCACCGCCAACCGCGGATGCGTTCGACAGGCTTCGTAGAGCCGATCGAGCGAGAAGGATGAAACCTCGCAGTCGGTCAACGCCTCGACCGTGTCATCGGCGAATTTCATCAGGCTCGCCCGCAAGCCGATCAGATCGCCCGGGATCAGGTAGCTGAAAATCTGGCGGCGGCCGTCGGGCAGATATTTCGAGCGGAACGCCCAGCCGTCGATCAGGAAGAAGATCTGCTTGTAGGTCCCACCTTCAACCACGATCTGGCGGCCCGCCCGAATGCTCCGGGGCACGCCGTGAAGGTCACGCAGGTAATTCTTTTCCTCGGCAGCCAGGGCAAACGCGGCTTCCAGTTTTTTCAGCGTCGGGTTCACGTCGCCTTCCGGGAGGGGCGGCCGGTGAGCGGAACGGACCCCGCCCCCGGCCGCGGCGGTCACGCGAGGACCAGGCGGTCCACAGTCGCTCCGTTCCCCTCGGCCGCCGGGCGCGAGAGGTAGAACTCGGCCAGGAGGTAGCCCTCGGTTTCCTTGCCCGTCGGGTCGATCCCTCGATCGCGCAATTGATCGAGCACCTGCTCCTGTTCCTCTTCCGAGGCGAACCGGCGTTGCACGAAGGTATGGTTTTGAAGCTTTTCGGTCACATAGCCGTGCGCGCGCAGGGTCCGCTCGATGCCGTCGAAGGGAAACATCCGGAGCACGAAATTGGCCAACCATGGCGGCCGGCCCTGCATGACCGCGGGCAGGAGGCGGTCGAAGCTCTTTTCGGTCACATAGCCGACGCAGCCCGTCGAGGTGACGAGATCGACCGAGGCCAGTTCATCCCCGCTGGGCTTGGGCAGCGGATCGGTCTCGAGATTGACCGCCAGCCCCTCGTCCAACAGGCCGACGTCCTCGGCGAATTCGACTGCGTTTTCCGCCTGGTCCAGGCCGATGAATTCGATGTCCTCGGGCTCTTCCAATTTGGAGAAATAGTGCTGGTCGATCTGCACAAGCTCTTCCGGCGTGGCGGAGCGCAGCTCCTCTTTTCCCCAATGCGCATAGAGATCCGGCATCGCCAGATCGTGTTTGAGGATGGCTGCATTCACACCGTAGGAGCAGCCGAGATCCAGAACATGCACGGTGTCGTTTCGGCGGCGGCGCAGATGCCCGATCAGCTTCTGAAATATCGGCTTGGCCGCGTCGGGAATGGAATATCCGAGTCCTTTCAGTTCTCTGAAATAGGCCCTCGGATCGGGTTGATTGTAGATATGGCCCATCTCGGCTTTGGCTTCGTTGATCTGCTCGAAGCCGTCTTCGCCCGTCATTGATGCTCTCCTAGTGGTCCCAAGGGTTGGCCCACACCAGTCTCCGGATAGTCTCCCAGGACGCCCGAACGAAACCCGACGCAATGGACGTGAATCGCCACCGCGCCCCCGCGCAAAACGGAAGCACCGTATAAGATTTGATGTCAGCTTGTCGGCCACAGGGTAACACGAGCACGCGCCTAATCTCAAATCGGGCGCCGGGTGCGTCCGATGCGCGCTATCCGTCGAGCACCTTGAGCATGTCCTCGATGCGGGCGAACTTGGCGCGGGGCGCGCCGCCGGTGGCGGCCGCAAGCTCGGCAGCATCGATCTTCTTCCAGGCCGCGAAATCGACGACCCGCACGCCGCGGTCGGCCAGCAGCGCCGTCAGCGCCTTGCGGCCGGGCTTCTTGCCGCGCGGAAAGGCTTCCAGGATCATCTCGGCCGCCTTGTCGCCGTCGGGCTTGTTCGAGCCGATGACGCCCGAGGGGCCGCGCT
>CAZBRE010000041.1:0-11535 GCA_964494065.1 uncultured Alphaproteobacteria bacterium
GCCTTCCTGTCCATGGCGGCGCGCTCGGGGCTGACCTCGGCGATCATGAACCCGCTGCATGAGGGCGAGGTCGCCGCGGTGATGGCGGCCGACATGATGAACGGCAACGATCCCGATTGCCGCCGCTGGCTTGGCCGCTTCCGCGATCCAGCCGGGGCGGCGGGGGGAGACGGCGGACGCCGCCGCGGCGGGCGCGAGGGACGGCGGCGGCGGCAGGAGGGCGCCGCCAGCGAAGTCTGACAGGCTCGATCATGGCGAAGGCGAAAGATGCGCTGGTCGTCTTCACGCCTTCGGGCAAGCGGGGGCGGTTTGTCTTCGGCACATCCGTTCTGGACGCGGCCCGCAGCATCGGCGTCGATCTCGATTCGGTGTGCGGCGGGCGCGGCCTTTGCGGACGCTGCCAGATCGAGGCGGGGACCGGCACGTTCTCCAAGTTCGGCCTCAAGAGCGATCCCTCGCATCTGAGCAAGGCGGGCGAGACCGAGGCCCGCTATTCCGGCCGGCGAACGCTCAAGAACGGGCGCCGCCTGGGCTGCGCGGCGCTGATCGAGGGCGACCTCGTCATCGACGTGCCGGCGGAAAGCCAGGTCCACAAGCAGGTCGTCCGCAAGCGCGCCGAGGTACGCGACTTCGTCGTCGATCCGGCGATTCGGCTGCACTATGTCGAGGTGGTGGAGCCGGTGCTGCATAATCCGCGCGGCGACTTCGAGCGGCTTTGCGATGCCCTGGAACAGCAATGGGGCCTTGTCGATCTCGAATGCGATCTCCGGACCCTGCAGAAGCTCCAACACGCGTTGCGTGAGGGTGAATGGCGGGTGACCGTTGCCGTCCATCGCGGCCAGCGGATCACCTGCGTTTGGCCCGGCTTTCACGACCGCGCCTACGGCCTCGCCTTCGATGTCGGCTCGACCACGATTGCCTGCCATCTGGCCGATCTGGCGAGCGGACAGGTGTTGGCCTCGGTCGGCGCCATGAACCCGCAGATCCGCTTTGGCGAGGATCTGATGAGCCGCGTCTCCTACGTGATGATGAACGAGGGCGGCGAGGTCGAGCTGACCGAAGCCGTGCGCGGCGCGGTCAACCAACTGGTCGAGGAGGCGGCGGCCGAAGCGAAGATCGAGACCCGCGAGATCCTGAGCGCGACCTTCGTCGGCAATCCGATCATGCATCACTTGTTGCTCGGCATCGATCCGACCGAGCTCGGCGGCGCGCCTTTCGCACTAGCGACCTCCAGCGGCCTCACGCTGTGGGCGACCGAGATCGATCTCGACATCAATCCTGACGGCCGCGTCTACGTGCTGCCCTGCATTGCGGGCCATGTCGGCGCGGATACGGCGGGCGTGGTGTTGTCCGAATCGCCGCATCTCGCCGAAGACGTCGCGCTCATCGTAGATGTCGGCACCAACGCCGAGATCGTACTCGGCAACAAGGACCGGCTTCTGGCCGCGTCCTCGCCCACCGGGCCGGCCTTCGAGGGTGCGCAGATCGCCGCCGGCCAGCGGGCCGCTCCAGGGGCGATCGAGCGGGTGCGCATCGACCGCGAGACGCTGGAGCCGCGGATCAAAGTGATCGGCTGCGATCTCTGGTCGAACGAGGACGGGTTCGCGAAGGCAACCGCCAAGATGGGCGTGACCGGCATTTGCGGGTCGGGCATCGTCGAGGCGCTCGCGGAGATGTACCTGGCCGGTATTCTAAAGTCGGACGGCACGATCTCCGGCGACGCGGCGGAACGGAGCGAGCGTATCGCAGCGGAGGGGCGCACCTTCAGCTACCTGCTGCATGCGGGTGAGCCGGAGATCCGCATCTATCAGACCGACGTGCGCGCGATCCAGCTCGCCAAGGCGGCGCTGATGGCGGGCGCGCGGCTGCTGATGGACCGTCTCGGCGTCGAGACCATCGACCGCATCGTGTTGACCGGCGCCTTCGGCAGCCACATCGATCCGGTCTATGCGATGGTGCTCGGCATGATCCCCGACTGCCCGCTCGACAAGGTCGTGGCGGCGGGGAACGCGGCGGGCACGGGTGCGCTGATCGCCCTGCTCAACGGCAAGGCGCGTGATGAAATCGAACGGGTCGTGCGGACCATCGAGAAGGTCGAGACGGCGGTCGAGCCGGAGTTCCAGCGCCACTTCGTCGATGCCATGGCGATCCCACACGGCAATGCGGCGACGCCCAACCTGGCGAAGGCCGTGGATCTGCCGGCGCGTGAGTTAGGCGACGGCGGGGCGGGCGAGGGGCGACGCAATCGCCGCCGCCGGCGCCCCGCGCGCGTTTAGATCCGCGTCTAGACCATTGAGTCGGGCATCGAGGCCTTTTTCTTGGCGATGAACTCTTTGAGCGCCTCGTCGGTGCCGGGGTCGATGGGCGGCGCCTCGTAGCTCGCCAGCATCGCTTTCCAGATTTTGTTGGCCCGAGTGGGGGCGTCCTGGCTTCCGTCGGTCTGCCACTGCTCGAAGCTCGAATTGTCGGCGACCTTCGAGCGGTAGAAGGCGGTCTCGAAATTGGCCTGGGTGTGGGCGCAGCCGAGATAGTGGCTGCCGGGCCCGACCTCGCGCACGGCATCCATGGCCTGGCCGTTGTCGCTCAAGTCGTAGCCGTTGGCGAGCACCTGCATCATGCCGAGCTGGTCGGCATCCATGACGAACTTCTCGTAGCCCGAGGCGAGGCCGCCTTCCTGCCAGCCCGCCGCATGGACCACGAAGTTGGTGCCGGCTAACACGGTGGGCAGCAGGCTTTGCGCGCTCTCATAGGCCGCTTGGGCATCGGGCAGCTTGGAGGCGGTGAAGGAGCCGCCGCCGCGGTAGGGCACGCCCAACCGCCGGGCCAGGGCTGCAAGACCGAAAAGCGCCAGCGTCGGCTCGGGCGTGCCGAAGGTCGGCGCGCCGGTCTGCATCGAGATCGAGCTGGCGAAGCTGCCGAAGATCACGGGCGCGCCAGGCCGGCACAGTTGGGCGAAGGCCATGCCGGCCATGGCTTCGGCCAGCGTCTGCGCCATAACGCCCGCGACGGTTACGGGCGCCATCGCGCCGGCAAGGATGAAGGGGCTGATGACCGTGCCCTGATTGGCGCGCGCATAGACCTTGAGTGCGCCGAGCATGGTCGCATCGAAGGTCATCGGCGAATTGGCGTTGATCAGATTGACGACGCAGCAATTGCTGTCGACCGTCTCGGCCCCGAACAGGATCTCCAGCATCGAGACCGTGTCTTGCGCACGCTCGGGATGCGTCACCGAGCCCATGAAGGGTTTGTCGGAGTAGCGCATATGCGCATAGACCATATCGAGGTGGCGCTTGTTGACGGGCACGTCGACCGGCTCGCAGACCGTGCCGCCCGAATGGTGCATCGCCGGCGTCATGTAGGCGAGCTTGACGAAGTTCTGGAAGTCCGCGAGCTCGGCGTAGCGGCGGCCCTTGTCGATGTCGTAGACGAAGGGCGGCCCGTAGACCGGCGCGAAGACGGTGTTGTCGCCGCCGATCTCAACGGACCGTTCGGGATTGCGCGCGAGCTGGGTGAAGCTCGACGGCGCCGTTGAAATCAGCTTGCGCGCCAGGCCGCGCGGGAAGCGGACGCGCTCGCCGTCGATATCAGCGCCGGCGTCCTTGAACATGCCGATCGCTTCGTCGTCCTCGCGGAACTCGATGCCGATCTCTTCGAGGATCGTCTCGGCGTTCTCCTCGATCAGCGAGAGGCCTTCCTCGCTGAGCAGCTCGACCTTGGGAATGCGGCGCGTGATATAGCGCAGTTGCTCGATCGCGCCGCCGGAGCGTTCCGCCCGCCGTGCCGCGCGTCCGCCGCCCCGTCCGCGCCGGCCGCCCTGCCGCCCGGTGCCTTCGCCGCTTTCTTCCGTGAGTGCCGACATGGCCATCATCCCTTGATTCCGAGGTCCCGTCGCACGGACCCAGGATTGACCATGAGCCCGCCGGCCGGCCGCAGACTATCGGATTTGCGACTGAAAAAAGCCTGCCTGCGTCAGAACGGGCGGCGCGCGCCCTTCAGAGATTGGCCTCGATCGCCTCCAGCGTCTTCGATGCCACCATCACCCCGTCGCGATCGGCCGCCTTGCGCGCCGCCTTGCGGCCCTGGCCCTGGAGGTGGACGCCGGGCTGATCGGTCACGGCCGCGACGAGATCGCCAATACGCTGATCGAAGGCACCACCAGAGAAAGTGTCCGTTTCGATGGCGAGGAAGAACTGTCCGGTCTTGGGCGGGCCGCCGTCGGTGCCGGAGAAGGGGCTTGCGTGAATGCCGAGCGTGGCGCCGGATAGTGCGGCGGCCATGGTCTCGACGATGAGCGCGATGCCAACGCCCTTGTAGCCGCCGGTCGGCGCCATCGAGCCTTTGAGCGCGACTGCCGGATCGGTGGTCGGTTCGCCCTTCGGACCGAGCGCCCAGCCTTCGGGGATCGGCTTTTCCTCGCGGGCGCGTTTCATGATCTCGCTCTTGGCAACGACGCTGGCGCTCTGGTCGATGAGGATCGCGGCCTCGCCCGCACCGTCGGGCACGGCGAGCGAGATCGGATTGGTGCCGACGACGGGCGTTTGCCCGCCCACCGGTGCGATCGAGGCGGGCGCGTTGGTGAAGCCGATGCCGACGAGGCCGGCGGCCGCGAGCTGCTCGGTGTGATAGCCCAGGACGCCACAGTTATACGAGTTGCGCACGGCGAGGCCGGCGACCCCGTTTTCGCGCGCCGCCACGATGAGGGCCTCGAATCCGAGCGCGATGGCCGGATGGGCGAAACCGGTCTTGGCGTCCACCACGAGACCCGCCGGTTTTGGGCGGTCGAGCGTCGGTCTGGCCGCGCCGTCGACCTTGCCGCATTGGACGTGCAGGCAATAGGTCGGCACGTAGGCGAGGCCGTGGCTGGCAATGCCGTCGCGCTCTGCGGCGGCGACCGCGCGTGCCAGCGGCACGGCGTTCGCCTCGGTCGTGCCCGCGGCGACTAGCGCTTTCAGGGCCAACGCCTCGATCTCTTCGATCGTCATACTGCGCGTATCGGACATGATTATTTTCGTGGCCTAGTCGTTGTCATCGAGGTTGGCGCCGGCGCCGCGTTCGCGCGACAGCTCGCTCGCCGGCACATAAGTCCGCTGAGCAAAGGCGGCGATCCGGCCCCACAGCGCGGGGTCGATCTCGGTGCCGTTCGTTTGCGGCTGGATCACCTCGCCGACCGGGTCGACGGATTGCGCCTCGCAGACATACTCTTCGGCAGCAACCGAGCGCACATCGGCGCCCGGGGTGACATAGAGCCCCGCAGAATCGATGCGGATGGCCACGCCTGGCCACTTGACGCCCATGGGAACCCCCGTCGCGCGCTGCGCCGCCGCCACGAACGGCAGGGACAGCACCGGGTAGGCAATCCGGCCGGTCTGAAAGCGTTCGCCCGCGGCGATCGCCTCGGCGCGGTCGCACAGGGTGATGCCGGCCGTCATGGCGCAAAGCAGCCCCTCGCGGCCGACCCAGCGTTGGTCTTGGCGGACGGGGGCGAGGTCGCCGTAAGATCGCCGGTCAACCAGTTCGAGCAGGCCGGCGAGCGCGTCGAGCGCGGGTTGCTTGTGCGCCGCGAGCCAACGCGCAGCCTTGCCGGCTTCCTCGGCCACGCCCCAGGGCAGGCCGACGCCGCGTCCGGCCTTGGTGGTTTGCGTCTCGATCTCGTTGAGCGAATACGTCATGCGGACACCAGGTCGCGTCGCAGGGGATAGACCCAATCGTCACGGCGACAGTTTGCGAGCTCGTTGGGGTAGGGTGCGTATTGGTACATGTTGATCCGTAGCCAGCGGTCGGATTTCGGATCGAACCGCGTGGCGCCGAAGAACGACAGCTTGCAGCGGAGCAGATCGAGCGGAACCATTTCGGCGTCGAGCAGGTTGTCGTGGATCTCCGAATAGGGATAGCGCTTTGCGATCTGCACGCGGCGGACCGCGCGTCGCTGCTCGGGCCGGGCGAGGAGGAAGTCCGCCAGCGTGTCGTCGGGGTCGGCGTCCTTGAGGGCGGCGTAGAGCGCCCCGATATCCCGCGCCACGGTGAGCGGCTGCTCCAGCTCGCCCCCAGGCTCGCTCGCGCGCTCACCCAGCCGCGGCTCCAGCTTTTCTTCCGAGACGTACCAGAACCGGGCCTGCGAGGCCGGCGCATTGAAGTCGATCGAAAGGGCCCAGTCGAACAGCTCCTCGACCGCCACAGTCGTTTCGCCGACCGATTGGGTGGCGTCGATCCGGAACAGCGCCGCCTCGTCGACGGCCATCTCGTCGGCCAGATCGTCGACCAGCGCGCCATGCGGCTCGATCAGCAGGCTGACCAACAATTCCTGGCCTTCGAGCGAGAGATTGTCTTCACCCCAGCGATAGAGCGCGTCCCAGGGGGCGGTCTTGTCGAGCGCGCCGCCGGCGACCTTCTCCGACAACGCCCGCAGATCGGATTCGAGGCCGACGATCCGCTCCGTTTGGCGGGCGTCGTCGACCCGCCAGGATGCCGCCATGGCGCAGGCGCCGTCCAGCACGTCGCGGAATTTTCCTGCCGTCGCGGATGTTGCGGCAGGCACGGCGCGGACTCGCCCCAGGGCCGTCTCGCGCGCCGCGATCCAGCGGCCGAAAAGGGCCGGGTGATTGGCGATGAACGGACCCAGGCCGAGCCCCGTCGCGTTGCCGACGCCGAGGCTGCGGCGAATGGCCGGATCGAGCGGTACTGCCGTTGCCGGCGCGCGTGCCGCCGCCAGATGCTCGGCGAGATCGACCGTGAAGGCGCGGATCAGCCAAACGGTCAACATCTCGGCGCGGAAGGGACCGGCGAACTCGGGACGGTCGGCAAACCGTTCGCGGTCGGCGATGCCGAACTTGCCATTTCCGTAGACCGCCGTCGTGCGCATGAGATAGCCGACCGACTTCAGCGTCACCGGATCCGGCTGACGGCCCGAGGCGAGGGCATCCACGACATGCTCGAAGAGACGCACGCTGCGATTGGCCCGCGAGAGGGTCAGCTCCGAGGCGCGAAAGCGACCGGCCTCCTGCAACGGCACATTCGCCTGCAGGCGGACCAGCTCACTGACGCTGGGCGTGCCGTCGTAAAGCGCGAAGGTCGCATCCCAGGCTTCCGCGATGACGCGGTCGGTCCGCTGCGCCGGATCGAGATCGTGCGCGAAGCAGACGAGGGAGTAGCTCCGCTTCGGGCCGCGGGCCCGGTAAACCGCCGTGCCAACGCCGGCTTTCGAGATGTCCCAGCGTGGCCGCTCGAACTCCCATTGCTCGGCTTTCAGGCGGCGCAGCAACGCGCGCATGAAGCTGAGCCGCGTCTGATGGAACGCGCCCAACCGATCGAGCCGCATGACGAGCGATGGCGGGCGCAGGGGCGCACAGGGCGGTGTCGGGATTTCGTCGACCATGCGCAATGCCTCGACCAACGGACACGTAGAGCCTAGCTGGGCATCCCAACCAGGGCAGCCCAGTTACTCGGTACAGCTAGGCGGCCGTGTGCGGGTCTGACAGGGCAGGCGCACCGTCGCTGGCACCGAGACCGGTTGCGGCAGGCTCGAAGGACGACCTGAAAAACCGCAGCCAGTTCCTGCCCATTATCCCAGAGACTTCGCCTTCAGAGAACCCAGTCTTGCGTAGCGCCTTGGCGATGCCTGGCATGTCGAGATTGGACCGGAACCAGGAGGGTTGCTCGGGAAAGCGGATGGCGCCGTCGGCATTGGGGTCGTCGTCAGCCCGTTTCCCCGTCCGCATCCAGCGCACGACGGCATCGGGCTGATCCTGACACAGGTCGGATCCGATCCCCAGATGCTCGGGTCCGATGAGATCGGCGGTTCGGGCCACCATGGCGCAGAAATCCTCAAGCGCGCAATTCGAGCCGCCCTCGAGATGCCGTGGATAGAGGCTGAAGCCGAGCATGCCGCCGCGCGCCGCTAGCGCCGTCAAAACGGCGTCGGATTTGTTGCGCCCCGTGGCGCACCAGCTTTTCGGATTCGCATGCGAGATCGCGATCGGCCGGCTGGACAGGTCGATGGCCTCGAGCGTCGAACGCTCCGCGGAATGGGACATATCGATCACCAGCCCGACGCGGTTCATTTCCGCGATCGCGGCGCGGCCAAGCTCGGTAACGCCCTCGTCCTGCTCCTCATCCACCCAGCCGGTCGCAAGCGGCCCGACATGGTTGTAGGAGAGCTGCATGAAGCGGATGCCGAGATTATGCAGAATGGAGATCAGGCCCAGATCGTCCTCGATCGGCGTGCAGTTCTGCAGACCAAAGAAAATGGCGGTTCGGCCGCTCGCCTGCGCTTCGACGACATCGTCGGCGCTGCGGCCCGGCAGGATGAACTGAGGATATTCCGCGAACCACTCGTTCCAGGCGGCCAGATTGTCAACGGTTTGCCGGAAATTTTCGTGATAGGCGACCGTGACATGGATCGCGTGGACGCCGCCGGCCTGGAGCTGGGCGAATATTTCCTCGGACCAATTGCAGTATTGCAGACAGTCGATGACCACAGGGCCGACGCGGTCGGGCGCAGTATCGGTCATCGGCACGCGAACTTCCGGTAGTGGATCAAACGGGATACCGCCGAGCCTGCGGTCTCGCCCTGAGGCCAAAAATGAGACCGCTTGCCGTTCATATCAAATTGAAATAACTTGACGGTATTTCAGAAAACATGAAGTGAAAGCGTACTACGATATGGCCATCAGCGTTGCCGCGCTCAGAACCTTCGTCGCTGTTGCCGAAGCTGGAAATATCATCGAGGCAGCCGATGCACTGGGGCGTTCTCCCTCGGCGATTTCCATGACGCTCAAGCAGCTTGAGGAGCATCTCGGCCGGCCGCTCTTCGAGGGCGACCGCAAGGCGCAGTTGACCGTGGTGGGCAACTACGTGTTGGACAAGGCGCGGCGCGAGGTCGAGCACTTCGAACAGACGATCGGATCGATCGAGAGCTATGCGCGGAACGAGATCGGGCGGGTCTTCGTGGCTTGCGTGCCGTCATTCGCGACGCTGATGCTGCCCAATGTGATCAACGGCTTCCTCAAGCGCTTTCCGGCCATTGAACTGGATGTCAGGGACATGGACTCGCAATCGGTCCTGCAGGCCGTTGAGCAGGGTCCGGTCGAGGTCGGAATCGCCAGCGTTCCCGAGGGCCGCGCGGGGTTGAGCGTGATTCCGCTGCTGGCCGATCCGATGGGCGTTGTTTGCCGATCCGATCATTCTTTGACGCGGCTGGAACGGCCGCTCACCTGGTCCGATCTTGATGGCGAGCGGTTCATGGCGAACGGCATCTGCCGGTTCATCACGGCGCCCGGGTTCAGGCCGGTGCTCGCGCGTTCGACCCTCGAAGTCCGTAACACGACCTCGCTGCTGGCGCTGGTCGCCGAGGGCGTCGGCATCACCATCCTGCCGCAGCTGTCCGTCCCCACCGGGAACAGCGAGCTGCGTTTTCTGCCGATCGTCGGGGTGACGGATTTGCGCCCGCTCCATGTGGTGACGCGGGCGAACAGCGCCCTGTCGCCCGCCGTCGATGCTTTCATCGATGCCCTGCTGGCGATGGTTGCCGAGCACGGCTGGGGGCGCGGCAGCGAGGCTGCGGAATAGACCGGAAGTCACGATTCCCGGCTTTTTGGTGGCCATGGGCGAATTCAATAAAACTGAAATACACGCCAGCTATTTCGATTTGCCTAAATTACCTGAATTGACAAGCATCACCGGTCGGCTTTTGTCGGCCTGTGGATAAAGAGCGTCAAATGCTGTCGCGCAGTGACATGAGTCTGTCGCCCTTGGCGCAGACCAATCTGGCCGTGCGCAACCGAATCATGGGAAGGACGGCAGGACGGACCGCGACGCAGGCCGGTGGCCCTTTCATCGGTCGACGTGGTGTAATGCCTGACGTCATTTGGTCCGGCGGCGAAGCCGACGAGCCAGCCGGGCCGACAAGAATAAGAAACGATCAGTTGCGTAAGCAACATTGAATTTCGGGCACCGCCCACGGGCGTGCCATGTCGAGCGGCTCGGAGATCCGGGCGCTCGGCGCCGGACGATCGAAACCAATTGGGAGGCAGATAATGCGTGTATTGAAACTGACCGTCGCGGCGGCTGCGGTCACCTTGGCGATCGCGAGCCCGCGGGCGAGCTATGCCGAAACGAAATGCGGCACGAGCGATGAGATGACGATCGCCAACATGACCTGGCTGTCGGCCAATGTGCTGGCGCAGGTCACCCACCGGATCCTGACCGCCGGCTATGGCTGCAAGGCCAAGCTGGTGCCGGGCGATACGGTCCCGACGGCGACGAGCATGCTGACCAAGAACCGGCCTACGATCGCGCCGGAGATGTGGATCAGCACCGCGTCCTCGATCTGGAACAAAATCCAGAAGAAGGGCAACGTCTACAAGGCGAGCGACGTCTTCGGCAGCGGCGGCAAGGAGGGCTGGTGGATCCCCGACTATGTCGCCAAGGCCAATCCGGGCCTGAAGTCCATCACCGACCTGAAGAACCCGAAATACGCCGCGCTCTTCACCGAGGCGCAAAGCGGCGGCAAGGGCCGGCTTTATGGCTGCCCGCCGGGTTGGGGTTGCGAGATCATCACCAACAACCTCTTCAAGGCGCTTCAGCTGGAAAAGGCCAACTACCAGCTCTTCTCGCCGGGGTCGGGTGCCAACCTGAAGGCCTCGATCGCCCGTCGTGTGACGCGTAAGCAGCCGATCGTAGCCTATTATTGGGGTCCGACGGCGGTGATCGGCCGTTACAAGCTGGTGCGTCTGGGCATGCCGGCCTACGAGGCGAAGAAGTTCACCTGCCTCACCAACAAGAACTGCGCCAAGCCGCAGGTCACCGGCTGGAAGCCGGGCGAGGTTGGGGTTGCCGTGGTGGCCAGCCTGAAGAAGAAGGCGCCGAACGTCGCGGCATTCCTGGCCAAGCTCCAGGTGCCGAACGAGGTCATCAATGCGGAGCTGGCCTGGGGCGACGGCCGCAAGGCCAGCGCCGAGGAAGTCGCGATGCACTTCTTCAAGAACCACGAAGCGGTGTGGAGCAAGTGGGTCCCCGCCGACGTGGCGGCGCGCGTCAAGGCGAGCGTGAAGTAATCGGGCGCACTTTGGTCTGTCGGATGGCGGGCGCCGATAGGGCGCCCGCCAATCGGCGGCATGCTGTATAATCAAATGTCATAGATCGACGCCGGGGTCGGGTCCCGCGTCGACACCGCATGTTTGCGGCGCCGGTGCCGGCCTGATCAACGGCCTGCCTTGTCGACACAGTCGACGTGAGGGGAGGGGGCTACGCGATGGCTGAGCGGTTTCCGGAACTGGTCGATATGCGGCAGGTCCGTATCTCGATCGAC
Organism: uncultured Alphaproteobacteria bacterium; assembly: GCA_964494065.1. Classification (GTDB taxonomy): domain Bacteria; phylum Pseudomonadota; class Alphaproteobacteria; order JAPULJ01; family JAPULJ01; genus DATKZM01. The sequence goes on from CAZBRE010000041.1 coordinate 11,306, forward strand.
GAGTCCTTCAATTGGATCGTCGAGCATTGGGGGGAGACGCTGGAGCAGATTTTTCTGCCCGTCGTCCACCTGCTGACCGCGATCGAGAATTTCCTGCTCTGGCTGCCCTGGTATGTGGTGGTGGTCGTCATCACGGCCATGGGCTTTGCGGCGACGCGAAGTTGGAAGGTCGCCGCCGGCCTCGGGATCATGACCTTCCTGCTCGGCTTCTTCGGGTTGTGGGAGCCGGG
>CAZBRE010000041.1:11635-14194 GCA_964494065.1 uncultured Alphaproteobacteria bacterium
TGCCGACGATCATGGCCGGCATCAACCAGACCACGATGATGGCGCTCTCGATGGTCGTGATTGCCTCGATGATCGGCGCCGGCGGGCTCGGCTATCAGGTGCTGCAGGGCATCCAGCGTCTGGAGATCAGCCGCGGGTTGCTGGCCGGCCTCGCCATCGTCTTCCTCGCCATCATCTTCGACCGCATCGCGCAGGCCTACGGCAAGCGCATGCAGGCTCATCTCCGACTGGGACAATAGGATCATGGCCGAGAAACAATCCAAGATCTCGATCGAGAGCGTCTACAAGATCTTCGGCCCCGAGCCCATGAGCGTGCTCGACCGTGTCAAAGCAGGGGCAAGCAAGACCGAGATCCTCGAGGAAACCGGGCACACGATCGGCATCCGCGACGTCAGCCTGGAGATCGAAGAAGGCGAGATCTTCGTGGTGATGGGGCTGTCGGGCTCGGGCAAATCGACGCTCATCCGGCATATCAACCGTCTGATCGAGCCCACCGATGGACGCATCCTGGTCGACGGCGAGGACGTCCTCAAGCTCGATGCCGAGCAGCTTCGCCATTTGCGGCGCTACAAGATGAGCATGGTCTTCCAGCGCTTCGCGCTGTTGCCGCACAAGACGGTGATCGAGAACGTGATGAGCGGCCTCCAGATCCGCGATACCACGCGGCAAGGCCTGCTGCCGCACAAGACGGTGCTGGAAAACATTGCCAAGGTCCTGCGCTTTCAAGGGGCCTCGAAGTCGGAAGCGTTCGACCAGGCACAGAAGCAGGTGGAGCTCGTCGGCCTGAAGGGCTTCGAGAACCAGTATCCGAGCCAGCTTTCCGGCGGCATGCAGCAGCGGGTGGGCCTCGCCCGGGCACTTGCCACCGACGCGGATGTGTTGCTGATGGACGAGGCCTTCAGCGCGCTCGATCCGCTCATCCGCAACGACATGCAGGATCAGCTGATCCAGATCCAGAAGGAGCTCAACCGCACCATCGTCTTCATCACCCACGATCTCGACGAGGCCCTGCGCATCGGTGACCACATCGCGATCCTGAAGGACGGCGAGTTGCGCCAGGTCGGCACGCCCGAGGAGATCCTGATTGCCCCGGCCGACGACTATGTGAGCCGTTTCGTGAAGGACGTGAACCGGGGCCGGGTCGTCACCGTCGGCAGCATCGCCAGCGAATATCCGACCGTCGATCTGCCGAGCGCCACGTATAGCGACGCCGTAGCCAAACTGAAAGCGGCCGAAAGCGACACGTGTTACGTGCTGGAAAAGGGCAAGCCCGTGGGTGCGGTGACGTCGAAGATGACCGAGAATGGCCGCGACCTGTCAGGCAAGATCACCAACGCGGATCAACTCGACCCGATCTTAACGGTCGACAGCGAGACCGTGCTCGAGGACATGCTGACACTCGCGGTGAACAGCGACGTACCGGTCGCGGTGCTGAACGATGCCGGCGCGCTGGTCGGCGGCGTGCCACGGCGCAGCGTCATGTCGGCGCTGGTGCGGCGCGAGGGCGAGGTCGCGGAACAGGCCTAGAAAGCGACGTCGTCGCCGCCCTTGAGGGCGAGGAGATCGCGTGCTTCCTGGGGCGTTGCGACCTCCATGCCGAGCTCCTCGATGATGCGGCGGATCTTGGCGACCTGCTCGGCATTGCTCGTCGCGAGCTTGCCGCGGCCGATGAAGAGGCTGTCTTCGAGGCCGACGCGGACATTGCCGCCCATCATTGCGGACTGGGTTGCGATCGGCATCTGGTTGCGCCCCGCGCCCAGCACCGACCAGACATAGTCGTCGCCGAAGAGGCGGTCGGCGGTCTGCTTCATGAAGATCACGTTCTCCATGTCGGTGCCGATGCCGCCCAGAATCCCGAAGATCGACTGGATGAAGAAGGGCGGCTTGGCGAGACCTTTGTCGACGAAATAGGCGAGGTTGTAGAGGTGGCCGATGTCGTAGCATTCGTGCTCGAAACGGGTGCCGCAGCCTTCGCCTAACTCCTTCAGAATGCGCTCTATATCGCGGAACGTATTGCGGAAAATGTTATCATCTGTGCCACGAAGATAGGCCTCCTCCCAGTCGTGCTTCCAGTTCGTGTACTTGTCGGCCATCTGGTGGATGGCGAAGTTGATCGAGCCCATGTTGAGCGAGCACATCTCGGGCTTGGCCTTGAGCGGGGCGGCGAGGCGCTCGTCGAGCGTCATCTTGAGGCCGCCGCCGGTGGTGATGTTCACCACCGCGTCGCTCGCCTGCTTGATGCGCGGCAGGAATTGCATAAAGACGTCGGGATCGGGGGTCGGCGCGCCGGTCTCCGGATCGCGCGCATGCAGGTGAATGATCGCAGCCCCCGCCTCGGCGGCCTCGATCGACTGCTGCGCGATCTCCGTCGGCGTGATCGGCAGGGCATCCGACATGGTCGGTGTATGGATGCCGCCTGTCACCGCGCAGGAAATGATGACCTTGTTGTTGTTCGCCGCCGCCATTGGCTCCTCCCGGGACTTGCGTCGTTGGTGTTATTCGCGTGCTCTGGTGTCGGGACGCGCTTTTTGCACTTGGCGTCAAGACGCGCTTTTTGCA
>CAZBRE010000041.1:14294-31240 GCA_964494065.1 uncultured Alphaproteobacteria bacterium
TTGGCGTCAAGACGCGCTTTTTGCATTTGGCGTCAAGACGCTCGTTTTGCATAGGTCATGCCGCCCAGCGCCTGGTCGGTCGAGGTGATCTCGATCCGGTTGATGTCGGCATGCTCGGGCAGGTCGAGCGCGCCCGTCAGGGCCGTGGCAACGTCCTCGGGCTCAAGCGCGTCGTATTCGTCAAAGAGCGTCTTTTCAACGGCGTCCATGTCGTCTTTGAAGGCGGGACCGAAGAAGCTCGTGTGTACCCTGCCGGGTGCGATTTCGGTCACGCGGACGCGCTTGCCGGCAAGCTCGAGACGCAGGCAGGAGGCGAGCGCCCGCACGCCGGCCTTGGTTGCCGCGTAGACCGAGGCGTTCGGCGCGGCGTTGGGTCCGATCATCGAGGTGATGAAGAAAAGATGCCCGCGTTTCCGCGCAATCATGCCCGGAAGCAGCGCGCGGGTGACGGCGAGCGTGCCTTTCAGGTTCACGTCGACCGATTGCTGCAGTTCCAGGAGATCGAGCTCGGCGAACGGCGCCGCCTGGGTCATGGTGCCGGCGTTGTTGACCAGAACGTCGGCCTCGACGTCCTTGAGCGCTGCCATCACGGCCTCCATGTCGGCGATATCGAGGGGCAGGACGGTGCAGTCGATCTCGGCCTTCAATGCCTCGAGCGCGTCGGCCGAGCGGCCGATGGCGATCACCTTCAGGCCGCGCTCGGTCAGTGCCTTGGCAGTGGCCGCGCCAATGCCCCGCGAGGCGCCGGTAATCACCGCCGTTCGATAAGTCGACATGCATGTTCCCCCAATTCCTTGACGGTAGGCCGGCCTGTTGCGGGTGCTGGTGATCGCGCCGCCGCCGGCCGGCTTGTTTCATTGACCAGTACAACGTTGCTGACTATAGAACGTGCGCGGAAATCGAGTCCACCGCCTTGCCCTCACGTCGAAGCGAGATTGCTCCATGAAAACCTTCATCGTCTACGCCCATCCCGAACCGACGTCGTTCAACGGCGCCTTGAAGGATCGCGCGGTGGCATGCCTCGAAGCGGCGGGACATGAGGTGCAGGTCACGGATCTTTATGCCGAGAACTTCGATCCGCGCGCGGGGCGCCACGATTTCCTGGAAGCATGCGATCCTGAAAGATTCGACTACCAGGTCGAACAGGAGCACGCGACCTACAAAGGCGGCTTCGCGCCGGACCTCGAGCGCGAGTTCGAGCGGTTGATGTGGTGCGACCTCTTGATCGTCCAGTATCCGATGTGGTGGTTCAGCACGCCGGCGATCCTCAAGGGCTGGGTCGACCGGGTGCTGGCCTATCGCCGCTTCTACGATCTCGATCACCGCTATGCCACGGGCGTAATGAAAGGCCGCCATGGCATCCTGTCCGTCACGACCGGTGGCACGCCGCAGCGGTTCTCCGCGGAGGGTGTCTTCGGCGAGATTGGCCAGTATTTGCGGCCGATGCAGTTCGGCATGATCGAGTATATGGGCATGGAGGCGCACGAGCCGTTCGTCACATACGCGGCTTCGCGGGTATCCCGCGAGGAACTGACCGCCCAGCTCGACGTCTGGGAAAAGCGGCTGCTGCAACTCGCGGAGATCATTGAGGCATCGCGGGCCGCACCTGACCGCGAGCCCGCAGCGTCCGACGCCGGCTAGCGGTCCGGCGACCGGCCCGGCGACCCGATTGACTTCAACAATCGCGTGTGTTTTGAATAAGAGAACAGTGGTACTGTCCATAGAACACTGACAAGACGGCGACGAGGCCCGGGTGACCCCGGTTTGCTTAGTGATTTGACCGGCATGCGGTGTGGCCGCATCGAGGCCGGGAGGGGCGGGTTCCTCCAATTGCCGCAATGAGCGGTCGCCGAACGGCGAACATGGCAGCGCGGATCGAACCGCGCGAAACGGGAAGGGAGACCGGAATGCCTGAAGATACGAGCGTTGATACCGCAGTTCGTCCCGATGCCGGCGCACCGCCCGCGGACGGCACGATCAACCCCTTCTCCGAGCAGGTGAGCCGCATTCTGGTCGGCGCGATCGACTTGCATTGCCACAGCGGCCCCTCGGTGATGCCCCGCAACATAAATCACATCGAGGAGATGCACGACGCCGCGGCCAACGGGCTGCGCGCGGTGCTGATCAAGGATCACTACTATTCGGCGACGCCGATCACCGAGCTTCTGAACGAGCACTATCACCACCTGCCGGTGAAGCTGGTCTCGGGCGTGCCGCTCAACAACACCACCGGCGGCTTCAATCCTTACGCCGTGGATCACGGCCTCAACCTCGGCGCCCGGCTGGTCTGGATGCCGACCTTCTCGGCGGCCAACCATATTGGCCACGGCGACAAGAAGAACTTCCCCAAGACGAGCATGCCGCTCAAAGAGCCGACACCGCTCACCGTGCTCGACGACGACGGCAGGCTGATCGACGAGGTGATGCCGATCCTCGATATGATCGCCGAGCACGACGCGATCCTGTCGGGCGGGCATCTCAACATCCGCGAGATCATGCCGCTCTTCGAGGAGGCCAAGCGCCGTGGCGTAAAGCGCCTCTTGTGCAACCACCCGACCTTCCTGATCGATGCGAGCCTGGCGCAGATCAGCGAGCTCGCTGCGATGGGCGCTTACGTCGAGCATTCGATCTGCATGTTCATCCCGGAAGCCTTCAAGCATTTCGAACCCGATGAGCTCGACAAGCTGATCCAGGCCGCGGGCGTATCGAAGACCATCCTCGGCTCCGATCTCGGCCAGGAAGGCAATTGCTGGCCCGTCAAGGGCTTCCGCAACGTGATCTGCCTCTGCCTCTCGCTCGGCTACAGCGAGGAGGACATCAAGGCGATGATCGGCGGCAATCCGGCCAAGCTGCTCGGGCTCGACCCCGCGTAAGCGGGGCTGCCCGGCACGAACAGCCTGATCGGTTGAGCTGATGTCCGATACACGCCCGCCTTACACGGAATTCCGCAAGCGTCTGACCGACCGCGAGCTGGTCGTCGGCACCTTCATCAAGACGCCGACGGGGCACGCGACGGAGATCCTGGGCGATCTCGGCTTCGATTTCGTCGTGATCGACGAGGAGCATGCGCCCTTCGATCGCGGCTCGACCGACCAGACGCTGGTCGCCGCCCGCGCCGCCAACACCGCCGGCATCGTGCGGGTGCCGAATCCCTCGGCCCTGTTGTCGGTGCTCGATTGCGGCGCAATCGGCGTGCTGGTGCCGCATGTGGATTCCGAGGCCAAGGCGCGCGACGTCGTCGCGGCCTGCCGCTATCGGGGCGGCCATCGCGGTTTCTCCAACTCGCCGCGCGCCGGCGGCTATGGCCGGCTCAAGGTCTGGGATCATGTCGATCAGTCGGACGCGCAGGTCACGGTGATCGCCATGATCGAGGATCCGCCGGCGCTCGACGTGATTGATGCGATCGTCGCGGTGGAGGGGCTGGATGCGGTCTTCATCGGCCGGGGCGATCTGACGGTTTCGCTCGGCGTCGACGGGCCGGGCACGCCCGAGGTCAAGGCGGCGACCGAGACCATCACCGCCGCGGCGCTCAAGGCGGGCAAGGCGGTGCTCGCCATGTCGCCCGGCGGCGATGATGCGAAATGGCTGAAGGGGTTGGGGGTGAGCGGCATGATCGTCGCCTCCGACCAGGGCTTCATGCGCCAGGCGGCCGGCCGCGCCTTGAGCGAGTTCCGGGAGCTCGACAGCTGACAGTGAAACCGACCTAGACGGGAGATCTGAACCATGTACGACGTCAAAGATCCGCGATCGGTCCTCGCATCGGCGCCCGCGCAGGAAAAGCCGCCGGCGAGTGCCTTCGCCGCGGCGGAATACGCGCGGTTCTATCAGTCCGAGCCTGTCGACAGCGGGCCGGAGGGTGAGACCTGGTATGCGCGCGGCCAGAACTTCGTCCTGGCCTACACCAAGGCCAATGCCGGCGCCGCGCTCTCGCGGAAGGACCAGCCCGACGAATACGTCGTCGTGGTCCGTGATCCGGACACGCCGATCGAGATTTCGGCCAATGGCGAAAGCGCCAGCGTGCCCGGCTTCTCGCTCGCCATCGTGCCGCCCGGCGACAGCACGGTCACGGTGCCGAAAGGCGGCGAGCTGGTGCGGCTCTTCACTGTGAAGTCCGAGGATCTGGCGGCGAAATGCGAGAATGCGGAGGCCTATGCCGAGCCGCATCCGAACATCCCGCCCTTCGAGCCGTGGCCGGAGCCGCCGGGGGGCTATAAGATCCGCCAATACAGCCTCGACGTTCCGAAGGAGCAGGGCCGCTTCGGGCGCATCTTCCGCTGCACGACCTTCATGGTGAACTATCTCGACGAACAGATCGGGCCGCGCGACATAACGGCCCTGTCGCCGCACTTCCACGACGATTTCGAGCAGTGCTCGCTCGCGCTCCACGGCGCCTTCATGCACCACATCCGCTGGCCGTGGACCAAGGACATGAACACTTGGCGCGAGGACGACCACGAGCATTGCGCCTCGCCCTCGATCGCGGTGATCCCGCCACCGGCGATCCACACGACACGGGCCGTCAACGAGGGTGAGAACCAGCTCGTGGACATCTTCTGTCCGCCGCGGATGGATTTCTCCAAGCAGCCGGGCTGGGTGCTGAATGCCGACGATTATCCGATGCCGTCCGGCGGTGAGGGCTGACGGCGGGCCCTTGGACCCTCGCCGTGGCGTGTACGATAGTATGCAGTTGTTGCGGTATCCGTAACATGCATCGTATCAATGGCCGCGCACCTCCTTGCGACAACAGATAGGCGACCATGCCACGCATTTCCGGCTCTTCACACGGCAGCGGCATCCAGGCCGTCCTCCTGGCGCTCAGTACGTTGGAATATCTGGCCCAGCGCCGCTCGGCGGTTGGCGTCACCGAGCTCGCCAATGCCTTCGATACGACCAAGAGCCGGATGCACCGCCATCTTCAGACGCTGGTAAGCGCCGGCTACATCCTGCAGGACGAGAGCAGCGACCGGTACCGTGTGAGCGCGCGGCTGATGGCGTTGGGCGATGCGGTCAGCGAGAATTTCGAGCTGTCCGATGCGGCGCGGACGGCGATGCACGAGCTTCGCGACGCGCTTGGCCATGCCGTGGCGGTAAGCAGCCCGGAGGTTGACGGTGTGCGCATCGTTGCGGTGCTGCGCGGACGCTCGGATGTCGAGATCGGCGTGAAGCCGGGCTCGCTCCTGCGTTTCCACGACACGGCGCAAGGCAAGGCTGCGCTGGCCTTCGGCGATCCCAGCGTGCTGCGCGAGGTGCTGAGCCAGGACCTGCCGGCGGGCACGCCCCACACGATCACCGATCCGGCGGCGCTCGCGGCCGAGATCGAGCGGATCAGTAGGCGCGGCTGGGCGATCTCGCCGAACGAGACGGTGATCGGGCTGAATGCGCTGGCCGCGCCCGTATACGGGGCGCTCGGACGCTATGTCGGGGCGATCGCAATCGTCGATCTGGTGCAGTTCCTGACCGATACGCCGACGGACGATCAGGTCGGCCGGGTCCTGTCAGCGGCCTCGCAGATTTCCGAGCATTTGGGCTATCGGCCGGAAAGCTGAACTAGCACCTCGCTCTGTGACCGGCGACCTGACTTGCGGGCCTGCAAAAAGGGTGACCAGATCGGTCGCACGATTGCTCGAGCGGCGCGATGGGGTTGTCAGAAACACACAAATGTTCACTGCCGATTCGCAGCGTTTCGCGGCGTAGTCGCGCCTTGACAATGTTGTGAGGGTGGCTGATTATAGTCGAAACAATGTTCTTATAAGCGAAACAGGGAGGATCCGATGCTAACTCGCCGCAAAGTGCTTGCCACCGGTGCCGCCGCAACGGCAACGCTTGCCATGCCGCATATCGCGACCGCAGCAGGCAAGCCGATCGAGATGCGGCTTTCGCACGCCGCCAACCCGATCCATCCGGGTCACATCGCCGCCGTCGAGTTCAAGAAGGAGCTGGAGAAGCGGCTGCCTGGGCGCGCCAAGGTGAAGATCTTCCCGAACCGCCAGCTCGGCACCGACAAGCAGAACCTCGAGGCGGCGATCGCCGGCACAAACCAGCTTTGTGGCTGCAGTGGTATCCTCTATCCGCTGGTCACCGGCCGGCCGGCGCTCGATGCGTGGCAGCTTCCCTTCCTGATCAAAGACTACGATCACTTTGCCAAGCTGGCGGTGAGCAAAGTCAGCCAGAAGATCCTCGACGATCTCCTGCCGGCCGGCCTGGTCGGCCTGCAGGTCGCGGATATTGGCCAGCGGCATTTCCTGTCGGTGAAGAGCCCCGTCACCAAGCTCGCGGATTTCAAGGGCCTCAAGACGCGCATCGTTCCGGTGCCGCTGCACAAGGCGATCTGGAACGCCGTCGGCGTCTCGCCGGTCGGTCTCGCTTACGGCGAGGTCTACGGCGCGCTGCAGACCAAGGTGATCGACGCGGTCGAGATCAACGTGTCGTCTATGCTGGGCGAAAACCTTTGGGAGGTCGGCAAGCACTTCACGCTGACCGGCCACTATCCCTGGCACAACGTGATCGCGATGAACCGCAAGTTCTTCGAGAGCCAGGAGAAGAAGGTCCAGGAGGCGATCCGCGAGGCCGGCAGCGCGTCGGTTGCCGCGACGCTCGCCTACACCTCGAAACAGGACCATGATGGCCGCGCCCAACTCATGAAGAAGGGCGTCAAGATCTACAAGCTTGCCGAGCTCGACCAGATGAAGAAGAAGGTTGAGCCGCTTGTTGCCAAGTGGTCGAAGCGTTCGCCGCTGATTGCCGAATTCGTCAAGCTGGCGCAAAGCTAGCGGAAATGTGCTGCGGCTGGCCGAAGCGAGGCCTAGACTGGCTTCGCTCCGGCCGGAAGCGGCCGCCGCACATGGACTAGCGACGTGCAGGACGAAGCCCGGAAAGAGGCCAGCCGGCGGGGGGCGATAGGCTGGTATAACCGCATCCTGGACAGCCTCGCGGCCCTGCTCATGGGGGCGATCGTGGTGATCATGGTCGTCCAGGTTTTCGCCCGCTACGTCCTCAAAGATTCGCTGATCTGGGCGGAGGAGCTGTGTCGCTACCTGCTCGTCTGGATCACGTTTCTCTTTATCGGGATCGCCTTTCAGCGCGGCGAGTTTATCGCCGTCGATGTGGTGCCGAACCTGCTCACACCGCGCCGGCGCTTTTTGCTCAAGCTATTGGTGACCGTGCCGGTGCTCATTTTCCTCTGGCTCATGGTTACGAACGGCTACACCTACGCGACTCGCTTTTCCGGACAAACGATCCCTGCCATCGATTTCATCTGGTCGTCGCTGACCGGCGACCGGGCAAAGGTGCCGATCGTCTGGGTCTATATTTCGGTTCCCATCGGCAGCGCACTTTTGGTCCTCCACATGGTGGTGTCGCTCATCTTTGATGCCAGGCGGGCATTCGCCAAAGCGGGCGCCAAAGCGGTCGAGGGCGCAGCCGCGCCTGACGGCGCTTAGCCGGCCCGGGTCATGGGGACGTTTCTCGGCTTCTTTCTGTTCTTTCTGATTACCGGTGTTCCGATCGCGTTGGCGCTGGGTGTGGGCGCGATCATCTACCTGTTCATCACCGGTAACGGCGCGCTGGTACTGGCCTTCCCGCAGAAGATGCTGGGAGGTGTCGACAACTTCGTGCTGTTGACGATCCCGCTTTTCCTGCTAGCCGGCACGTTGATGAATGTCGGCGGGATCACCGAGCGCATCATCGTCTTCGCCCGCGCCATGGTCGGCCATCGCAGGGGCGGCCTGTCGTCGGTGACGGTGCTGTCGAGCATGTTCTTCGCCGGTATTTCCGGCAGCGCAACGGCTGAGAGCTCGGCCTTGGGGACTATCCTGATCCCGACGATGGAACGCCAGGGCATGCCGGCCTCCTTCGCGGCGGCGCTGGTCGGCGTCAGCGCCATCATGGGGCCGATCATCCCGCCCAGCATCACCATGATCGTCTACGGCGTGCTTTCGGGCGCCTCGATCGGTCAGCTTTTCCTTGCCGGCGTGGTGCCCGGGATCCTGATCGCGGGCGGCTTTCTGATCTACGTCTCGTGGCGGGCCAAGCGCTCGGGATTTCCGGTGACCGACAAGGCGAGCTGGGCCGAGCGCGGGGCGTCGATCGTGCGCACCATGCCGGCGCTGCTGCTGCCGCTCATCATCATCGTCGGGATCAAGGGCGGGATTTTCACCGCGACCGAATCGGCGGCCGTCGCGGTGTTCTATGCGCTGATCATCGGGGCCGTCTACCGCGAAGTCACCTGGAAGCGGCTTCGGGAGGCATTGACCGCGACGGCGGTCGTGACGGCGGCGCTGATGTTCATCGTCTCGATGGCAAGCATCGTTTCCTTCGTCTTCGCGCTCGAGGGGGTGCCGGCGGCCGTGGCCAAGACCGTGCTTTCGATCAGCCACAATCCCTACGCCATCCTGTTGATGCTGAACCTCGTGCTGCTGTTGCTCGGCATGTTCCTGGAGCCGATCACGATCCTCATCCTGACCATGCCGATCCTTCTCCAGATGGCGAAGATCCTTGAGATGGACCTGGTGCAGTTCGGCATGATGGCGATCCTGAACGTCGTGATCGGCCTGTCGACGCCGCCGGTGGGCGTGTGCCTGTTCATCGTCTGCGCGATTTCAGGCAAGTCGCTGGTCGAGGTCAGCAGGGAGGCGATTCCATTGCTTCTCATCGCGATCATGGTGCTGGCGCTGGTGGCGCTGGTGCCGCCGATCTCGCTCACCTTGCCGCATGCTTTCGGCAGCGCGCAGTAGCGGCTACAGTCGACGATGAGCGGGAGCGACGGACTCGCGGTTGATGTCGGCGGGATCCGCCTGAAGAACCCGGTCGTTTGCGGGTCCGGGGAGCACTTGATCGAGCCGGCGGGCATCGAGGCGGCGCTAGAGGCCGGCGCCGCTGCCGTCGTGATGAAGTCGACCAACGAGTCGGACGCCGCCAAGACCCAGCTTGCCCGCGCCGACTACGCCTTGCTCGACCGCGATTGGCGCTCGCTCGATTGGGGCAAAAAGCCGCCACGCGATGCCCATCTGTTCTGCCGCTCGGGGTTGTCGCCGCTCGATTTCGACGACTGGCTGAAGCTCTTGGCGGATAGCGACGAGCGCGCGCGGCACCACGATGCCATCGTCATCGCGAGCCTGATCCCCGGCGATCCGTCCGTGGCTGTCGACTATGCACGGGCGATGGAGGCAGCAGGGGCGCGGGTGATCGAGGTCAATATCGGCGCGCCCCATGCCGGCGAGGCAGTGGCAGGCGCGATCACGCTGGAACGCGACGCCGACCGGGTGCGGGCGATAACGGCGCAGATGCGCGCGGCGATCCGCGTCCCGCTGTGGATCAAGCTTACCGGGCAGAGCGACGACGTCGCAGGACTTGTCGTGGCGGCGCGGGCGGGCGGCGCCGACGCGGTGACGGTGATGGGCCGCTTCATGGGGTTCGTGCCCGACGTCGAGAGCCAGACGCCTATGCTGGGTACCTTCGGGGCGATCGGCGGGGCCTGGGCGCTTCCGCTCACCTGCCGCTGGCTTGCGCTCGCGCGGAAGGCGGTGGGCCCCGACTACCCGCTGCTCGCCACCAACGGCGCGCGCGACGGGCTCGATGTCGCGCGTTTCCTGCTAGCTGGGGCCTCGGCCGTGCAGATGACCTCGACGGTCATGACGGGCGGGTTCGGCGTCGTCACCGAGACGATCGAGACCGTCTCGTCCTATCTCGCCAAGCACGGACAGTCCGCCGGGGACTTGATCGGGCGGGCCGCCGATCAGCTGGCCGCCTATCAGACCGTCGCCGCGGAGCCCGATCGCTGGCGTGAGCTGTTCTCCAGCGCGGAACAATCGACGGATAAGTAGGCTTTGCATGGGCGCGTCCCGCTGTCGCGGGCGCTGTGACAAGCCCGGCCGCACGCGCTAACGTAGCGCCGCCCGCGCGGTTCCGCGCGGCCTTACGGTTCAGCCTTGGTGGTTCCTATGGCAGCTCTCGAACGCTTTACCGTGCTCGACCTGACCCGCGTGCGCTCCGGGCCGACCTGCGTGCGCCAGCTCGGCGATTGGGGCGCGAAGGTGATCAAGATCGAGACCCCCGAATCGGTCGAGCCGGAGCAGATCGGTCTCGGCTCGCGGCACGGCTTCGATTTCCAGAACCTCCACCGCAACAAGCGCAGCCTCACGCTCAACCTCAAGCACGAGGACGGCGTCGCGATCCTGCATCGCCTTGTGGGCACGGCCGACGTCCTGGTGGAGAACTACCGCCCGGACGTGAAGCATCGCCTCGGCATCGACTACGAGGCTCTGAAGGCGGTCAATCCGCGCCTCGTCTACGCCAGCATCTCGGGTTTCGGTCAGGACGGCCCCTACCGGGTTCGCCCCGGCTTCGACCAGGTGGCGCAGGGTATGGGCGGGCTCATGTCGGTCACCGGCCTGCCGGGGCAGGGCCCGGTGCGAGCGGGTATTCCAGTCGCCGATCTCTCCGCGGGCCTCACCTGCGCCATCGGCATCCTGATCGCGCTCCTCGAACGCGAAGCCTCGGGCGAGGGGCAGTGGGTCAGCGCCTCGCTGTTGGAAGCACAGGTCTCGATGCTCGATTTCCAGGCCGCGCGCTGGCTGATGGCGGGTGAAGTGGCAGGCCAGGCCGGCAACGATCATCCGACCAGCATCCCCACCGGCGTCTTTCCGACCAGCGACGGCCACGTCAATATTGCGGCCTCGGGTCAGACGATGTGGCGGCGGTTCTGCGACGTGTTCGGCAAACCTGATCTTGCCGACCATCCGGACTACGCCACCGGGGAGGCGCGCTCGAAGAACCGCAAGGCCTTGAACGCGACCTTCAGCGAGATCACCAAGCAACAAAGCACCCGTGAGGTTGTCGACAAGCTGAACGAAGCCGGCGTGCCGTGCGGGCCGATCAACGCGATCGACGAGGTCTTCGCCGATCCGCAGGTCAAGCACAGCGGGATCGCGACGCCGGTTCACTCGAACGCATTGGGCGACATCCATGTCGTCGGCCAGCCGGTCCATCTGAGCCGCACACCGAGTGAGATCCATGCGGCGGCGCCCGAACGCGGAGAGCATACGGATGAGATCCTGCGCGAGTTCGGCTACCGCGACGACGAGATCGCGACGTTCCATGAGGAGGGAGTTGTCTGATGCCGGCGGAAGGGGGCAGCGAGACGGGGCGCGTTACCGGTGCGGCGGAGGGAGTGATCGGTTGGGTCACTTTCGACCGGCCGCATCGGCACAACGCCATGTCCTACGAGATGTGGCAGGCGCTGCCGGAGGTCCTGGCCGCATACGAGGCCGACCCCCAGGTGAAGGCGATCGTGCTGCGCGGAGCGGGCGAGAAGGCGTTCATCTCCGGTGCGGATATCTCGCAATTCGAGGAGCGGCGCGCGTCTGCCGCGGCGAACGAGGATTATCGCTCGGTGGCGACCCGCGCCTTCACCAGCCTGCGCGACACGCCCAAGCCGACCATCGCGATGATCCGCGGCTACTGCATTGGCGGCGGGCTCGCAATCGCGCTCTGTTGCGACCTGCGGATCGCGGCCGACGATGCGCGCATGGGCATTCCGGCCGCGAAGCTGGGGCTCGGCTACGCACAGGACGGGGTGAAGCGGCTGATCGACGTCGTCGGCCCCGCCCATGCGAAGGAGATCCTGTTCACCGGGCGCAATTATTTCGCTGAAGAGGCGTGGCAGATCGGTTTGATCAACCGCGTCGTGCCGATCGACGGTCTTGAAGACGATGTGCGCGCCACGGCGGAGACGATCGGCGGGAATGCGCCGCTGACCATCGCCGCGGCGAAGCTGGCGGTCAACGAGACGGTGCTGCCGGCCGACGAGCAAAACCTCGATGCGGTGACGGCCGCGATCGAGCGTTGCTTCGACAGCGAGGATTTCGCCGAGGGCCGCAAGGCCTTTGCCGAAAAACGCCGGCCGGTCTTCAAGGGCCGCTGAGACTCAGGACAAACGCGGTATTTGACATTGCCCTTTGCTTGCGAAGGGAAGGGCGCAGGTGACGATTACGGAAAGGCGGGGACCCTATGCCTTATGCGGAAAATGACGGCGTAAAGCTTTACTTCGAGGAAGCCGGCACCGGCACGCCCATCGTATTCCTCCACGAGTTTGCCGCCGACCTCAGGACCTGGGAGGCGCAGATGCGGGCCTTTTCCCGCACCCATCGCTGCATCGCGGTCAATGCGCGGGGCTATCCGCCGTCGGACGTGCCAAAGGATCCCGCGCTCTACGACTACCCGTACTTCGTCGACGACATCCGGGCAGTGCTCGACCATGTGGGCGAAGAACGCGCCTATGTGGTGGGGCTCTCGATGGGCGCCTATGCGGCGGTGCATTTCGGCATGAAGCATCCCGACCGCGCCCTCGGGCTGGTGCTGGCGAGCGGCGGCTCGGGCTCGCCCAAGGGCGAGCAGGCAGCGTTTCGGGAACAGTGCGACGCGCTTGCCGATCAGCTCCTGGCGGAAGGCTTCAAGGCTGTTGCGCCGCTATTGTCGATGTCGCCGACGCGCATCCAGCTCCAGAACAAGGATCCGCGCGGCTGGGCCGAGTACAACGGCCATCTCGAGGAGCACTCAGCCGAAGGCTCGGCCCTCACCATACGCAACTACCAGGGCGGCCGGCCCTCGCTCTACGATTTCGAGGAGGAGCTAGCCAAGCTCGAGGTCCCGGTCTTGCTCGCCGTCGGCGACGAGGACGACCCCTGTCTCGAGGTGAACCTATTCTTGAGGCGGACAATCCCGACATCGGGCCTTTGGGTCGTGCCCAAGACCGGCCACGGTATCAATCTCGAAGAGCCCGCCGCGTTCAACGAGGCGCTGGCACGGTTCTTCCACGCGGTCGACAACGGCAAATGGACCGCGCGCGATCCGCGCAGCCTGAGCAGCGGTGCCCTTTCGGTGCGCAACAACGGCTGACATCATCCGCCGGCCGGCCTAGCCGGTCCGCACAGACACTTCTATGCCGTTGCCAATCGGCACGAGATCGCTGCGCACGTTTGCGTGCCCGCGGACGTAAGCAGTGTATTCGGCCATCGCCTCGGCGTTGCTTTCGGGGAAGGTGATGTTGTCGGCCACGAGCGCACCGCCGACCCGCAGCTTCGGCAACAGAATGTCGAAATAGCCGATGTAGTCCTTTTTCCAGGCGTCGACGAAGACGAGGTCGATGGGGCCGTCGATCGCGGCAATGCTTTCCTTGGCGTCGCCGAGGCGCACCTCGACGATGTCGGAAAGCCCGGCGCGGGTGATGTAGTCGGTAGCGATCGCGTGCTTGCTCTCCAGGAACTCGGTGCCGATGACCCGACCGCCGGTCGCGCGGGCCGCTTCGCCCAACCAAAGTGCCGTGTAGCCCATCGAGGTCCCGACCTCGACGATGAGCTTGGCGTCCGTCATGCGGATCATGAGGTTGAGGAGGCCGGCGGTCTCGGGGCCCGCGGCAAGCGCCGCCTTGTCGGCATCGAAGCCATCTTTCTTGAAGGCCTCGCGGTCCTGCTCGCGGCGCACATCGAGCTCCTCGAGGATTGTTTGAACGTCTTGGTCGAGCCTCACCCGCGCCTCCTCAGGTAGGGGGGCATCATCGGTCGTCGCATCGTCGTCTCCTGTTGGTCTGGTCGCTAGATGTCGAACTAGACCGGCAGCCCGGCATGTCAATCGGTACGCCCTCCCGTTTGGTGCCCGTTCGCCAAATAGGGGCGGCCGCGCGGCGATTGCGCGGAGCCGGGCCAGGGCTTATGAACGGCGCAATCCCAGCCAACTTGAAGGAACCGTGCGACCCCATGTCGAATCCGCAATACGTCTACGTCATGAAGGGCCTGGGCAAGGTCTATCCGGGCGGCCGTCAGGTCCTGAAGGACATCTGGCTCAGCTTCTATCCGGGCGCCAAGATCGGCGTGCTGGGCCTCAATGGCGCGGGCAAGTCGACGCTTCTCAAAATAATGGCCGGGATCGACGACGAGGTCGTCGGTGAGCACTGGGCGGCCGATGGCTTCAAGATCGGCTACCTGCCACAGGAACCCGAGCTCGATCCGGAGAAGGACGTGGCCGGCAATGTGCTCGAGGGCGTGGCGGAGACGAAGGCGCTGCTCGACCGCTTCGAGGCGGTGAGCGCACGTTTCGCCGAGGAGCTGAGCGATGACGAGATGAACGCCGTCATCGAGGAACAGGCGGAGATCCAGGAGAAGATCGAGGCGGTGGACGGCTGGACGCTCGACCGCACCGTCGAGGTCGCGATGGACGCGCTGCGGTGCCCGCCGGGGGATGCGGACGTCTCGACGCTATCGGGCGGCGAGCGGCGCCGGGTGGCGCTTGCCCGCCTTCTGCTGTCGCGTCCGGATATGCTGCTGCTCGACGAGCCCACCAACCATCTGGATGCGGAATCAGTGGCTTGGCTGGAGCGCTTTCTTCACGAATATCCGGGCACCGTCGTCGCGGTGACCCATGATCGCTACTTCTTGGACAATGTCGCCGGCTGGATCCTCGAGCTCGACCGAGGCCACGGCATCCCATGGCAAGGCAACTACACCTCCTGGCTGGAGCAGAAGGAAAAGCGCCTGGCGCAGGAGGAAAAGACCGAGAGCGCGCGCCAGCGCACCCTGCAGCACGAGCTCGAATGGATCCGCGAGAGCCCGCGCGCGCGCCAGGCTAAACAGCAGGCCCGCATCAACCGCTATGAGGCGCTGCTCGCCGAGGCGAACGACAAGGCGCCGGAGAACGTGCAGATCTCGATCCCGGCGGGCCCGCGCCTCGGCGACGTGGTGGTCGAGGCCAAGGGGATCAGCAAAGGCTACGGCGAGAACCTGTTGATCGAGGGTATGAGCTTCCTGCTGCCGCCGGGCGCCATCGTCGGGATCATCGGCCCCAACGGGGCGGGCAAGACGACGCTCTTCCGCATGCTCGCGGGCGAGGAGACGCCCGACGCCGGCACGCTTACGATGGGCGAGACGGTGAAGCTCGGCTATGTCGACCAGTCACGCGCCTCGCTGGAAGGCGACCGCACGGTGTGGGAGGAGATATCCGACGGCAACGAGCTGATTGCGCTCGGCAAGCGCGAGGTCAACTCGCGCGCCTATGTGGCGGGGTTCAACTTCCGTGGGTCCGATCAGCAGAAGAAGGTGGGCCAGCTGTCCGGCGGCGAGCGTAACCGGGTGCATTTGGCCAAGGTGCTGAAATTGGGCGCGAACCTGCTCCTACTAGACGAACCGACCAACGATCTAGATGTCGACACGATGCGCGCGCTGGAAGAGGCGCTGCTCGCCTTCGCCGGCTCGGCCATGATCATCAGCCACGACCGCTGGTTCCTTGACCGTATCGCCACGCACATCCTCGCCTTCGAGGGCGACAGCCAGGTTGTCTGGTGCGAGGGCAACTACCAGGACTACGAAGCGGACAGGAAGAAGCGCCTGGGCGAGGAGGCTGACCGGCCCCACCGCATCAAGTACAAGAAGCTGCACGCCTGAGGGGGAACATCTATGATGCCGCTTATTCCATCGCGTATTTGCGAATGAACGGGCACGACTCCGTCTTGAGCTTCCGTCTCTTGGCATCGGTTACCCGTTCGCCGGTGCGCTTGAAGTGCATGTATTCCGCCAGTGATCGGGTCGCATTCCAAATTTGATCTTGTTTATTCTGCCAGTACCACTTCGTCGTAATCGCGGTGTTGTTCCACTTGCGCCATCGCGTGTAGGGCAGGTTCCCGACAAGCTGTTTGACAAAGTTACGGCTAGCGGACCGCATCACCACAAATCCATCGGTCCTGGTGTAGCAGATCGGATAGAATGGATGCCCGAGCCTGAATGCTGGCGGCAGTCGATCGGATATTGATGCCGGTCTTTCGGCGAGCAACACCACGTTCGCCATGACACTTGCGCCGAACAACCCGAAGAAGATCGTGCTTACTATCTTCCGTCCACGATCACTCAGTAAAACGGTCGGGCGTTTCATTCATCGGTCCATTCAGGGCGACCAATCCACACAAGTCTTGATGATTTTGTTCCCGGAATCGGGACGATACGAAGGCGTCCTTTGATCCGTCGCCGCCATGTCGACCGGACCATGAACCTCTTCGCCCGACCGTGCTGCTCCAGCCTGATCATGTCGTCGTGGCGCACCTCGATTCCAGGCAAGAAACGCGTGACTCTCCCTTTCTCGAAGTCAAATGGATCGCGAATGCGATTCTCGATCACTCCATTTACTTCGATTATGCTGCCTTTGCGAGAAAAAGAGAAATTACCTTTCGCGCGAATATAGCCGTTCCCGAGCAAAAGGCGGTGGTCTGAAAATCTGTCCGCGGGTAGATCAAATTTGTATCGCCCGTCGAATGGCTCGGTAGCTGTGAGCGATTGGCCGGATTTCAGCGTGAGAAGTCGATCCACGATAGCCCGACTTGGGTTATCCGTTTCGAGATCGCCAATGATCCAGTCCCGATAGTTTCCCTCAATACTTTTGGCGGCCGCCTGTAGCTTTTTGTGCCGTAATATCCATCGCGGGTCATAATCGACAGCGCCACCGGTTCCATCGAGGTAGCGTTCCCACGCCTTAAATCCGTTGTCCACACGTACGTCCGGCATCGGGACAGCAACAATGCGCCCTATCCTAGAAGCATTGTACAAGCGTTTAGCTGCAAGGAGCTTCTGACGCGCGTTTCGCTCAAGTTGATCGAGCTCACGGGTCAGGCGCCGTCGTTCGCTTTCGCGGCTGGCCTCGAGAAATTCTTCTTTCTCCTGTCGTTTGAGCCGACTTTCGCTGTCCCGGCTGGCTTTAAGAAACTGCTGCCGTGCCGATCGCTCGGGATCCGATGGCTCCAATCGGCTGCCCAATGATGGCCGACCCACGGATTGCACCGGCATCAGCCGCGCACCGGGCGCCGAACCGTCCGCGCCGTCGTCACCACCGCCCAGCGCCCCCGGCCCCAACGTCGCCGTGAGGTCCTGCTTGATGCGGCCGATTGTCTCGCCGTCGGGGTTGACGAGGCC
>CAZBRE010000042.1:0-24207 GCA_964494065.1 uncultured Alphaproteobacteria bacterium
CGCGCGGGCCCGCATCGAGGCACTCGGGTACCCGGATCGATTTCGTCGGATGTGGGATTTCTACCTCGCCTATTGCGAGGCCGGGTTTCGGACCGGACGAACGGATCTGCTTCAAATATCGATCGGCCGCTGAACCGGGCAGGGCGGATGGGTGGGATTCGAACCCACGAGACGCTTGCACGCCTGCGGGGTTTTGAGACCGGTTCCTTCAACCGATCGGCCACCCATCCATTGAACCGGACAGGGCGCGTGGCGGATGGGGTGGGATTCGAACCCACGAGACGCTTGCACGCCTGCCGGTTTTCAAGACCGGTGCCTTCAACCGCTCGGCCACCCATCCATCATCACGGTCGCCCGTAAATACTTACGGACTACCGCGATCTCGAACAAGTGGTGTCGGATGAAGAGCAGTAACGGTTGCGTTCAACCGATCGTGTCGGATCTCCAGTTGGTCGGTCGACCAATGTCCCAAGCGAAGTACCGATATTGAGGACCGATGAGGAGCGCATTATCGCATCTGCAGCGGCGCTCGGGCGCGCATGCCTGAACTGCAACCAAAAAGCGAAAGCGATATTGTTTAATTTTCCGTAGATAGGTCATTTTTGATTTTTCAAACTGTATCCAACCTGAACGACGGACCTGTACAGCATACCAGATTATTCACGTCGTCAGTGTTGGGAGGTTTCCCAGAAATTCACTTGAAAAGCCAAAATAGATACAATTATCGATACAATTTCCGATGAATTTTGAAAAGGGTACAATTATCGATACAAGTTTTTTAGCTTGACGAGTTATGAGTCCGATTGTCCTTATAAAAACGGTACAATCTGGCTCAAAAAATCACCGTTTAGGACAAACAATGTTTGGTGGCGGCAGTATGGTTAAGCTATAATGACGGTCAAATGGCGTGCTTGGTGCGGTATCGAGGCGCAAAATCTTCGAAACGAACGCCGGCCTGACGAACATGAACTGGCAACCCGATATTTCCGATCGACGGGGTCCGCGATATCGCGTGATTGCTGATCGTATCGCTGACGACATCCAAGAGGGTAGGCTTTCGCCCGGGGACAGGATGCCGACCCACCGCGAATTGGCGCGTCAGCTGGGCGTGACGGTCGGCACAATCACACGCGCTTATGCGGAGGCTGAGCGCAGGGGCCTTATTGCCGGACATGTCGGACGGGGAACATTCGTCAACCCCTTGCGGGAGCCGTCCGGCGCCGGTGGGGCGCGCCAGTCCCCATCGAGCCAGGCGGCCTACCAACCGTCCGACCCGGTTCCTCTCGCCGAGGCGCGGTCTAAGGCGGAGGGCGAGGCGGTTTCCGTGTCGGAGCCGCAGTCGGGCGCGATTCCCATTCCCACCATTCCGCCGCCCGATCCTAACGCGCCGATCGATCTGTCGAAGCTTGTGCCTGCCCAGGGCCCCCAGGCGCTTGCCGTGTCGTCTGCGTTGGCGGCTGTGGCCGGCTCGGTTATGGCGGTCGGCGGTTACACGAACGGGAAGGGCGAGGAAGCTTACGGTCGGGCCTCGGCCTCGGTTCGCGGTTTTCTGCAGGAGAACCTGCAGACCGTGTTTTCGGCGCAATCGGTGTTCACGAATTCCGGCCGCGCTGCGATTTATGGGGTTTTGGCCGCGCTCGTCGGTCCCAACGAGATCGTATTGACCGATGCTTCGACTTACGACGGCCTCCGGCCGATTGCCGACCTCCTCGGGCTGCGATTGGAGCCGGTAGCGGGCGATCGTGACGGCATGCTCCCGGAATCGCTCGAGCTAGCGTGCTGGTCGAGCAAGGCGAATTTCCTGTTTTTGATGCCCACGTTGCATAATCCGACCGGCGTAACCATGCCGGAGGCCCGCCGTCAGGCCATCGCCGAACTCGCAGACAAGTACAAGCTCTCGGTGATCGAGGACGAGGTCTGCGGCCTTCTGGCCGGGGCCAGCCGTCCGGCGCCGTTCGTAACAAGGATCCCGGAGCGAACTGTTCTGATTTCTAGCTTCTCCAAGGCGCTGTCTGCCGAGGTGGGCCTCGGTGTCGTCACAGGACCGGCAGCGCTGACCCAACGGCTGAAGTCGATTATCGACACGATCGGGGCCGCGCCCTTGGCAAGTCACGTCGCCGCTGCGGCGCGGCTCATCGATTCGGGCGAGCTTGGCGAGCTGATGAGTTGGCAGCGGACGGAAATCGCGGCCCGTCAGGCGATCGCCCGTGAGGAGCTTTCCGAGCTCGACATCGCCGGCAGTCTGCTTGCGCCGCATGTCTGGCTGGATCTGCCGGCGCCGTGGCGCGTCCGTGATTTCGAGCGCGAGTTGTCCCGTCGGAATGTGATCGTTCAGGGGCCGGAGGCGTTCACGCCTGAGCGGGCAGCGGTGCCCCATGCCGTGCGGATTGTG
This sequence comes from uncultured Alphaproteobacteria bacterium, assembly GCA_964494065.1. Taxonomy (GTDB): domain Bacteria; phylum Pseudomonadota; class Alphaproteobacteria; order JAPULJ01; family JAPULJ01; genus DATKZM01. The sequence goes on from CAZBRE010000042.1 coordinate 2,393, forward strand.
CTGACCGCAGCGGTAAATCAGGAGATCTTGCGCACCGGCCTTGCCAAGATCGCATCGTGCTTCCAGCCGATGATGGCGCGCAGAGCGGCCGTGGCCAAATGAGCCGATTTCCCCAATGACCAAGCCATAGATGCCGTGTTGTGTGCACCATCGGGGCCGTCCATCTAATCAATGGTTAACGACGTCCTGCAAAAACGACGTGATGCCCAATTTGTGGGTTTTCCGGCCGGAAAATGGATTGTCACACCGTCTGGCGGCGAATTTGAGAGCCTCAGAGCCATTCAGATCCGAGTGCGAAGATGCAATTCGTCCTCTCGAAGCTGACATGGCTTGTCACCCAGCCGGGAAATCTCTTCTTCATCCTGTTGATCGTGGCGGTCCTGCTGCTGTGGACCCGCTGGCGTCGATTTGGACGGCAATTGCTCCTCTTTCTCGTCGTGGTGGGCATCGTGATCGCGGTGCTGCCGCTGGGCAGCTGGCTGCTGTTGCCGCTGGAGAACCGGTTCTCCGGGGTCCGGCTTCCCGAAAAGATCAACGGCATCGTCGTTCTGGGCGGTTCGGTGAACCAATTCGTTACCAGGGCCCGCGGCCAGCCGGCAATCGGCGGCAGCGTCGAGCGGCTCTTGGCATTCGCCGAATTGGCGCGGAAGCACCCCCAGGCGAAGCTGATCTTCTCCGGTGGGTCGGGCTCGGTCTTTCGTCAGGATATCAAGGAAGCCGAGGCGGCCGGCTTGGTTTTTCGCCAAATCGGCCTCGATATATCGCGAATCCGCTTCGAGGATCGCTCACGCAATACCGCGGAAGGCGCTCAATACAGCCATGCGCTCGCCAAGCCGCAGACAGGCGAGGTCTGGGTCTTGATCACGTCGGCGCGCCATATGCCGCGTGCCTATGGCTGCTTTCGCGCGATCGGCTGGCAGGTCGTGCCCTATCCTGTCGACTACGCGACGGAGGGCACGTTTCGATTTCACCTTCGGTTTGGCTTTGCAGGCGGTCTCGGCGGGCTGTCTGCGGGGCTGAAAGAGTGGGCCGGACTGCTCTACTACTACTGGCTCGGCCGAATTCCCTCGGTTTTTCCGGCACCGGAGCCGCTCACGCCAGGCGGCGGGGCTGCACAGTGATGGGGCAAATCCACGGGGATAATCCCCATTCCGGTTGCGAACCATGCTCTCAGAAGGTCGCCGGATGGGAATAGGCCGTGCATGCGGCGGCCGGGAGCGCGCGCCGATGATAACCGACGATCGCTTGCGATCTTTGGCTGGCTTTGTCGCCCTAGTGGCGACGGTCGGCGTTGCCGTAGACACGGCCATGGCGGCGGATGCGTTCGAATCGTGGCTGGGCGGGGTCCGTCGTGAGGCGCGCCGAAAAGGCGTCAAGCCGGCGACGCTCAATGCTGCCCTGAGCGGCCTTCGCCCAATTCCTAAGGTGATCGCGCTCAGCCAACGCCAGCCTGAGTTCACCCTGACGCTTGATCGGTATCTTCAGATCGTCCTGACGGACGAGCGGATCGCAAAGGGCCGCGAACGTTACAAGCGGCATCAAGCCGTGTTGCGAAAGATCAGCCGGATACATGGCGTTCCACCCAAATATATCGTGGCGTTGTGGGGCATTGAGACCAAGTACGGGTCGATTACGGGCGGGTTTCCCGTCGTCGGTGCGCTGGCGACACTGGCGTACCAGGGCGGACGGCGGCGCTTTTTCCGCTCCGAGCTGATGAATGCGTTGAAGATCCTTGATCAGGGGCACATCACGGCCGACCGGATGATGGGCTCATGGGCCGGCGCCATGGGTCAGAATCAGTTCATGCCGTCGAGCTTTCTCGCCTATGCGGTCGACGGCAATGGCGACGGTCGGCGGGATATTTGGGGCACCTTGCCGGACGTATTCGCCTCTTCGGCCAACTATTTGCGCCGGGTCGGTTGGCGCCGTGGCGAGGCCTGGGGGCGGGAGGTGCGGCTCACCGGCAGGTTCAATCGCTCGCTGGTCAACAGCCGCAAATACCGAACTGTTTCGGCGTGGAGCCGCTTGGGCGTCCGTCGCCTGGATGGCGGTCCGCTGCCGGTCTCAAACATCAAAGGCCGCGTGATCATGCCAATTCGCCACGGCGGCCGGTCGTTTCTGGTTTATCAAAACTTTCGCGTTATCAAGCGCTGGAACAATTCGGACTATTTTGCCATCGCCGTAGGCATGCTTGCCGACCGCATCGCGGCGCCGAATGACCGATAAGTGCAATATGGGGAACGGGAGTAGGGGCGTCGAAATCGCTTGGATTGGAAGGCCTTAGTTCCAAACTAGAATTCCAAGCCGGGCAGAGGAATGGAGCGTTGAATGAGCCTACTGTCAGAGTCGATAGTTTTGCCCCGAACCGCACGTCGCCTCAGCGGCCCCGATCGCGGAGGCCGTGCGCACTGGGTCGTCGTGGCACTCGTGCTCACCTTGGGCGCTTGCAGCTCCGGCCCGGACGGGCGACGGATCGGCAGTCAACCGCCGGTCCAGGGTGGCTACAAGATCGGCGTTCCCTACCAAATCAACGGCGTTTGGTACTACCCCAAGGAAGATTTCGATTACGACCGCACCGGCATCGCCTCCTGGTACGGCCACCCGTTCCATGGCCGCGCCTCGGCGAGCGGTGAGCGCTACGATATGGAGGCCATGACGGCGGCCCATAAGACGCTGCCGATGCCGAGCCTGGTCGAAGTGACCAATCTCGAGAATGGCCGGCGCGCAGTGCTGCGGATCAATGATCGCGGACCTTTTGTTTCGGGGCGTATCATCGATGTGAGCCGCGCCGCGGCCCGCAAGCTCGGCTTCAAAGGGAACGGGATTGCCAAAGTCCGTGTGCGGGTGCTGCAGCAGGAAAGCCGCCGGATGAAGCAGCTTGCCTTGGCGAACATGAACGGTCGTGCCCGTGCATTGGCGGCACGACGCCAGCGCGAAGCGGGGTCCGGCTCGCAGGTTGCGGCGAAACCGCCGGAATTCCAGCCTGTGGCGCAGCCACCCGAGCGCTCAGCCGTCCGTCCTCCGGTGCGCGTCGCTGAACGGAGGCCGATCGCGCCTGCCGCGCCGGTCCGCCGCACCGACACCACAATGCAGGCAGCCAAGCCGAAGCCTCGATACCCGGTGCCGAATCAATCGGCGCGCAAACGCGGCAACATCAGGGTAACGGAATTGCCGCCGAGCGGTGCTCGCAACGGTGACGCGGGGCAGGGCGTCTATCGCGCCCAGCCGGCACAAGGCGCTGGCGGCACCGCAACGTCGCAGGGCACATCCCATCTGGGTCGTGTCGCCGGGCGGCGGGAGCATACCGCGCGCCCGAAGGCTAGCGCTTTCCATACCGCGCAACGGGTCCCGCCGCGAGCAGCTACGCCACGGGCTGAGCCGAATTCACGCGCGGCCAGCCGTGAGCTCCCTGGCCGGATCTTCGTGCAGGCCGGCGCCTTCCGTGACCGTGGCAATGCCTATCGGATGCGTCGAAAGCTGGCCCGCATGGGCCGCGTGCAGGTGGTGCCTGTCCGGGTGGGCGGTGCGCGCTATTTCCGCGTCCGGGTTGGGCCGGTCACCAGTGCCCGCCAAGGCAATCGCCTGCTTGCCCGCGTCGTCGACGCAGGCTATCCAAGGGCCCAAATCGTAATCGATTGATCCGACGGCCATTGCTTCGCTGATGCACCGTAGCGTCCACGCTGCGGCTACCTGATGCACCGGCCGTCCGGGCCGGCAGCTGGGGTAGTTGGAAATGGCGCGCGGCAAGTTCATAAGTTTCGAAGGCGGGGAGGGGGCGGGCAAATCGACCCAGCTCATGCGCCTTGCCGAGCGTCTGTCCGAGGCGGGCCTCGTGGTCGTGCGAACCCGCGAGCCGGGAGGCACCGAAGGGGCTGACGCCATACGAGAGCTCCTTGTCACCGGAGCCACCGACCGGTGGGATCCCGTGAGCGAAGTCCTGCTCAATTACGCCGCCCGGCGCGATCACGTCGAACGGGTGATCAAGCCCGCCCTGGCCCGCGGCGAGTGGGTTGTCTGTGATCGTTTCGCGGATTCGACCATGGCCTATCAGGGCTACGGATACGGCCTCGGCACGGAGTTGATCGAGACCATACACCGCGCAACGCTTGACAATTTCCACACTGACATGACGATCGTCATGGATTTTGCCCCCGCCGAAGGCTTGGCCCGCGCTCGTGCGCGCGACCCTGATCCAAGCCGTTATGAGCGGTTCGACATTGAATTTCACGAGCGTCTGCGGGCGGGCTTTCTGGCGATTGCCAAATCGGCGCCCGAGCGGTGTCTCGTGCTCGACGCGGCCGGCCCGATCGATCAAGTGGCGGACGCCGTTTGGCAGGCGGTCATAGATAGACTGGGAGCCGATGGTGACCTGTTCTAACGGCGGCCGACGAGCCGCGGAGGGTGCCTGATGGCTGAGGCAGCCAGCGTTCCCGTCGAAGAATACCAAAGCTACGGCCCACGGCATGCGACCGGCCTCCTCGGACATGCCGCCGCCGAGCGTAGCCTGCTTGCCGCCTGGCGATCGGGGCGTATGCCGCATGCCTGGTTGATCACGGGGCCCAAGGGTATCGGCAAGTCGACCCTGGCCTTCCGGTTCGCACGCCACGTTCTGGCCGTGGCCGGCTGGCCCGCGGCTGCGACGCCGCCCTCGCCCGATAGTCTGGAGATGGATCCGGACGACCCGGTTTTCCGGGCGGTCGCCGGCTTCAGCCATCCCGGACTGCTGTCGGTCGAGCGGCAATGGGACCCGAAACGAAAGGTCTGGCAAGCCGTCCTGAATGTAGAAGCGGTGCGGTCGATGGGACGCTTCTTCTCGATGAAGGCCGCCCCCGGCGCCTGGCGGGTCGCCGTCATCGATGCGGCCGATGACATGAACCGCAGCGCCGCCAACGCTGCTCTCAAAATTGTCGAGGAACCACCGGAGCGCGGCCTCGTCTTTCTCGTCGCGCATGCGCCGGGCAGCCTGCTCCCAACGATCCGATCCCGGTGCCGCGTGCTGTCGCTGCAGCCCTTGGACGAGGCAAGCGTCGTTGAGATCGTCCAGGCCCGGCGCCCGGACCTGGCCCAAAGCGATGTCGCCGTCGTTGCCCGCCTGGCCGAGGGCAGTCCGGGCCGCGCGATCGACCTCGCCGATGCGGGGGGCGCGGGCCTCTATCGCGGCATGATCGAACTGCTGACCGACCTTCCGAAGCTCAATCTCACCCGGCTCGATGATTTCGCCGGGCAGTTTTCGCGGCGCGCGGCCGATGGCGAGTTTTCGGCGATCGCCGCTTTGCTGCGCGGCTGGATAGCCCGATTGGCCAAGGCCGACGGCCAAGCGTCCGGCCACGGTGATCTGGTACCGGGGGAGGGCGCCTTGATGGCGCGATTGGGCGCCCAGCTGGGGCTTGAACCCCGTCTTGCCCTGTGGGACAAGATCGGGGGGCTTCTCAGCCGGGCCGACAGCGTCTATCTCGACCGTAAGCAGGTGCTTCTAAGCGCCTTTCTTGCAATCGAAAGGGCTGTTCGCGCGTGACCGGGGCGCCCGACTTTTTCCCGAGCAGACACTTCCCCAGAGCAGAAATCCCCAGAGCCGGTATCGGGGCCCAACGGAGCCGTCGATGACCAAAGGTCAGTCGGACAAAGAACCCTTCTACATCACGACGGCGATCTCCTACGTGAATGGCCCGCCACATCTGGGGCATGCCTATGAGGCGATCTCGACCGATGTTATAGCCCGCTTCAAGCGGCTCGATGGCTACGACGTCATGTTCCTGACCGGGACCGATGAGCACGGCCAGAAGGTGGAGAAGACGGCGCGCGCAGCGGGCAAGGATCCGAAGGCGTTCAGCGACGAAATAGCCTCTCTTTTCAAGGAGATGGTGTCGGAGTTGAACATCTCGAATGACGCTTTCATCCGCACCACAGAGCCCCGGCACTACGAGGCTTCCCAGGGGATCTGGCGCAAGCTCGAGGAAAACGGCGACATCTATCTCGACAAGTACGAAGGCTGGTATTCGATCCGGGACGAAGCCTTCTATGACGAGAGCGAGCTCACCAAGGATGCGGACGGCACATACCGGGCACCGACCGGCACCGAGGTCGATTGGGTCGAGGAGGACAGCTATTTTTTCCGGCTATCGGCCTATCAGGAGCCGCTGCTCGCCCATTATGAGGCCAATCCGGGGTTCATCCGGCCCGATTTCCGTCGAAACGAAGTGATGAGCTTCGTGAAGCAGGGGCTGCGCGATCTGTCGATCTCGCGCACGAACTTCGATTGGGGCGTGCCAGTCCCTGGCGACCCTGACCATGTCATGTATGTTTGGCTCGACGCGCTGACGAACTACATCACCGCGGTGGGCTACCCCGACGAGAACGCCCCTCTCTACAAGCGTTATTGGCCCGCCGACGTCCATATCATCGGCAAGGACATCGTCCGCTTTCACGCCATTTATTGGCCGGCCTTCCTCATGTCGGCGGGCGTTCCCTTGCCCAAATGCGTGTTCGGCCACGGTTTCCTGACCGTCGAGGGGGCCAAGATGTCGAAATCGCTCGGCAATGTGGTCACCCACCACGATCTGATCGAAGAGTTCGGCCTCGACCAGGTCCGCTACTTTCTTATGCGCGAAGTGCCATACGGCAACGACGGTTCATTCTCCCGCGAGGCGATAATTCATCGGATCAATGGTGATTTGGCCAATGATCTTGGCAACTTGGCCCAGAGGGTGCTGTCGATGGTCGCCAAGAACTGCGACGGCAAAGTGCCAGAGCTTGAAGACGGGATCGAGCTTCTTGAGGACTATCCGGCGCTCGGGGCGCTTGTGAAGTCACAAGAAGCGCTAGAGCGAATCCGCGTGGACATGGATAGTCGATTTGCCATTCACGAAATGCTGGAAGAAATCTGGAAGGGCGTTCGCGAAGCGAATCGCTATGTGGATGGTATGGCTCCTTGGAATCTTCGCAAGACCGACCCAACCAGAATGAGATCGGTTCTTTACGTGTTAGCGGAAACACTCCGACATATTGCCATTTTAGCCCAACCGGTTATGCCTGATGCGTGTGGTCGGATACTGGACCAATTGGCGGTGCCGGCAGCTGAACGTACGTTTGCCCACCTGAATACCGACTCAATTCGAGGCAGATATTCACTCGTGCCGGGCACGGCACTGCCGAAACCGGAGGGCGTTTTCCCGCGCTTCGTCGAGCCCGAAGCATCTGCGGCCGAAGGCTGACGAGTAGGGGCCTGATCGAATGCTCGTCGACAGCCATTGCCATCTCGATTTCGAGGCCTTCGAGGCCGATTTCGATGGCGTGCTCGATCGCGCGGCCGAGGCCGGCGTCGATACGATGGTCACGATCTGCACGCGGCTCAGCGAATTCGAGCGGATCCGCGCGATCGCCGAGGCTCATCCCAATATCTGGTGCTCGCTGGGCGTCCATCCGCACGAAGCGGCGGAGGAGGGGGTCAGCGTCCCCGACCGGCTGATCGAGCTCAGCGCGCATCCGCGCGTGGTCGGCATCGGCGAGACCGGCCTGGACTACTACTATGAGCACAGCCCGCGCGCCGAGCAGCAGGAAAGCTTCCGCGCCCATATCGCGGCCGCGCGGGCGACCGGCCTGCCCCTCATCGTCCATACCCGCGATGCCGACGACGATACAATGGACATTCTGGAGGCAGAATCGCGCGAAAACGGCCCGGTTTCCGGGCTTATCCACTGTTTCAGCGCTTCGAGCGACTTGGCCGAGCGTGCGTTGGCTTTGGGCTTCTATCTGTCGTTCTCAGGTATCGTGACCTTTCGCCGCGCCGAGGCGGTTCAGGCTGTTGCCAAGTCGGCGCCGCTCGAGCGTCTGCTGGTCGAGACCGATGCGCCCTATCTCGCGCCTGTGCCCAATCGCGGCAAGCGCAATGAGCCGGCCTTCGTTCGCGACACGGCCGCCTTCGTTGCCAAGTTGCGCGAGACAACTTTGGCTGAGCTGGCGGCGGCCACGACCGATAACTTCTATCGTCTCTTCAGCAAAGCTGTTCGGCCGGTCTGATATGGACTTGCGGATGTGATCGGAAAAATTTGTACATATATAGTGTCGTCCAGCATTGTCCCTCCGACATATATAATATGAAAGTGACAATCCTCGGATGCGGCAGCTCCACCGGCGTGCCGCGGGTCGGCAACGATTGGGGCGCCTGCGACCCCAACGAGCCCAGAAATCGTCGCAGCCGCTGTTCGATCCTGGTCGATAGCGGGAAAACGCGGCTGCTGATCGACACGTCGCCCGATCTGCGCCAGCAACTGCTGGATACCGGAACCGACGATCTCGATGCGGTGGCTTATACCCACATGCATGCCGACCAGACCCACGGCATCGACGATCTCCGCGTTTTGTTCCTTCGCAAGCGCGCGCGGCTGCCGGTCTATGGCGACGCTGAAACCTTGGCCGTGATGCGTCGGCGGTTCGACTACATATTCGAGCGGCCGAAAAACAGCCCATATCCGCCAATCGCCGAGACTTATGAGATCGAGCCTGGCGTGCCGTTCATGGTCGGCGACATCGAGGCCGCGCCATTTTTCCAGCAGCACGGCAATATCATGAGCCTCGGCATGCGGTTCGGTGAAATTGGCTACTCGAACGACGTGAACGTGCTCAACGAGGATGCGTTCGCCGTGCTGGACGGCATAAAGGTCTGGATCGTCGATGCGCTCCGCCATACGCCGCATCCGACGCACGCGCATCTCGACCGAACGCTAGAATGGATCGCGCGCGTGAAGCCCGAGCGCGCGGTGCTGACCAATATGCATATAGATATGGACTACCAGACGCTGCGCCGCGAGCTGCCTGCACATGTCGAGCCGGGCTATGACGGGATGGTGATCGAAGTCTGAGCGAAGGCGGGTGCGGGGCGAGCGGCCTGGCAACCCGAAATCGATCCGACGAAGGGGTTCAGCGCGGACCGCAACGCCCCAGCGTGCCACAATCGTTATTTTCCATAATATATATTATGCGCTATTCAACTGACGCGAAATGAGCGCCAGGCCGGTCCGTTGGCGGCACGCAGGATGTGTTTCGGCGACGCTGCTCACCCGCGCCCTTTCAGGATACGGATCGACTTCGATGACCAGACGGCTCCCGGTTCGCCGAACGGACCCGCTATTGATAGAGATCGCGGTCGCGCGCGTAGGCGGCTGTGAATATCTCCAGCAAGCGCTGCGCCTCGTCATCGTATTCGGCGAACTGCAGCAGACCCTTGGTCACGAAGGAGGCGAAGCTGACCGCCTCCCCTTTGCCGCGAAGTCGGAAGCTATCGGAAATCTCGGACAGGTCCTCATGGACCAGGCGCCGCGTCATCACGTTGAGTTGCGTCTTCACATAACGGTTCTTATCGCGCCACCGGCGCTGGGCGACTGTGGTTGCCATCGTCGTTCTTCCCCCGGCCAAGCCATGGAGCGCTAGGACAAGCCAGCCCAGGACCCCCAATGATCCGGGCTGCACCATGCTCCCAAGCTTGATTCCCCGTTGCCGCAGGCGACCCCCCAGGGTGCGCCGATAGTAAGTGGTCGTGGCGCACGCGGCAATCGGTTGGTTTCTTCCATCCCATCACAATATGGTTAATTTTCTACTAGTAGAAAACCGCTTTTTGCCTAGAACGCGTCGATCGGGCCCATGGATGGTGGCCGATGCCGCCAACTTGGCCCGATTGGGCGGCGCTGATATGGTCGCCGGTGCCAGATATCGCACCTCATCCCGGCGCGCGCCCTGCCCCGCGCTAACACCGCGGCTAGCATCGCTCACCGCAAACTGCCAACACGAAACTACATGTCCAAATCCCTTGATCGCCTGCTCGATATCATGACGCGCCTACGTGACCCGAAGGATGGCTGTCCATGGGATGTCGAGCAGACGTTCGAAACCATCGCGCCGTACACGATCGAGGAAGCCTATGAGGTGGCCGACGCGATCGCGCGCGGCGATCTCGACGATCTTCGCGACGAGCTGGGCGATTTGCTGCTTCAGGTCGTCTTTCATGCGCAGATGGCCCGCGAGGCCGGTGAATTCGCCTTTGATGACGTGGCCGATGCGATCAGCGAAAAGATGGTACGCCGCCATCCGCATGTCTTCGGCGAAGAGACCGTTGAGGGCACCGATCAGCAGCGCCGCGCCTGGGAAGATCAGAAGGCCGACGAGCGGCGGGAGAAATCGGCTGCCCGCGGCGAAGCCGAAAGCGCCCTGGACGGCGTGCCGGTGAGCTTGCCGGCATTATTGCGGGCCGAGAAGCTGAGCAAGCGTGCGGCCCGCATCGGATTTGATTGGACGGAGCCGGAGGACGTGTTCGCCAAGATCTCCGAGGAAATCGACGAAATTCGCGCCGAAATCGACCATGACGACTGCGCCAGGATCGCTGAGGAGATCGGAGATCTGCTGTTTGCCTGCGCCAATCTCGCACGAAAATTCGCGATCGACCCGGAGACGGCACTCCACGGGGCCAGTAGACGCTTTGAAACGCGCTTCCGGCAGCTGGAGCAGCACCTGAAACAGCAAAACCTGGATCCGAACGCAATGCCCCTTGAGGAGCTCGAGGCGGCCTGGCAGTTGGTAAAACGCGATCAGGCCAAGGAAAAAGGTCTCGAATGAGGGTCGGGAATTCATGTGAATTCTAGATCATTAACGAAGCAAACAGACGCAATTCTCTGAAATAAAGGAGAAAACAGGAAATGGCATCGAGTGGAGACTTAACGGTCCTTGTTACCGGCGCCACCGCCGGATTCGGCGAGGCGACAGCGCGGCGATTTGCGGCGGACGGCAGCAAGGTCATCCTCGCCGGCCGCCGTACCGACCGGCTGGAGGCGCTCTCGAGCGAGCTCGGCGGCAACGCCCATGCCCTCACCTTGGATGTCCAGAACCGCGACGCCGTCGTCGCGGCCATCGATGGGCTTCCGGCGGACTTCGCGGCCATTGATGTGCTGGTCAACAACGCCGGCCTCGCCCTCGGCCTCGACGCGGCCCCGAGCGCCAATCTTGATGACTGGGACACCATGATCGATACCAACATCAAGGGGCTGACCTACTGTACCCGTGCCGTATTGCCGGGCATGAAGGCGCGCGGCCGCGGACATGTCATCAATATCGGGTCGGTTGCGGGCACCTATCCCTATCCGGGCGGCAATGTCTATGGCGCGACGAAGGCCTTCGTGCACCAGTTCTCGCTCAATCTGCGCGCCGACCTGGTGGCCGACAACATCCGGGTGACCAGCGTCGAGCCCGGGCTCGCCGAGACGGAATTTTCGCTTGTCCGCTTCAAAGGCGATGCAGACAAGGCCAAGGGGCCCTATGCGGGCTTGAAGCCGCTGACCGGCGACGATATCGCCGAGGCGGTTCATTGGGTCGCCACCCTGCCCGATCACGTCAATATCAACTTGGTGGAGTTGATGCCGACGAGACAGGCATTCGGGCCCTTCGCGTTCAGCCGCGAGGGCTAGAAATCCGGGCTGGCGTCCTCCAGCAGCAGTGCCCGCAGGCTTTGCCAGCAGTCGGCGTTTGGCGCCAGCAAAAGTGTGCCGTCGATCGGACGCGGTTCATATGGCCGGTCGTCCATCATGCGAGAAAAACCGCCGGCCTCGGCATGGATGACGTGGCCTGCGGCATGGTCCCAGGGCAGGAGACGGGTGAAGACCGCGTAGTGCGTGGCGCCCCTGGCGAGCGCCAGATACTCCGCACCGGCGCAGGAGAGATAGGAGCGAGGGCCGATATCGGCTTTGAGGGACCGGACCCGGTCATAGAGCTCAGGCGTCCGTCGGGGGCCGACATAGAGCGCCGCCGTCATCTCCGCCAAGGGCGCGGGCGCGGCGACGCGAAGCCGCGTTGTGCCATCCTCCCAGGCGCCGCTCCCCTCCTCGGCGCTTACCGTCGCGTTGCCGATCGGATCATGGATCCAACCGATCCGGACCGCACCGCCTCTGACCAATGCCACGATGACGGTGAAGTCGGTCTTGCCTTGCGTGAAGTTCCAGGTGCCGTCGACCGGATCGATGATCCAGACCGGGGCGTCGCCGTTCAGGCGCTCGATCACCGCGGGACGCTTTGCGACCGCCTCCTCGCCGACCACCGTGGATCCGGGTAGCAGGTCGCCCAACCGGCGGGACAGGACGGCTTCCGCTTCCAGGTCCGCGGCCGTAACCAGGTCTTTTGGCCCGGTCTTTTCCTCGATGTCGCCTTCGGTCAGACGGTTGAAGCGGGGCAGGATTTCCGTTTCGGCCGCCTCGCGGATGATGGCCGTAACCTGATCGATATCGACGGACATATGCGGGCGACGACCTCGTATTTGGGACGGAACCGGCCGACCAGGCCGATCTCCCTGGAAAACCGGCGGCCCGATCTCGCCCTTTTACCCGAGGACGCCCATGACGTCAGATTCTTTCATGATCACGAGGTCATCACCGTCGATCTTGACCTCGGTCCCGGCCCATTTCCCATAGAGGACCTTGTCGCCGACCTTGAGGTCCATCGGCGTGAGCTTGCCGTTTTCGTCGCGCCCGCCCGAACCGACGGCCAGGACCTTGCCCTGCATCGGCTTTTCCTTCGCCGTATCGGGGATGATGATCCCGCCGGCGGTCTTTTCGTCCTCATCCAGCGGTTTGATAAGGACACGATCATGCAGTGGCCTGAAGCTCATGACACCTCCGTCGTTTATCGCTTGTTATCGGCGCGCATTGCTGACGATTGCCTGGATCGACAAAGACCCAATGGCAAGCGGCAGCCTTCGGCACTCTCCTTCATTGAGTGTCAAAAGGTATATTGCCCGTCACAAAGGGCGTCAACTGGCCTGGCCTGTCGCGCCAATGTTGTTGGGGCACCATGTAAGGGGCCCGGATTCTGGCGAAATTCTATCTACTAGTTGGTCTACTAGTGGATAAATCGGTGAGTTGATGTGAATAAGCTGCGGTCGAACCAGCTCAGGCAACGCGAACAGGCGCGAACCGCTTTTCGAAACGCTCCGCATCCTTCGGGTCGAGCCGAGCTTTGAGCGTGATCGTGGTGTCGTCATCGCACCGCTCGATCACCTCGCCATACTCGTAGAGCCATGACAGCGCCGCCCCGTCCCTGATGTCGAGGCGATATTCGCGGGTCAAGCGGTGGCGGATGAGACGCTCATCGAGCATCGTGCGAAGCGCCTCGATCCCCTCCCCGGTTCGCGCCGAGACGGCCACCGACGGTTGATTGACGCGCGCGGCCTGGGCGATCATTGCCACGCGGGCCTGCTCATCCAACAGATCGATCTTGTTCAGCGCCTCGATCGTGTCGTCTTCCAGGCGCTCGCCCAGGCCCAGGGTCTCCAGCACCGTTGTTACGTCCACCTTCTGGGCTTCATGGTCGGGATGGGAGACGTCGCGCACATGCAGGAGCACTTTCGCGTCGGTCACCTCCTCCAGCGTTGCGCGGAAAGCCGCGACCAGATGGGTCGGCAGATCGGAAATAAACCCCACCGTATCGGACAGGATGGCCTTCTGCCCTGACGGCAGATCGATCGCGCGCATGGTCGGGTCGAGGGTGGCGAAGAGCATATCTTCCGCCACGACCTTTGATTCGGTGAGCCGGTTGAACAGCGTCGACTTGCCGGCATTGGTGTAGCCCACGAGCGCCACCACCGGGAACGGCACGCGTTCGCGCGCGCGCCGCTGAAGGGCGCGGCGGCGGCGCACCGTCTCGAGCTCGCGCTTCAGCTTGGTCAGGCGCTCGTCGATCAGCCGCCGGTCGATCTCGAGCTGCGATTCGCCTGGTCCGCCGAGGAAGCCGAAGCCGCCGCGCTGCCGCTCCAGATGGGTCCAGCTCCGCACCAGCCGCGATCGTTGATAGGTGAGATGCGCAAGCTCGACCTGCAGCGTGCCCTCTCGGGTGCGGGCCCGACGCCCGAATATCTCGAGGATCAACGCGGTCCGGTCGATCACCTTGCATTTCCAGGCGCGTTCCAGATTGCGCTGCTGGATCGGGCTGAGCGAGCCGTCGACCACGACCAATCCGACCTCTTCCATGTCGACGATGTCGGCGATTTCCTGCACAACGCCCTTGCCGAACAAGGTCGCGGGCACTGGCCGGGCGATGCGCCGCAGATCGGCATGAACGACGTCGAGCGCGATCGCCTCGGCAAGGCCCTGTGCCTCGGCAAGGCGCGCTTCGAGCGAACGCAGTGATGCGGCCGCGGTGCGCAGCGCCGGATGAACGACAAGCGCACGCATACCGCCCGCTTCCATATGGCGGTCGGTCATGACGTTCAGCCTTGAATTGACCCCCGAGGGCGGCGGCTCAGCCTACCTGCTCGGCTTCCTTGTCCTGCTCGAACAACTGGATCGGACCTGTCGGCATGACCGTCGAGATCGCGTGCTTGTAGACAAGCTGCGAATGATGGTCGCGCCGCAACAGGACCGAAAAGTTGTCGAACCAGGTAACGATCCCCTGCAACTTGACCCCGTTCACGAGGAAAATCGTGACCGGCGTCTTATTCTTGCGGATGTGATTGAGAAACACGTCCTGCAGGTTTTGGCTCTTATCGGCGGGCATGGTTCGTACCCTTTGTTATTGGCCTTTTGTTGTTCGGGACGCGGGACGGACCGGGCCGGCCATCTTTCCCCACCACCGGCTCAGGCGTCTGATCCACGTTCCTCCGGGTGCCGCCGCAGCACTGCTTCACCCGACTACAACTGGAATTATTGCGTTGTGAACATCTTTGCAAGTGCTGAGAGGTCGGAAAGCCGAATATCTGGATCGGCCGCGGCTGTTTCTTCTCCGTGACCATCGCCGACGAGGACCGATATACAGCCTGCATTTCGGGCGCATTCGATGTCGATCAGGGCATCGCCGACATACCAGACCGCCTCGCCGGCGGTAATTCCACTGCCCTCAAGCGCCATCGCGATCGGTGCCGACGAAGGCTTGTCCTCCTCGGCGTCGCCCGCGCCGATAAGATGTGCAAACCGCCGGTCCCAGCCAAGCTGTTCGGCTTCGAGCCGAAGGAACGCCCCGTGCTTGTTGCTCACCACGGAGCGGAAAATACCCAGTGTTTCAAGGGTATCGAGCAGCTCTGCCGCCCCAGGCAACGTCTCTAATGTGTTGAGATGGACCGCCGTGAAGCGGTCATAGAAGATTTGCATCGCCTCGTTCGCGCGAGCACCGAAGAGCCGTGGAAAGGTCTCGCGCGCCGACGACCGGACCCGCGCGCGGACATCGGCCAAGCTCCAAGGCGCATGACCCATGGCCGTCAGCGTCGCGTTCAGGGCGTCCTGGATGCTGACCCAGTTGTCGACGAGCGTATTGTCCCAATCGAACAGGACGGCCCGCGGCAGTCTCGGCGTGCCGCCGATCGGGCGATCAGCCATCGGCGGCGAAGCGCTCATATAGTTCAGAAAGCGCCCGTGTGACCGTCCCGGGATGGCCGTTTCCAACGGGACTGCCGTCGATTTCGATCACCGGCATGACATTCGACGTGGTGCTGGTCAGAAACGCCTCCTTGGCGGACTTCGCTTCTTCCAGACTGAACGGCCGCTCGACAAGCGCAATCCCGTCACGCTTGGCCAGCTCCAGCACAGCAAGACGGGTCACGCCGCTCAGGATCGCCTCGTCGGTCTGCCGCGTGACAATCTCGCCGTCCTTGGTGACGATCCAGGCATTGGTGGCGCTGCCCTCGGTGACGTTGCCATCTTCGTCGATCTGCCAAGCCTCGTAAGCACCGGCTTCGACAGCTTTTTGTTTTGCTAAAACATTAGGAAGCAGTGATACCGATTTGATATCGCAACGCTTCCATCGAGTATCGGGTGTGGTAATCACCCCTATTCCGGTTTCACGTTGTGCAATTTTGGGGGCAGCATTGCGCGCGGTCACGACCACGGCCGCATTCGGGTCGACCGGAAACTGATGATCGCGGGGTGCGACGCCGCGGGTGATCTGTAGATAAACGATGCCGTTACGCACCCGGTTGCGCCGCACGACCTCCTTCAGAATGAATGTGAGTGCCTGACGCGACATCGGCGTATCGATATCGAGTTCGCTCATTGAGCGCTTCAGGCGGTCGAAATGCGGCGCGAGATCAATGAGTTGGCTGTTCTTGACCGCGATAACTTCGTAGACGCCGTCGGCGAACTGATAGCCGCGATCCTCGACATGCACCGAGGCGCGCTGATGAGGCACATACTGACCGTTCACATATGCAATTCGTGACATGACCGGCAGATCCTGCTCGCCTAGAAGAACTCGAGCCCGACAGCGAAGAGCTGTTCGACTTCTTTCACGGCCTGGGCAGCCGCGAACAAGACCACCCGGTCCTTGGCTTTGATTTCGAGATCGCCCCGCGGAAGCAGCACCTCTTCGCCACGCACCACGGCGCCGATGATGATGCCCTTGTCCATGCGGATATCGCGGAGTGGCTTGCCCACGGCCGCCGACGTATCGAGGGCTTCCGCCTCGATCACCTCGCCCGCCCCTTCGCGCAGCGCGTGCACGGCGATGATGCGCCCGCGCCGGATATGCTGCAGGATGGTGGAGACCGTAATCGCCCGCGGGTTCACCACGACGTCGATCCCGAGCGAGGCGATCAGGGGCTCATAGCTCAGCTTGTTGACCAGCGTCACCGCGCGCTTGGCGCCGTTCCGCTTGGCGAGCAGCGAGGAAAGGATATTGACCTCGTCGTCGTTGGTGACCGCGACGATCGTATCGGTCTGGCCGATATTCACCTCTTCCAGGATCTCCAGATCGAGCGCATCGCCGTTGACGACCATCGTCTCCTTCAGCTGCTCGGCGATCTGGGTGGCGCGTTCCCGATCGACCTCGATCACTTTGGTGGTCAGGTCGCTGCGCGTTTGCTCGAATTCCTGGGCCAGGAACAGCCCGATATTGCCCCCGCCGATGATGACGATACGGTGCGCTTCGGGCTCCTCATGGCCGAATGCGGCCAGCGAACGCACCACATGCTCGGCTTCGGCGACGAAATAGACCTCATCGCCCACCAGAAGCTGGTCTTCGGGTTCCGGCACGATCACCTTGCCCTCGCGGATGATCGTGATGACGATCAGGTGCAGATCAGGGAAAAGGGTCGTCAACTGGCGCAGCGGCGTGTCGACGATCGGACAATCATCCTCGAGCCGCACGCCGATGACCTGCAACCGCCCGTCGGCCATCGGGATCATGTCGACAGCGCCGGGGGCTTTAAGGCGGTTGTTGATGGCGCGCGCCACCTCAATCTCGGGCGAGATGATGACGTCGATCGGCATGTGATCGCGGCTGAACAGATCCGCCCAGATCGGCTTCTGATAGCTCTGCGCCCGCACGCGCGCGATCTTCGTCGGCACATTGAACAGCGAGTGCGCGACTTGGCAGGCGACCATGTTGACTTCGTCGGCATTGGCGACCGCGATCAGCATATCGGCGTCAGACGCGCCCGCCCGCTCCAGGACGTCGGGGTATGAGGCGAAGCCGGCGAGCCCCTGGACGTCGAGCGTATCCGTTACCCGCCGCACCAGTTCGGGCGACTGGTCGATCACGATGACGTCGTTATGTTCGGTTGCGAGGTGGCGCGCGATATTGGTGCCGACCTGTCCAGCGCCGCAGACGATGACCTTCATTCGTATCGTTCCGTATGAGGGCGCAGGGGCCGCTGGGTGCAGCCGTTAATGCGGCTTGTCCGAGCTTGGGACGCCGAGGCTCTTGAGCTTGCGGTGAAGCGCGGAACGCTCCATGCCGACGAACTCGGCGGTGCGGGAAATATTGCCACCGAAGCGCGACACCTGGGCCGCCAGGTATTCCCGCTCGAAAATCTCGCGCGCCTCACGCAAGGGTAACGACATGATCTCGCCGCCGCGGTCCCAATGGGAGGACATCGGCGCTTCGGCCCGAAGGTCGGGCGGCAACATGTCCGCCGAGATCGCGGTCCGCGCATCACCGGGCGCCATGATCAGAAGCCAGTCGATGACATTGCCGAGCTGGCGCACGTTGCCGGGCCAGGCATAGGACTGGAGG
Source organism: uncultured Alphaproteobacteria bacterium (assembly GCA_964494065.1). Classification (GTDB taxonomy): domain Bacteria; phylum Pseudomonadota; class Alphaproteobacteria; order JAPULJ01; family JAPULJ01; genus DATKZM01. Next base: position 20,366 of record CAZBRE010000042.1, read on the forward strand.
GCCGCCATCGCATCGGCGCCGATGGGCCGCGGCGGAATGCCCGCGAGCCGGGCTGATCGGAGCATCAGGTGCTCGGCAAGCTCGGGGATGTCGGCACGACGGCCGCGCAGCGGCGGCACATCGATCGGAACGACGTTGAGGCGGTAGTAGAGATCCTCACGGAAGCGCCCACTTGCCATCTCCGACTGTAGATCTCGGTTGGTCGTGGCGATGACGCGGACATCGACCTCGACTCGCGACGTCCCGCCTACCCGCTCGAAACTCTGGTCCTGCAGCACGCGAACGATCTTGCCTTGGGTTTCGGCCGGCATATCGGCCACCTCGTCGAGCAATAGCGTGCCGCCATGGGCCTGCTCGAAGGTGCCGATCTTGGTCGGCCCGCTGCTGTCACTGTGCTCGGACGCTCCGCCGAAGAGCTCGATCTCCATGCGGTCGGGATGCATGGTGGCGCAGTTCACCACGACGAAGGGACCGCGCGCGCGTGGCGAGCGCATGTGGACCAGCCGCGCGACGACCTCCTTGCCGCAGCCGGCGGGGCCGGTGATCAGGACCCGACTTGAGGTCGGCGCCACCCGCTGTATGGCCTGCCGCAGCTGATTGGCCGGCTGGCTTGCGCCGATCAGCTCGACCTCGCCACCCGAGCGCTGTTTCAGTGCCTCGAATTCGCGCTTGAGCCGCGCCGCTTCGATCGCGCGTTCGACGACGACGAGCAGCCGTCCCGACTTGAAGGGCTTCTCGATGAAGTCGTAAGCCCCCTTCTTGATCGCGGCAACGGCGGTTTCGATGTTGCCGTGCCCGCTGATCATGACGACCGGCAGCCCCGGATAGTCCTTCGCGATCTCGTCGAGCAGCTCGATGCCGTCCATGGAGCTGTCCTGGAGCCATATGTCCAGGATGACAAGGTTTGGCAAGCGTGCCCTAATGGCCTCCAACGCGCCGTCGGCATCCGCTGCTTCCCTCGTGGCGTATCCCTCATCCTCGAGGGTGCCTGCGATCAGCATGCGAATGTCGGCTTCATCGTCGACGATCAGGATATCAAGAGCCATGGAGCGCCGCCTTGCGTTGTGCGGTTTTGCGTTTTGTGGTCTTGCGTTCGACGAGGGTCCCTTCCGTCTTGCCGGCTACGGCCGCGTCCGCGCCATTCGTAAACACCAGGCGCGCCTTAGCCCCGCCGCCCTCGCGGTTTTCCAGCACCAGTTGGCCACTATGATCTTCCATGATCTTGGCCACGATGGCGAGACCCAAACCCGTTCCCTTCTTGCGCGTGGTCACATAGGGCTCAGTCAGACGGTGCTGCAGCTCTTTCGGCAGACCCGGCCCGTCATCCTCGACCTCGACCACGATGTCGCGGCCTTGCTGGTTGGCGGTAATCGTTATCCGTCCGCGGGGCGACTCTTGCCTGCCCGGCGCTTTGTGGTCAAGGATCGAATCGGCTGCATTTTGCAGAAGATTGGTCACCGCCTGGGAGATCTGCCCACGATCGGCGCGCAGTCGGATCGGTGCGTCTGGTAGCTGGATGTCGAACGTGATGTCGTTATGGGCGCTGCGCTGCAGGATTGCGGCCTGGCGGCAAATCTCGCTCAGATCTTCCTCACGCATCACGGGCGCCGGCATCCGGGCGAAAGAGGAGAATTCGTCGACCATGCGCCCAATATCGCCAACCTGCCGGACGATCGTGTCCGCAAGCGTTTCGAACAGCTCTGGGTCGCTGTCGACCTCCTTCAGATATTTCCGCTTGAGGCGCTCGGCCGACAGCTGAATGGGCGTCAAGGGGTTCTTGATCTCGTGGGCGATGCGCCGGGCCACATCGGCCCAGGCCGCAGCGCGTTGCGCGGATTGAAGCTCGGTAATATCGTCGAACGTGACGACATAGCCAAACGGTTCGCCGTCGGTCGCTTCGGTTGCGATCCGTACTGTCAGCGTTCGCGTCGCGCCGCCGCGCGAAATCATCAGCTCGGTCTGCTCCAAGCTTTCATGGCGCGACTGCACGCGGGCCACCAAATCCGCCATCTCCGGCACCACCGTGGCAAGCGGCTTGCCGATCTGGCTTTCGAGATCGGTCGCAAGCAACTCGGAGGCCGATCGGTTGGGCAGATTGATCCGGCCCTTCGCGTCGAGCCCGATGACACCTGCGGAGACGCCCGCCAGCACGGTCTCGGTGAACATGCGTCGGGCGTCGAGCTGGCGGTTGGCGTCGGTGAGCTCGCGGCGATTGCGCTCCAGCCGCTTGGCCATGCGGTTGAAGGCCCGACCGATCCCGCCGATATCCGCATCTTCCTTGCTCTCAACCACGCGCGCGGACAGATCGCCCCGTCTGATCTTGTCGGCGGCGGCAATCAAATCGCCGATCGGTTTCATCAACTGATTCGATATCAACAGGCCGACCCACACGGCGGCCATCAACAGAAGCAGGGCAACGACCGCATAGAGCAGGAAAAAGCTGATCTGTAGGCCGGAACGTTGGCCTTCGAGCTTTTGATAGGCCTCGACCGCACTTCGGGTGCGGGCAACGTGGCCGACGACGGTGGGATCAATAAAACGGCCCACGTAAAGGTACGTGTTGAAGAACTGATCGAGCTTGACGAGGGCCCGCACACGTTTGGCGCCGCGCTCGGCCACCACGGCGACCTCACCTTTCTTGGCCCTGTCGAGCGCCCATTGCGGGACCTGTTCGCGTTGGATCGACAGATCGAGGCCCGAGGTTGCGAGCACGGTGCCGGTCTCATCGAAGACGACCGCTTCCAAGAGTGCGCGGGCGGCGGCCTGTTGCTCGACGGCGCGTTTGAAGATCTCCGGCGAGCGCAGCAACAGCAGCGCATTGCGGTTCAGCACGCTCGCCATCGCCAGCGCATCGGCGCGGATCGCCTGCTGATGCTCGCGCAGATAGGCGTCGGTCACCTTCAGCGACTCGGTCAGCGCAAGATGCACGCGCTCACTGAACCAGGCCTGGATGCCGAAATTGAAAAAGATCGCCGAGAACACCGCCACCACGATCGCCGGCGTAACGGCAACCAGGCTGAACAAGAGAACCAGGCGCGCGTGAAGCCTCGAGCCGGCCAGTCCGCGTCGGCGTTGCGCCCAAAGCCGCGCGATGCGTCGGGCGATCAGCGCGCCCAGCAACAACAGCAGAACGAAATCGACGTTCAGCAGAATGAGGATCGTCTTGGGGTCAGGCTCGAAGAGACGCGAGCCCGTGAGCGCCCAGTATGTCCCGATGCCAGAGGCGATTGCCGCAATGGTGAGCGCGATGGCGGCATAGCGGCTGAGCCCCACGCGATGTGCCCAGCCCATGAAACGGCGCCAGAGCGCCGGCTGCACCGAAGCGGCCTTGTCGTCCTGCTTGGAAGGGCGATCGGCGGCCCGCGAGGATTGGCTCGCTCGCCGCGCCGTGAGCGCCATCTTGAGCGCCATGGTACTGTTAGCCTTGGATTTTTATCGCGTGCGACCGCATTGCCGTTATTTTAGGCCGCGCACGATCGGGATGTCCAACGCCCGTATTTTCTTGCGCAATGTGTTCCGATTGAGGCCGAGTAAGCCGGCGGCGCGGATCTGATTGCCGCGGGTCGCCTCCAGGCTCAGGCGAATGAGGGGGGCTTCGATCTCCCGGAGCACCCGGTCATAGAGGCCGGAGGGTGGCAATCCGCCCTTATGCGCTTGAAAATACTCACTTAAATGGCGATCGACCGCCGCCCCCAGGCTCTCGTCGCGCTGCGCTTCCAGGGCATCGGTGTTGCGCCCGGTATCAGCGAGCTCCGCCTCGATAATTTCAACCCCGATCGTCTCCTGGCTGTAGAGCGCGGTCAGGCGGCGGATCATGTTCTCCAGCTCACGGACGTTGCCGG
>CAZBRE010000042.1:24307-30901 GCA_964494065.1 uncultured Alphaproteobacteria bacterium
ATCGCCGCCATGTTGATCGCAACGAAGGGACCGGTGCGCCGCCGGCCGTGCTCATGGAGCGCGCGGGCGACCAGTTCCTTACCGGTTCCCGACTCGCCGACGATCATCACCGTGAGGTCGGTGCCCATGAGGCGCGCCATCACGCGGTAGATTTCCTGCATCGCCGCCGAGCGTCCGATCAACGGGAGATCCTCGTCGAGCTCCTGGACATTGGCGCCGGAGGCCTTTTCGCCGGAGGGCTCCGTAAGTGCGCGGTCGACCAGGCCGACCAGCTCCTTCAAGTCGAACGGCTTTGGCAGGTACTCGAATGCGCCCCGCTCCGCCGCCCGTACCGCCGTCATCAGCGTCTTGTGCGCGCTCATGGCGATGACGCGAAGTTCGGGGCGTAGCTTCCGAATGCGTGGAATGAGATCGAGCGCGTTCTCGTCGGGCATGACGACGTCGGTGATGACGAGGTCGCCCTGCCCGTCGGCAACCCACCGCCACAGCGTCGCGGCGTTGCCGGTGGTGCGCACGGTGTGGCCTTCGCGGCCCAGCGCCTGGCTCAGCACCGTGCGGATGCTACGGTCGTCGTCGGCAACCAGGATCGTAGCGGCGGTCATGGGTTACCCCTCGATCTTGTGATTGTTCGTTTGCATCAATCGACCCGTTCGACCACCTGTTCGGTCATTCGCTCTGCCATCGGCAGCAGGACGCGGAAAACGGTCCGGCGCGGTACGCTGTCGAGTTCAACGACCCCGCGATGGTCGCCGATGATCTTCGCCACCAAGGCAAGCCCGAGCCCAGATCCATTGGCCTTCGTCGTGATGAAGGGATCGAAGAGATGCGGCCGCAGATCTTCCGGGACGCCCTCGCCATTGTCGCGGACCTCGATTGCGATCGGCAGCTGGACCCGGCTCTCGCCGCCTGGCAAGGCGAGACGCATGCCGTGGCGGTAGGCGGTCGACAGCGTGATCTCGCCGTCCGCTTCCGGCACGGCATCCGCCGCATTCTTGATCAGATTGAGAAACACCTGGATCAGCTGATCGCGGTTGCCGTAGACCGGCGGCAGCGAGGGGTCGTAGACCTCGCGAATACGGATGCGTCGGGCAAAGCCGGCCTCGGCGATCTGCCGTACATGCTCGAGCACCTGGTGGATATTGACGGGTGCGCGTTCCAGCGGCCGTTGATCGGCGAATACCTCCATGCGGTCGACGAGGCCCACGATCCGGTCAGCCTCGTCGCGGATGAGCTGGGTGAGCCGCCGGTCCTCGGGGCTCAAGTTGTCGTCGAGAAGCTGCGCCGCACCGCGGATGCCGGAGAGCGGGTTCTTGACCTCGTGGGCCAACAGCGCCGCCATCGCCGTCACCGAACGGGCCGCGTTTCGATGCACGAGCTGGCGGTCGATCGCGTGCGCGCGTGACTGGACATGAAGCGTGATCACGACCGCGTCGTCGTTTTCGGCGAGCGCCGCCACGCTCAGATTGGCGATATGGCTGCCGACCCGCGGCGTCTCGATGCTGACGCCGAACTCCGAGACCATATGACCGGTCGCGAGCACCTGTTCGACCAGCGACACGATCGGGCTGTCGTCGGGCAATAGCTCCTTCAGCGTGCGTTTGCGCAAGGTCGCGGCGCCGGTATCGAAAAACTGCTCTGCCGCCAAGTTGGCGAACCGCACCCGGCCGTCTCGACCGACTTCGAGGACCGGGTCGGCGAGCGCGTTGATGAGTGCGGTCGCATCGGTATCCGCCATGGGCACGCCGCGCCCCCCGTTCGCATTTTCGCGATCGCTGTGGTTATGAGGCTGGTGGTCCATAGAGCTTTGTTCCAATTGCTCGCGATTTAACTTGAGCCTGACACGCTCACGCCGCCGCGCGTTCGGCGCGCGGCAGGAAGAAGGACTGCAGACAATTCACGACCGCCTTCGGGCTCTCGAGGCGGAAAAGCTGCGCCCGGACTTCGGCGGCTTTGGGCAAGGCGGCGCAGTACCAGGCGAGGTGCTTGCGCGCGACCTTGACGCCGCGTTCGATGCCGTAATGGGTGAGCATCGCATCGTAGTGCTGCAACGCCGCATCGAGCCGCTCTTCAGGGGCGGGCGTGGGGCTTACGGCCTGACCTGCGAACGATTGCATAACCTGGTTCACGAACCATGGCCGGCCATAAGCGCCGCGGCCGATCATCACGCCGTCGGCGCCGGACTGCGCCAGGCACGCATGGGCGTCCCTGACGGTAACGATGTCCCCGTTCGCCAGCACCGGTACGCTGACCGCGCGTTTCACATCGGCGATGAACGACCAGTCCGCCCTGCCCTTGAAGGCCTGGGTGCGGGTGCGCCCGTGCACCGTGATCATGGCCGCGCCCAGATCTTCGGCGATGCGCGCAAGCTCCGGTGCGTTGCGGTGGGTGTCGTCCCAGCCGGTCCGCATCTTCACGGTGACCGGGATGCGAACCGCGGCGACCACCGCTTCGATGATGTGGGCAGCCTGCTTTAGGTCGCGCATCAAGGCCGATCCGGCGAGTTTGCCCACGACCTTTTTCACCGGACAGCCAAAGTTGATGTCGATCAGCGCCGCCCCGCGCGCTTCGTTGAGCCGCGCCGCTTCGGCCATCACGGCTGGATCGCAACCGGCGATCTGTACCGACATCGGATATTCGGCAGCGCAATCGGTCGTTGATTTCAACATACGCCGCCGGGTCTGGCGGATCATGGCCTGGCTCGCGATCATCTCCGAAACGACCAGCCCGGCGCCGAAGCGGCGGACCTGCTCGCGGAACGGCTGATCGGTCACACCCGACATCGGCGCCAGCACGACCGGCGTGCGCAGCTTGAGGGACCCGATTTCGATGCTCATTTGTTGTGCAGTCTGCCTGTTTGCACAAAGAGCGGGCAGTATAGAAAGAAAAGCCAAATATGCAAATACTTTAGACGGTTCAAATCCTTTGAAAAATCGGCCGAATCAGCCGGTCATCAGCACGTCGGTAACGAACTTCACCCCCGGATAGGCGAGCGTGATGATGAGGTAGGCGATCAGGATCAGCCGGGCCGCCCGCCGGCCGCGCATCCCCGCCAGGAAATGGAGGGCCAGCAGCGCGCCGATCACAGCGAACGCGATGATGGCGAGCACCGTCTTGTGATCCAGCCTCAGGACAGTTCCGGCCGCCGAATAAAGCGTGATGAACCCGGTGATCAGCCCGATGCCGAGCACGACCTCGCTCGTCACCAGCAGGCCGACTTGGAGCCGTTCCGCGTCGGCGACGGCGGGCAGGCGTCGGGTCAGCGTGGTCGGCCGCTTGGCCTTGAGCGCGCGTTCCTGTAGGAGAATGGCGAGGCCGGCGATGGCGCTGATGGTGATGAGCGCGTAGGTCGCTTCGGAGACCACGATATGCGCGATCAGCCAGCCTTCGGCCGCGGCGCCGGACAACGGGCGTCCCGCCGCGTTCTGCCAGATCATGGCCAGGACGCCCAACACCAGCAGATAGGGAAGCAACAGTGGTGCGAGCCGCCACGCCGCCCGATTGACGACCGCGATCCCGGCAAAGAGGACGATCGAGACGGCGATGGTCAGCCACAGTGAGGCCGAAAAGCCTGTTTGCCATTGGCTCGTTAGCTGCACCGCGGTCCAGGTCACCGGTCCGGCCAATGCCACCACGAGCAGTGCCCAGAACATCGGCAACCGCCCACCGCCCCGCATGACATAGAGCCAAGCTGGAACAAGCGCCGCCAGGGCCGAGAGGCTGTATACGACGGGGATCGGCATGGCCCATCTATATCGCAGCTTCGAGCCGCACGACAGCGTTCCGGATCGCGCACGCCGTTGCCTAGGCGCGATCCCGGCCTTGGCATCTTATCAGCGCCGGTTTAGGGTCCGCGCCCAGAGCGATCGCGCAAACCTCTCTCGCACAAATGATTTGGTCGGAACCGGACCGCTCCCATGATTGACCGCCCCCGCCCACACACCTGCAGTGTGTTCGCATGACCGGCTGCATCGCCCTGATCGTCGCCGCGGGCAGAGGCGCCCGCTTCGGCGGCGGCCTGCCCAAACAGTACCGGCGGCTCGGCGGCTATCCCATCCTGCGCCATAGCGCGGCGACCTTCGCGCGTCATCCGGACATCGCGCATGTCCGCGTCGTGATCCACGGTGACGATCGGGCGCTTTACGACGAAGCGGTGGACGGGCTCGGCATCGAAGAGCCGGTCCCGGGCGGGGCGACGCGGCAGGACTCGGTGCGGCTCGGCCTGGAATCTCTCGAAGCCTATGCGCCCGATACGGTGCTGATCCACGACGCCGCCCGTCCCTTCATCGATGCCGCCACCATCGCCAAGGCGGTCGATTGCCTGTCGGGCTCGGACGGGGCGTTGGTCGCGGTCCCCGTCGTCGATACGCTGAAACGCGGCGAAAACGGCAAGGTGGCGAGTACCGTCGACCGCGCCGGGCTCTACCGCGCGCAGACGCCGCAAGGCTTTCGCTACAACGCGATCCTGGCGGCGCACCGTGCGGCCGCGGGACGCGAATTGACCGACGATGCCGCCGTTGCCGAGGCCGCTGGCCTTGGCATCAGCCTGGTCGAGGGCAGCGAGGCCAATTTCAAGATCACCACGGAAGACGATCTCGCCCGCGCCGAGCGCCATCTGGCGGCGTCGGGCATCGTCAGAGTCGGGTCGGGCTTCGACGTGCATGCTTTCGGACCGGGCGATCATGTCTGGCTTGGCGGGGTCAAGATCCCCCACGGCCAAGGGCTTCAAGGCCATTCCGACGCTGATGTCGGGCTGCACGCCATCACCGATGCCCTGCTCGGCGCGATCGGCGACGGCGACATCGGCAGCCACTTCCCCAACACCGATGCGCGCTGGAAGGACGCGTCGTCCGACCGGTTCCTCGCCCATGCGGGCGAGCTCGTCGCCGCGCGCGGCGGCGCCATCCTGCATGTCGATCTGACGCTGATCTGCGAGGCGCCGAAAATCAGGCCGCATCACGCGGCGATGGTGGCGCGGATCGCGGAGATCCTTGGCCTGCCCAAGACGAGCGTCAGCGTCAAGGCGACGACGACCGAAGGGCTTGGCTTCACGGGCCGCGGCGAGGGCATCGCCGGCCAGGCCGTCGCGACTGTCCGGTTGCCGGTCTAAGGTAGCGGATGGTGGCCGACGCCCGTACTCGGATCCCGCTCATTCCCCTCGGCCTTGCGACCTGGTTCGGTGCCGGACTGATGCCGAAGGCGCCGGGCACCTGGGGCTCGCTCGCCGCCCTCCCCTTTGCCTGGCTGATCCTTCATTTCGGCGACATTTGGTGGCTTGTAGGCGGCATCGGCTTGGTCTTCCTGGTCGGCTGGTGGGCAAGCGAGGTATACGTGAACGGCACCGGCCAGGCCGATCCGGGCGCCATCGTCATCGACGAGGTCGCTGGCCAGTGGATCACGCTGCTACCGGCGGCTACGAGCGTCTGGTGGCATTGGCTGGTTGGATTTGCGCTCTTCCGCTTCTTCGATATCGTGAAGCCATGGCCCGTCGGCTGGGCCGACCGCCGCGTCAAGGGCGGCTTCGGCGTCATGGTCGATGACGTGATCGCGGGCATCTACGCCGGCGCGTTGCTCTATGCGTTTATCCTTATGGGAGACTCGAAAAATCTCTTCTAAGGCGCTGAAAAACAAAGCAACAAATGTTCTCGATGCGGCACGCACAGCGGGCTTCATGATCGCCACGGCGGAATCCTGCACAGGCGGCATGATCGCCGCGGCGCTGACCGGCATCGCCGGATCCTCGGCGGTCGTCGAGCGCGGCTTCGTCACCTACACCAACGAGGCGAAGTCGGAGATGCTGGGCGTGCCGGCTTCGCTCATCGAAACGCATGGTGCGGTGAGCGAGCCGGTCGCGCGCGCCATGGCGGAAGGCGCCTTGCGGCATTCGGGCGCCGATCTCGCGGTTTCGGTCACCGGCATCGCCGGGCCGGGGGGTGCCACGCCGACCAAGCCAGTCGGCCTCGTCCATCTCGCCGTTGCGCGCAAGGGCGGCGAAACGCGGGCCGACCATGAGGTCTTCAAGGGTGATCGGACCGATGTGCGCGAGGCCGCAACCGCACGCGCGCTCGATTTGCTGCTGCAAACGTTGAAGGACCCAACCTTGCCTGACAGCCGACCTGCCGACGGCCCGGAACACGCCCCGGTGGGAATAACTGGCACCTCGCCGCGGTCGACATCGGGCCGCGTCCTCAGTTTCGATATCCGGTATTGGGAAGTGCTGGCGGTGCTCGCCGCCTCGCTCCTTTTTGCTGTGTTGGTTGCCACGGTGACCGGAACCATCATGGGCGGCTTCGAGCCCGGCCGCGCCAAGACCCTCGCGAAGTCCGAAACCTTCGCTTTGACCGTGCTGGGGCTTTCCACCGTCGGCATGTTCGTCTGGGCGCATCTCATCATCGTCATGCGTCGGCGCATGTCGTGGCGTGACTTCGGCTTCAAGCGGATCGGGCAATGGACGGTGCTCGCCGCCTTGGGTATTGGGGTATTGGCGATGCCGGTGATGGCGCTGACCGGTGCTGCGGTGCAGCGCCTGCTGGGCCGTCCCCTGGGAAGCCCACAGCTTCAATTCCTGGCGCCCGACGGTTTCAGCTGGACCATCGT
>CAZBRE010000043.1:0-19322 GCA_964494065.1 uncultured Alphaproteobacteria bacterium
GACGACACATCGCCGCGCGCAGCGGCGGAATAACGGGAGGAGACGACGATATGGTAACGGTCAAACCCAAGACCTTCGTGACGATGAAGCTCGCCGGCGAGGGCGTCAGCCACGCCCGCACCGATGTGAGCGTTAGCGGCAAGACGCTGGTCATCGACGAGCCGGCCGCGCGCGGCGGCACCGACATGGGCCCCTCGCCGACCGAGACCCTCATAAGCGCGCTCATCGGCTGCACCAACGTCATCTCCAACCGCATCGCCGAGCATATGGGGCTCGAGGTTCGGGACATGACGATCGACGCCGCCGCCGATTTCGACCGCCGCGGCGTCATGCTGCAGGAGGCCGTGCGCGTGCCCTTCCCCAAGATCGACCTCACCATCAACGCCAAGATCAAGGGCAGCGACGAGCAGATCGAAAAGCTCAAGGAAGATCTCGCCAAGTTCTGCCCGGTCTCGATGGTGATCCGCGAAGCGGGCACCGAGATCAACGAGATCTGGAATATCGAGCGGTTGTAAGCGGGCGGCTTACCGCCGCTGACCAACGCCAACGGGAGACAGGCAAATGCTCAAGACAGGCAAGGAGCATCTGGAGGGGCTGCGCGACGGGCGCACCATCTATATCGGCTCGGAAAAGATCGACGACGTCACCACGCACCCGGCCTTCGCGCACGCGGCGCATACGGTAGCGGCGATGTTCGACGCCAAGCGCGCTTCCGAGAACCTCGATCTCTTCTCCTTCGAGGAGGACGGCGAGCGCTATTCGATGTGGTATCTGCGCGCCAAGTCGAAGGACGATCTGCGCAAGCGCATGCGCTGCCACAAGGCGATCGCCGACATGACCTTCGGCATGATGGGCCGCTCGCCCGATCACGTCTCGGGCTTCGTCACCGGCATGTCGACCAATCCGGCCGCCTTCAAGACCGAGAAATACGACTTCTCCGACAACCTCATGAACTACTACGAGCACTGCCGGAAGAACGACGTCTACTCGACCTACGCGGTGCTGCCGCCCCAGGCCGCGCGCAATCCGGAGTTCTACATCAAGAAGAACCTGCCGGTGCCGACCCTCGAGGTCACCGACGAGCGCGACGACGGCATCATCATCAACGGCATGAAGATGCTGGCGACCTCGGCCACCTTCTGCGACGAGATCTGGATCGGCAACCTGCTGCCGCTCGCGCCCGACCAGGTGAAGCAGGCGGTGACCTGCGCCGTGCCCGTCAACGCCGAGGGGCTCAGCTTATGGTCGCGCCAGTCGCTCGAGCGGCCCGCTTCCAATCAGTTCGACCACCCGCTCGCCTGGGCCTTCGACGAAACCGACCTCATGGTCATGTGCGACAACGTCTTCGTGCCCTGGGAGAAGGTCTTCGTGATGGACGACGCCATCAAGGCGCGGAACATCTATATCGAGACCCCCTCGCACTGCTACGGCAACCATCAGTCCAACGTCCGCTTCTGGTCGAAGATGGAGCTGATCACCGGCCTCTGCTCCAAGGTCGCGCATGCGACCGGCGCCATCGAGGTGCCGGCGGTGAAGGAGGTGCTGGGCGCGATGTCGGCGCTCGAGGCGACGCTCTCCGGCATGATCCACGGCCAGATCGAGGCCGCCGAGGAGTGGCCCGAGGGCTACGTCACCTTCAACCGGCGCATGATGTACGCGGCGCTCAACTGGTGCACCCAGGAGCATTCGAAGATCATCGACCAGCTGCGCGAGCTTTCCGGCGGCGGCGTCTTCCAGATGCCGGCCAGCGCCACGGTGATGCACGACCCGGCGATCCGCGAAAAGTTCGAGATGTACTGGCAGACGCCGCAGATGGGCGCGCTCGACCGGATGAAGCTCTTCAAGCTGGTCTGGGACATGGTCGGCTCGGAGTTCGCCGGCCGGCAGCAGCAATACGAGAAGTTCTATGCCGGCGCCTCCTTCATCATCCGCAACCACTCCTACCGCGAGGCGCCCTGGGACTACTTCCACGGCGTAGTCGACCGGCTGATGGACAGCTACGACGTGCCGGAAGCGCCCGCGAAGAGCGAAGCGGCGGAATAGCGCACATCAATCGGATTGTTCGTCCGGGCGAGTGTGGCCGAAAAAAGATATTGTCCGGCCGCGCTCGGCGCTGGATTTCGCGATTGTCACGCCGAATTGGACCGCTGGTCTACAGCCAGAAATCGCTTCCGATTCCAATCCGTTGCAACAATATGATTAGCAATCAAACTTAGTTATACACAGTATTCTGTGGATAATTTGTGGGTCAAATGTGTAATTCTAAAGTCTTTATCCACAAGAAATTTTGCTTTTACTTGATTTTATTGTTGCACCTTGGTGGCCCATAAGGAAATATAAACCTGCGTGGAGACGGGCTTTCGGGTTCGGAGCCACGTGGACCGGGAAACCCTCGGGAAGAACGGTCCGGAGATGTCAGGAGTATACTTCGGTATACGAGCAGGGACTCCGCGTCCAGGCACCTGGCATCTCCTTTTATTTTGTGCCCCCTGCAGATTTACTTATTTTTGCTTGCCCGGTCGGCGGCCCGCCGCGGCAGCGTGACCTATTTGTAGGGGCGGGTTTCACACCCGCCCGTTTGGTTGAACCACAGGGACACAGAGGTCGCGCCTCCCTCCACCTCGTCATCCCCACGAAAGCGGGGATCCATGCATCCGTTGTGATGGATTCCCGCTTGCGCGGGAATGACGCGCGAAGTGGCAGCAGCGCGTTTTCTCTGTGCCTCTGTGGTTCACTTGACGGTACCGGTCGCGGGCGGGTTTGAAACCCGCCCCTACACGTTCTTTCGTCCCATCCCCAGAAACGCTGAAGGCCCGGTGCGGTTCGCCTGGATGGGCGTTCCGCGACCGGGCCTTGCGTCAGGAGTAACTCTCCGCGTCCTTCAGCACCTGTGCGCGCTTGATAGCGCGGCTCCGCCGCCATGGTCAACTAGATTTTGGGGCTGTGGACAAAAAAAACGACACATGTTGCGGTTTTAAGGCATCGCTCCCGTCTCATCGCGACTCCGGCAACCGCCAGGGCGGATCGATGCGGTTCTTGCCCGCGTGGTAGAGCACGATGCGGTTGCCGTCGGGATCCGCCAGCGCGGCCTCGCGCCAGAGCCAGCGCTTGTCCTCCGGATCGCTCTCGAAAACGAAGCCGGCGGATTTGAGCCGCGCCACCTCGCCATCGACATCCTCGCACTCGAAAAACACCGCCGCACTCGGCCGATCCGGCCGATCGTCCCGCCGCTCGACCGAGAAGGTCGCCTCGCCGTCCGGACAGAGGAAGCGCGCATAGTCGGGATAGTTCTCCACGATCTGCGTCAGGCCCAGCCGCCGATAGAAATCCGCGGCCCGCGCCACGTCACCCGAATAGACCGTCACCTGGTTGAGCCGCATGGCGATCGTCCCTCAGAACACTTACCCGTCATTCCCCCGAAAAGATAAGGCGCGATGGTCCCGCCCGACAACGCCCTTGCGCCTGCAACCGCACATCGTGGGTCATATTGATCATATATTGAACGTCGTTTAATTTTATGTACAATCATCAAATCAGAAGATTTCGGAAGCACCCGTCCCATGTCCTATTCCACCCTCGCCTACGAAGCCGACGGCCGGATCGCCCGCATCACCCTCAACCGGCCGGAGCGCCTGAACGCGATCAACGAGGCGATGCCTGGCGAGATCGAGGCCGCGGTCACCGCCGCGAATGCGGATCCCGCGATCCACGTGATCGTGCTGTCCGGCGCCGGCCGCGCCTTCTGCTCGGGCTACGACCTGATCGAGTTCGCCGAGACCGAAGGTCCCAATCCCGGCGTCCAGGAGATGCCCTGGGATCCGATGAAGGACTATGCCTTCATGAGCCGCTGCACCCAGCACTTCATGAGCATCTGGCGCAGCCATAAGCCGGTGATCGGCAAGGTGCACGGCCACGCCGTCGCCGGCGGCTCCGACATCGCGCTCTGCACCGACCTCCTGATCATGGCCGAGGACGCCAAGATCGGCTATCCGCCTGCCCGCGTCTGGGGTTGCCCGACCACGGCGATGTGGGTCTACAAGCTGGGCGCGGAAAAGGCTAAGCGCATGCTGCTCACGGGCGACCTCGTCGACGGCAAGGAAGCGCAGGCCCTCGGCCTCTGCATCCAAGCCGTGCCAGCCGCCGAGCTCGACGGCGCCGTCGAGCGCTGGGCCCAGCGCATGGCGGGCGTGCCCAAGAATCAGCTCATGATGCAGAAGCTCATGATCAACCAGGCCTTCGACAATATGGGCCTCGCGGGCACCCAGATGATCGCCACCGTCTTCGACGGCATCACCCGCCACTCACCCGAGGGCATGGCCTTCAAGGCGCGCGCCGAGGCGGTCGGCTTCAAGCAGGCCGTGAAGGAGCGCGACAGCGGCGAGCATCTCGACGAGCTCTGGGGGATCGAAAACTGAGCGCAGCCCCGCGGCCCGTACCCCAAGCCGCGCCGACCAGCGCCCGCCGCGAGGCGGTGCGCGACTTCAAGCGCCAGCGCATTCTCGACGCCGCCAAGCGCGTCTTTCAGGACCGCGGCCTCGAGGGTGCTGCGATGCGGGCGATCGCCGCGGAAGCCGGCTACACGGCCGGCGCGCTCTACAGCTACTTCCCCGCCAAGGAGGACATCTACGCCGCCATCCTCGCGGACTCGCTGGCCGCGCTGGCCCGCGCAATCCGCGAGGCTGCCGCCAAGGCCGGCGATCCGCCGTCCCGCGCCCAGGTCGCCGCGCGTGCATTTTACGATTACTACCAATCCCAGCCCGGCGAGCTCAATCTCGGCCTCTACCTATTTCAGGGCATCGGCCCGCGCGGCCTCTCCCCCGCCCTCGACCGCCAGCTGAACGGCCGCCTGATCGCCGCGCTCAACCCGATCGCCGACGCCGTCGGCGCGCTCGGGCACCTCGATGCCGGCGAGGCGATCACCGAGACCGTGGCCGCGCTCTGCCACATCTCCGGCGTGCTGCTGATGGAGCGCTCCGGCCGCCTGAAGGTGCTCGGCCAATCGGGTCCGGCGTTGGTCGCGCGCTATCTCGACGACATGACGACACGGCTCACAGCCGCCGCCCAACTGTAGGGCGGGTTTCAAACCCACCCGCCGTCGGTGGTTCAACCAACCGGGCGGGTTAGAAACCCGCCCCTACGAACAAGGTTGGCGCCGCGCCTCACGCGCTCTCGCGATACTTCTCGTCGAACGCCGTGACCTCGTCGAAGCCCATCAGCGCGCTGAACTCGTTGAACGGATAGAGCGGCACGTCGACCTTGTCGCTCGAGCCCTGCTCCTTCAACTGACCGAAGGCGTTGCGCATCGCCTCGCCCGCCGCGAGGAAGCCGAGCGCCGGGAAGATGGCGAGCGAATAGCCGACCTCCTCCAATGTCTTCTTGTCGAGCACCGGCGTGCGCCCGCCTTCGACCATGTTGGCGACCAGCGGCGTGTCGAAGCGCGCGCCGATCGTCCGCATCTCCTCGATCGATTCCGGGCTCTCGACGAAGAGCACGTCCGCCCCCGCCTCGGCGAAGGCGTCGGCCCGGCGGAGCGCCTCGTCGAGCCCGTGCGTGGTGCGCGCGTCGGTGCGCGCGATGATGAGGAAATCGGATGACGCGCGGCTTTCGACCGCAACGCGCACTTTGGCCACCATGTCCTCCAGCGGGATCACCCGGCGCCCCAGCATGTGGCCGCATTTCTTCGGGAATTCCTGGTCCTCGAGCTGGATCGCCGCCGCCCCCGCCGCCTCATAGCCGCGCACGGTGTGCTGGACGTTGAGCAAGCCGCCATAGCCCGTGTCGCCGTCGGCAATCAGCGGCGTCGCGCTGATCGACTTCGTCGTCTGGATGCGGCTCACCATGTCGGTATAGGTCGTGATCCCTGCATCGGGCAGGCCGAGATAGGAGGCGGTGATCCCGTAGCCCGTCATGTAGAGCGCGTTGAAGCCGACCGCGTCGGCCACCTTCACCGAGATCATGTCGAAAATGCCGGGCGCAACCACGAGGTCCCTATTTTCTCTTGCCCCCTTGAGCTGTTCCTTGAGCGGCGGGATCGCGGACGGCTGCATGATGATGTCTCCGGTTGGCCCATGTAAGGTTGGGCGGCGGTCGCGGTGATTGTCCTGGCCGGAAATACTGGGCAATCTGCCGCGTGAAGGCAATGTCTCGACCGACAAGAGATCCGGGGGGATCACCGTCATGACCGACGCGCTCGGCTACCGCATGAAATTCGGCGTCATTGCGCCGTCGACCAACACCTCGGTCCAGCCCGAATTCGACGACATGCGCCCGGTCGGCGTCACCAACCACTTCTCGCGCATCCACATCCCCGACGATCCGATCGGCGGCGACGATGATTTCAACGAGCTGATGGAGCGCATCGGCGCCGCGCAGAACGAGGCGATCGACCGCGTCGTGACCTGCGATCCCGGCCACGTCATCCTCGGCATCTCGGCGGAGACCTTCTGGGGCGGGCTCGAAGCCTCGAAGGAGCTGCAGAAGGAGGTCGAAGCGCGCGCCGGCCGCGGCGTCACCATGGGCTCGGAGGCCTGCCAGACCGCGCTCGACGCCTATGGCGGCATCAAGCGCCTCGGCGTGATCACGCCCTACATGCCGGTCGGCGACGAGAATGTGCGCCGCTTCTTCGAGGAGTGCGGCTACGAGGTGGTCGCCCTCAAGGGCCTCAAATGCAAGAGCCCCAGCCTGATCGCGCATACCAGCGCCGAAGAATTGCGCGACGCCATCATCGAGGTGAACGACGCCTCGGTCGACGCCGTCATCCAGGCCGGCACGAACCTTGCCATGGCGCGCGTCGCGGCGATGGCGGAGTTCTGGCTCGACAAGCCGGTGATCGCGATCAACACGGCGATCTACTGGTGCGCGCTCCGCAAGGTGGGCATCGACGACAAGGTCCAGGGTTTCGGCAAGCTGCTCGCCGAGCACTGACGCCGCCCGCAGATTCCCCCAACCGCATACACCCGCATGCGATTCCGCGGGAATCGTGACCGCAATGCCGCAGTCCGTCCGCTTTCGGGGCGCCACCGGGCGGGGCCGGCTATGATTCCAGCCCTCGCGCCGTATAACCGAAAGGCGGCGAAGGCGCATTGCGTCGCCCGCGCCACGGAGATCGGCTCACCGACCCACCAGGGACCCTGAACCATGCAACTGCACCGCGCCCGCCATCCGTTTTCACTTCTCCGGCTCCTGACAATCCTGGCGGTTGCAGTCTTCGCGGTCCCGGCGGCGGCAGCCGACCTCGATTGGATCGGCCCCGGCGGGCCCGCCCAGGCCGACAGCCCGGCGCAGCTCGCCCAGGCCTGCCCGCGTATCTACCGCCCCGTCTGCGCTTTTGTCCGCGGCCGCTGGCAGACGTTGAGCAATTCCTGCGTGGCCCGCCGCGCCGGGGCGCGGCTGATTCGCCAGGGCGCCTGCCGCGTCGACAATCGGCGCGTCTGCTGCCAGCGTGGCCGCCGCGATTTCTTCACAGATCGCCGACAGTGCCGCCGTCTCGGCGGCCACGTCGTCTCCGACCGCCGCTGCCGCGCGCCGCAGCGGACCTGCCACCAGCGCGGCACCTCGCGCCGCTTCCAGCATATCCGGGGTCGCAGCTGGCCGCGCGCCTGCCAGACCGGGCCACAGCCGCGCACCTGTCACCAGCGCGGCACCTCGCGCCGCTTCCAACATATCCGGGGGCGCAGCTGGCCGCGCGCCTGCCAGACCAGGCCACAGCCGCGCACCTGTCACCAGCGCGGCACCTCGCGCCGCTTCCAACATATCCGGGGGCGCAGCTGGCCGCGCGCCTGCAGCACCGTGGGCAACAACGGCGGTGGCAGCGGGCGGCCGAAGCCGCGCGCCGGCGCACCCTGCACCGGCAAGGGCAAGTACGGCATTACCTTCCGGGGCCGGATCTTCATCGGCCCGAACGGAATCCCGACCTGCATGGGCGACAGCAGCGGAAGCCCGCGGCCGTAAGCTCAAGCCGCGGTCGGCGTTGAATGGGACAGTTGAGACAGTCAGGACGGATTTTGGGACAGTCGAGACAGCTCGGCTGAGACACCTGAGACAGGTGAACGGCGGGTGAACGCCGGGCGAACCAGACCTGGCCTGGATCTACTCGGCGGCCTGGGCCCCTGCACCCGCCGACACGCCCGCGATCTCGGCGAAGGCGGTGTCGAGGGCGTTGCCCTCGGGGTCGGCGAGCGCGGCGGCACGCGCCTTGGCGATATCGACGGCCGTCGCCGGCCCGCCGTCGATCGCCGGCTCGATCAGCCGCTCGGTGATGCGCGCGAAGTTGGTCGTCCCGCGCTTGTGGGTGTCGCCGTAGCCCTTGATCAGCCGCGCGCATTCGATCACCTCGCGCGCCAGCTTCTTGTCCTTGCCGACCGCGCGGCGAATGAGGTCGAGCCAATGTTCGATCGCGCTCTGCTCCTCGCCGTAGCGGTAGCCCATGCGCCGGAAGCGCCGCGCGCCCGCCATCATCCGCATGCGCAGGAAGCCGGAGATGGTGTCGGAGCGGACATGCATGCCGAAATGAAGCTTCCGCGCCTTGTCCGGGTTTCGGTCCGCCCAGCGCGAGACCGGCCCGCCGATGAAGCGCGGCAGCACCTGTGCGAATTCCTCGGGCCCCGGCTTCAGGAATTCGGTGACGCGCACGAGCTGGTCGGGCGTGGCGCCGACCTCGCTACGCACCCGCTCGAAGCGCGAGGCGCGGGTCTTGAACTGGGCGACCCGGATGACGTCCTCGTAGGCCATGCGCAGACCGAGATGCCGCGCGGTCTCCTGGACGATCCCGTCATCGGCGCCCTTGGTCTCGCGCACGCTGTCGAGCCGGTCGAGATAGAGTGCTGCGTATTTCTCGTCCTGGAAGTCGAGGCAGCGCCCGGCGGCTTCCATGACAATGGGTCGCAGCGATTTCTTGTAGTCACGCTCGATGCGCTCGCGCAGCGCCTTGGCGGCGCCCTCGAGCTTCGCCGGCTTCTGCTTTGCCGCGGCGCGCTTGGTTTTCGGGCGGGCCTCGACGACCTTGCCCTCGGCGTAAGCGCGGCCGGCCGCGAAGCCGGCGAGGTTCGACTTGACCGCCTTGCCGGCGTCCTTGATGCCCTGCTCGAAGACCTCGGGCGTGATCGGCAGGATGCCCGTGCCCGCCATGGCGCCGAGGATGACCGAGTTGATGATGCTGCCGGCGTCCTGCGCGGCGCGGTCCATGTCGAAGAGGATGGAGCGCTTGGCGATGTGCTTGGCCGCCTCCAGCACCTTCTCGCCGTCGTAGCGGCCGTCGGCCATGTCCATCTTTTCCGCGAGCGAGTAGACGCGGTGCGTGGAGGCGATCAGCGTCGTGCGGTCGGGATTGACGAAGCCCTTCTCGATCACGCGGCCGGTTTCCAAGAGCTCGGTCGCGATCATCAAGTCGATGTCGCCGGGCGCGGGATAAAGGTCGAGAACCGGCGTCTTGTCCTTCAGCTTCGAGTACGGCGTCGGCACGATCTCGATGTAGTAGGTCGTAGCGCCCGTGCGCTGCGCGACACCGGGAATCGAGGTCGCCTGCACCGGCAGATCCTGGCTGCGCGCGGCTTCCACGATCCAGCTCGTCAGCACGCCGCCGCCCTCACCGCCCATCGCGGCGATCAGGATCTTGACCGGCACCTCGCCACCGGCGGACTTGGGGGCGGTGCTGCTCTTTTGCGCGGCCATCGGATCAGGCCGCCTTCTGGGCGTCGGCCGGCTCGGCCGCTTCGCCCTCATGCACGCCGTTCAGGCGCACCGCCTCGGGCGTCAGCCACGCGGTGATCACCTTTTGGCGGATGCCCGACAGCCAGAGCTCGAATTTCGAAGGGTTGGAGACGATGTCGGCCTTGTAGAAGGATGGGCAGAGGATCGCCGCATGCGAGACCTCGCCGCAGAGCCCGCAGCCGACGCAGCCCTGATTGACATGCGCCTTGGGGTCGGTGCGCAGCATGTCGGTCGACGGCTTGATCGTGAGCGACGGACAGCCCGACAGGCGGATGCACGAATGATCGCCCGTGCAGACGTCGTCGTCGATGCCGAAGCGGGGCCGGACGTCGCGCTTGCCGGCCTTGAGGCGCTCGGCGCGCTCGGCCTTGACCCGGCGCTGCTTGGCCAGCATGCATTCGCTCTCGGCGATGATGACCTTCAAGCCCGCCTGCGCCGTGGTCATCGCCTCCTTCAGCGTCTTCACCATCTTGGAGACGTCGTAGGTGCGCACCTTCCGCTGCCACTTGACGCCGAGGGTACGCAGCGCCCGCTCGATCGACATCTTCGAGTCCTCGAAGTTGCCCTTGTTCGGGCTCGAGGGCAGGAACTGCCAGCCGGTCGCCGAGGTGTAGCCGTTCTTCATCACGATCAGGACCGAGTCGTCCTTGTTGAAGATCGACGACGCGACGCCCGTGGTCATGCCGTTGTGCCAGAAGCCGCCGTCGCCCATCACCGAGATCACACGCTTGCCGAAGCTGGGGGCGATGCCGGTGGAGCTGGCGAGGCCGAGCCCGTAGCCGAGCACGGTATTGCCGAGGTTGAACGGCGCCAGCGCCGAGAAGGTATGGCAGCCGATGTCGCAGGAGATATGCGTCGGCCCCAGCTCGCGCTCCATCAGCTTGATGGCGCTGAAGACCGGGCGCTCCGGACAGCCGGTGCAGAAGGTCGGCGGGCGCGGCGGCACCGGACTGCCCAGATGCGCCACCGCCTTGCCCTTGATCGTGAACATCTCCTCCGGCACGGCGCCGGCGCGGTCGGTATCGGCGCCTTCGGGCGCGACCAATTCGACCCATTTGGCGACGCCGGTCTGCACGACCTCGGCGGTGTACTGCCCCGCCATCGGCAGCACGTTCTTGCCGTGGACGACCGCCTGGATATCGGCCTTTCGGAGGGCCGAGTTGATGTGTTCCTCGATGTATTCCGGATGGCCTTCCTCGACCACGAGGACGTGCTTCTTGCCGGCGCAGAATTCGGCGAGCTGCTCGTCGACCAGCGGATAGGTGACGTTCAGGACATGGATCGGCACGCGCGACGTGCCGTAGAGATCGGCGAGGCCGACCCGGTCGAGCGCGCGGATGACGGTGTTGTAGAGCCCGCCCTGGGTGATGATGCCGACGTCTTCCATGTCGCCGTCGAAGGTCTCGTTCAGACCGTGCTCGACGATGAAGCGCTTGGCCGCCGGCATGCGGTGCTCGAACTTGTTCTTCTCCTGCGCATAGGTGTTGGGCGGCAGCGCGATGCGCATGAGGTTGTGGTCGGGGGTCTGCAGCTTGTTGCGCCGGGAGATCTTCGGCATCTTGTTGTCGCGCGCGGTGAAGCGGCCCTGCACGTGGCAGGCCAGGATGCGCAGCATCACCATGACCGGGGCGTTCGAGGCCTCGGAAAGCTCGAAGGCCTTCTCCACCGTGTCGACCATGGTGGTGAGATTGGGGCGCGGGTCCATCAGCCAGATCGACGACTTCATCGCGAAGGCGTGGCTACGCTCCTGAATGATCGAGGCGCCCTCGCCGTAATCCTCGCCGATCACCGCGACCGCGCCGCCGATGACGCCGACGGAGCCGAGGTTGGAAAGCGCGTCGGAGGCGACGTTGGTGCCGACCACCGACTTCCAGGTGACGAGGCCGCGGATCGGGTAGTTGATCGAGGCGCCGAGCATGGCGGCGGCCCCGGCCTCGTTGGCGCAGATCTCAAGATGCACGCCGTATTCGTCCATGATCTCCTTGGCCTCGGAGAGCACGTCGACGAGATGGCTGACGGGCGAGCCCTGATAGCCGCCGACGTAAGAGACGCCGGCCTGGAGCGCGGCCTTGGTGACGGCGAGAATGCCCTCGCCCTCGAAGGTCTCGCCCTCGCCGAGCTTCAGCGATTGGACTTCCTTGGCAAACGATCGTTCCATGGAGCTGCCCCTCCCACCGGGCTGCCGGCCGAAATATCGGCGTGCTGATCAAGGAGATAGGTCGGCAGAACGGTAACGGCAAACGCGGTTTCAAGCAATCGCGAGAGCGCGCGGGGCCTTGCGCCATGCAGCGCGTGCATGGCGGGATTGGGCCCTATCTGGCCGACTCATGGAAACAGGGAGAATTGGGGCCGTCGCCCGGCCCCGACGGGGTCTACCGGGGCTTGCGCGGGGTCATGGGCGAGAAGTCCTCGACCCGGCGGTGCTCCTGGCCCGGAATGGGCTCGTCATGGCACTCGACCGCGCCCAGGGTGCGGTAGCAATAGACCGGCTTTTCCTGCGCCCGGCGGCCCGGCACCACCCAATCACGGGCCAGAACCCGGCGCTCGTTGGGCCAGGGGCGCGGGTTCTCGAAGATCTCCATGATGCCGTCGGTCTTGCAGGCGGACAGCGCCGCGCAGGCAGCCACAGCTACGAGGAAGGCTCTCGGCAGGCCCATGAAATGCCCCGGATTTGTCTAAAGCTTTCCGGAACTATGGCCGGGGGAGGGCTAAGGAGAGGTTAAGGGAGAAGGTGGCCATCCTTCGAGACGCCGACTTCGGCGGCTCCTCAGGATGAAGCTCTGAATTGGCTCCCAAAATAAGCTTCATGGTGAGGAGCGCCGCCCAGCGGCGCGTCTCGAACCATGCGGGGCCAGATCCCTCAGGCGTTCACATCGATGACGCAGCGGCCGCGGACCTGGCCTTTGAGGATCGCCTCGCCGTGGGCCGGCAGATCGGCGAAGGCGATCACCTCCGTCATGGCGTCGAGCTTGTCCATCGGCATGTCAGTGGCGAGGCGGTTCCAGGCTTCGGTTCTGAGATCCGTTGGGCAGAAATTCGAGTCGATGCCGAGCAGGTTCACGCCCCGCAGGATGAGCGGCAGGACCGTGGTTACCAGATCGTTGCCGCCGGCATTGCCGCAGACCGCGACGCTGCCATGGGTCTCGATCGAGGCGAAGGCGCGAGCGAGCGTGACGCCGCCCACCGTGTCGATGGCGGCGGCCCAGCGGGCGCCTTCCAGCGGGCGGTTGGAGGGCTCGGAAAGCTCCGAGCGGTCGACGATCGTGCTGGCGCCGAGATCCTTCAGATAATCGTGCGTTTCCGCCCGCCCGGTCGAGGCGGCGACCTGGTAGCCGAGCTTGGCCAGCAGCGCCACCGCAACACTGCCGAGCCCGCCCGCCGCACCCGTCACCAGCACCTCTCCCTTGTCGGGTGTGAGGCCGTGGCGCTCGAGGGTGATGATCGCGAGCATCGCCGTGAAGCCCGCCGTGCCCAGCGCCATGGCGCGCTTCAAGTCAATACCGGCGGGGAGCTTGACCGGCATCGAGGCCTTGACGCGCTCCTTCTGGGTGTAGCCGCCCCAATGGCGCTCGCCCAGCGCCCAGCCGGTGACGACGACCTCGTCGCCCTCTTTCCAGTCGGGGCTGGTCGAGACCTCGACGGTACCGGACAAGTCGATGCCCGGAATATGCGGATAGTCCCGCACCAGACGCGCTAGACCCTTGAGGATGAGGCCGTCCTTGTAGTTGAGGTCCGAATAGGCGACGCGGATCGTCACCTCGCCCTCGGGGAGATCGCCGTCCTCGAGCTCCTTCCAGACCTGCGTAACCGTGCCTTCGGCCTCCTCCAGCATCAGTGCCTTGAAGCTCATCGCAGACCCCTCCCCCGGATCTTAGGGTTTCGTTGACCATACACCCGCGGGTCGCGGGCGGCGCACCTTATCAAGGCAGGCTGGCGCGTCAAACTCGACGCAATGCCGCTTCGTTTGTCTGTCTTTACCCAATCGAAGCCATTCCGCCCCGATCATGAGCCTGCCATGGTTGCACCACCTTTCCGGCGTAGGAAGGCCCAAAGGAAAGCGCTATGACCGCTCCCCCCGACACCGGCACGATCCCCACTCCGCAAGCTGCCCCGCCCGAGCCCGTCGAGCGGCCCGTCTACGACGGCAAGGCGGGCGAGGTGTTCTCGTTGGCGCTACGCAATGCGGGGCTCACGCTCATCACCCTCGGCATCTACCGCTTCTGGGCCAAGACGCGGATGCGCCAGTATTTCTGGAGCCATGTCTCGGTCAAGGGCGAGCGCATCGAATATACCGGGCGCGGGCGCGAGCTTTTCCTCGGCTTCCTGATCGTGCTCGGCATCGGCATGGTGACGCTGGTGCCCTACCAGCTCCTGCTCAATTTCGTGCTGAGCCGGAACCCGCCGCTCTATGTGCTGCTGGTCATCGTCTTCTATCTGGTCCTGATGCTGCTCTACTGGGCGGCCGTGTTCTTCGCCCGGCGCTACCGCTTCTCGCGCAGCCAGTGGCGCGGCATCCGCGCGGCGCAGACCGGCTCGGCCTGGGAGTTCGGGTTCTTAGGGCTCGGCTGCACGCTGCTCAACATCATCACCATCGGGATCACGGTTCCGGTGACCTCGATCTGGATCAACCGCTACCTCATGACCCGGACGATGTTCGGGCCGCATTACTTCGCCTTCGAGGGGCGCGCCGGGCGGCTCTATGGGCCCTGGATGATCACCTGGGGCGTCGGTTTGGGCGGCTATATCCTCATCGTCGCGGTCTTGATCGGCCTCGGCGCCGCCGGTGTCCTGAGGGAGAACCGGACGTCGATCGCGATTACGATGATCCTTCTCTACGCGCTTTGGATCGGCGGCTGGCTGGCCATGTACGGACGGTATCGCGTGGTTCAGTTCCGCCGCTTCACCGAATGGACGCGCTACGAGACGCTGAGCTTCGCCTCGGCGCTGCCGGCGGGCCGGGTGATCGGCATGATCGCGCTCTACATGCTGACGGTCGTGGTGGTGTTGGGCGCGATCGCCGGCATTGCCGTAGCGGCCGGGCTGTCGCTCGTACAGCTCGCCGTGGATCCGCGCGCCGCTGCGGTCGCGATCGCCGCGGTGATGGTGGTCTATCTGCCCGCAGCGAGCATCGCGCGGTATCTGATCGTGATCCACGGCGTCGCGGGGCCGCTCTGCAATACGCTCGAGATACGCGGCAGGCTCGATTTCGACGCGCTGGAGCAGAGCGCCGAGGCCATGCCCAAGCGCGGCGAGGGACTGGCGGAGATGCTCGATGTCGGCGGCATCTGACGACGCACCCCGGATCACCGCGAACTTCGCCGACGGGCGCACCGCCAAGCTGCGCGAGGTCGCGCTCGACTTCGCCCGCGATGCGCTGGAGATCCGCCAGGCCGGCCAGACGCTGGAGCGCTGGCCCTACCGCGAGATCGCGCTGGTCGAAGAGCGCTTCGGCGACGCGCCGCTGCGGCTCCGCCACGGCGACCGCGCCGGCCGGCTCACCATCGCCCATGCCGGGCTGATCCGGGCGCTGGTCGAGCGGGCGCCGCATCTGAGCGGGCGCCTCCGCCACACCGTCTCCCTCGGCGGCTTCACCAAATGGGGCATTGCGGTAGGGACCACCGCGCTCGCCGTCTATCTGCTGATCGCCGAGATGCCGGCGATCGCCGCGCGGGTCGTCCCGCTCAAATGGGAAGAGGCGCTGGGCGAGGCCGTGGTCAAGCAGGTGACCTTCATCTTCGCGCGGAAATCCAACGTCTGCGAAGCAGCGCCGGGCAAGGCCGCGCTCGAACGCCTGCGCGTGCGGCTCACCGGCAAGCTGAAGACGCGCTACCGGTTCAAGCTCCGCGTCATCGACCACGCCATGGTCAACGCCTTCGCCGCGCCCGGCGGCTACGTCATCGTCATGCGCGGGCTGATCGACAAGGCCGAGAACGGCGACGAGGTGGCGGGCGTGCTGGCGCACGAGATCGGCCATGTGGTCGAGCGGCATTCGACCGAAGCGCTCTTCCGCTCGCTCGGCTTCAACCTGATCGTCGCCACCCTCGTGGGCAACACGACCTCGATGGGCAGCGCCGTCGCCGAGGTCGGTACCGGCCTGGCCACACTTTCCTACGGCCGCGCCGCCGAGCGCGAGGCCGACGCGGTCGGGGTCAAGCTGCTGAACCAGGCCGATATCAGCGGCGCGGGGCTCGCCGCCTTCTTCGGCCGCATCGCGGCGGGACGGGACAAGGAGAAGAAGCAGGACAGCAAGAAACGTGACGCCAAGCCGGGCGGCACCAAGTCAGGCGCCGACGTCGGCATCTGGGGCTATCTCTCGACCCATCCGCCTTCGGCCGAGCGGGCGCGGCGGATCAAGGCGGCCGCCACCGGCCGCGGCCACGCGATGAGTGCGACCGACTGGGCCGCGCTGAAGGCGATCTGCGGGTAACCCAACGCTCGAATTCAATCCCCTCCCCCCTTGTGGGGGAGGGTTAGGGTGGGGGGCTCCGCCGGCAGGCGGTACTTATGCTTTCGCGTTGCGTCCCGGCGTCCGCCTCAGGCATCCCTGAGGGGATACCTTCGTTGGCCGCTCCTCCCCCCTCCCTCACCCTCCCCCCCGCCGGGGGGAGGGAATCTTTAGTATCGCCAGCCGACATTTTTCATTTGCCGGTGTGGCCGCTGCCGATGAAGCGGACGACGTCGCCGCTCGGCGCGTCCGCCAGCTCGTCCTCACGCATGACGATGGCGCCGCGCACGACGGTGGCGCGCGGCCAGCCGGTGACCTGCATCCCGTCGAACGGCGTCCAGCCGCATTTGGAGGCGATCCAGCTGTTCTCGATCGTCCGCTTGGCCTTCAGGTCGACCACGGTGAAGTCGGCGTCGTATCCGACCGCGATGCGGCCCTTGCCGGCGATATTGTAGATGCGCTGGGCGCCGGCGCTGGTGAGATCGACGAAGCGCTCGAGCGTCAGCCGGCCCGCATTGACGTGGTCGAGCAGGATGGGGACCAGCGTCTGCACGCCGGGCATGCCCGAGGGGCTCTGCGGATAGCCGTGTTGTTTTTCTTCCAGCGAATGGGGGGCGTGGTCGGAGCCGATGACGTCGACGATGCCGTCGGTGACCGCCTGCCAGAGGGCAGCGCGGTGCGTCTCGTCGCGGATCGGCGGATTCATCTGGGCGAGCGTGCCGAGCCGGTCATAGGCCTCGGGGGCGGCAAGGGTCAGGTGCTGGGGCGTGACCTCGACGGTGGCGATATCCTTGTTAGCGGCGAGCACGGGGATCTCGTCGGCGGTGGTGACGTGGAGCACATGGACCGGACGGCCCGTTTCGCGGGCGAGCTTCATCAGCCGTTTGGTCGAGCGGAGCGCGGTCTCGGCGTCGCGCCACTCGGCATGGGCGTGTGGTGACGTCGCGTCGCGGGCAATGCCCTTGCGCTCCTCGAGCCGGGCCTCGTCCTCGGAATGGACGGCCATGCGGCGCGTTCCGTGGGCGAGCACGCGGCGCACGTCGTCGTCTTTTGCGACGAGGAGCGTGCCCGTGGAGCTGCCCATGAACATCTTGACGCCGCAGCAGCCGGGCACGCGTTCGAGGGTGGCGAGCTCGTCCGCGTTCTCCGGCGAGGCGCCCATGAAGAAGGCGATGTCGCACCAGACGCGGCCTTGCGCGCGGGCGACCTTGTCGGCGAGGGCGGCGGCATCGGTGGTCGAGGGCCGCGTGTTGGGCATCTCGAAGACCGCCGTCACCCCGCCGAGCGCCGCCGCGCGGGTGCCGGACTCCAGGTCTTCCTTGTGCTCCATGCCCGGCTCGCGGAAATGGACCTGCGTGTCGATCACGCCGGGCAGCACGGTGAGGCCGGCCGCGTCCAGCGTCTCGGCGGCGGACGCCGTGCCCAGATCGCCGATCGCGGCGATGCGGCCGCCGCGCACGCCAATATCGGTGGTAACGCGGCCCGCCGGCGTCAGGCATTCGCCGCCGCAGATGATGAGATCGAAGCTATCGGCCATGACGCTCCTTCAGCACGGCATCGAACAGCGAGCGGTGACGCGCGACCGCGATCGCCGGTGTGTAGTCCCTTTCATAAGCGGCCCGGCCGGCCTGCGCCAGTTGTGCGGCGCGCTCGGGATCGTCCGTCACCGAGCGGATCGCCGCGGCGAGCGCGGCCGGGTCGTCCACCGGCACGAGGAGGGCCTCGCTGTCGCTCTCGACGATCTCGCACGGGCCCTGGCTTTCGGTGGCGACGACCGGCCGGGCGTGCATCCAGGCCTCGAGCATGACGTTGCCCAGCGGCTCGTGGCGCGACGGCAGCACGAAGATGTCCCCCGCCGCATAGTAGGGCGCGGGGTCGTCGCGCCAGCCGAGGAAGCGCACCCGGTCGGTGACGCCGACCTCCTCGGCGAGGCTCTTCAGCACCTGTCGCTGCGGCCCGTCGCCGGCGAGCCAGAGGTAATGCTCGGGCAGCTCGGCGAGCGCGCGCAGCAACACATCGAACGCCTTGTTCTTATGGAGCCGGCCGAGCGCGAAGATGAGCGGCGCGTCATCCGGTGTGCGCAACGGTCTGCGCGCAGCAGGCGGCGCGCTCACGTCGACGACGAAGTTGGGCACGTGATGCGCGCGCTCGCGCGGCCAGCCCTCGTGCACGACGTAGTCGACGAGATCGCGCGTGTTGCAGACGAGGTGATCGAGATGGCGGTAGTATTTGAGATCGTAGTAGCCGCCGAGCCGGCCGATCGTCACGTAGCCGCCGCCACGGCCGCCCCTCCTTCCACAAGGCGGCACGAAGCGGCTGGCGCGGCTCATATAGCTCATCACGATGTCGGGCTTGAAGGCGGCGATCTCGGCGGCGAGGCGTTTCCTGGTCTGCCGGTCGAGGCGGCCGCCGAAGGGCGCCTCGGCGATCGGAAGGCCGGCGTTTTCGAGCGCCTGGCGGCGGCCGGCGTTCGGGCGCATGACGATGTGCTGGGGAATTCCCGCACCCGCGAGCGCCTGGCAGAGCCGCACGAAATAAGCCTCGGCCCCGCCCCGCTCTGCGCCGGCGATCACCTGCAGAATACGCGGGGACGATATTCGCGGGGACGATGGATCAGTGTCCGCCATCAATCTTCGTCGAGCTTGGCGCGCAGCCAGGACAGGATCGGATAGATCGCGGCGAAGAGCGCGATCAGGAAGCCGAGATGGCCTTCCTTATATCCCTTCCGGCGGACATAGCATTTGAAGAAACGCGTGACGATGCGCCGCACGTTGCGGCCGAAGCTTTCCGGCATGCCGGCGTCGCGGAGATCCCTGGCGCGCGCGGCGGTGTAGCGGTCGAGGCGGCGGATCATGTCGCCCACCCCGGCATCGACATAGTGCGTCATCGGCGTTTCGAGGCGCCCGCGCGCGCCCTTCAGCTCGACCGCGGGATGGATGCGCTGGTCGCCCCAGCGCTTGCAGCCCTTGGCGAAGAGCCGCGCCGTCGAGCTGACGCCCCAGGCCGCGCCCCAGCCGTAGCGCACCAGGCGCGTGCCGATGTAGTTGTCGAAGGGAATGTTGTAGGCGCCAGGCTGGGCGTTGGCGATCTTGGCGCGGATTTCCTGCGCCAGGGCCTCGGGCACGCGCTCGTCGGCATCGACCTCGAGGATCCAGTCGCCGGTGCAGGC
>CAZBRE010000043.1:19422-27112 GCA_964494065.1 uncultured Alphaproteobacteria bacterium
TGCTCGTCGCGGCTGGGGCCGAAGAGACCGAGGGTCGGCGCGCCAGCCGCGGCGGCCAGATGCATGAGCCCGGAATCGTTGCCGACATAGAGCGCCGCACGGGCGAGGCAGGCATGCACCGTCGGCAGATCGATCGTGCCGGCGAGGTCGATGCGGCGCGCTTCGGGCACCGCGTCCAGCACTGGCAGCGCGCGGTCGCGCTCGCTCGGCCCCGCAAAGACCGCAAGCCGCGCGCCGGCGAGCGGCCCCGCCGGTCCGGTGAGCCGGCGCGCCAGCTCGGCAAATCGATCGTGCCGCCATTGCTTGCCGGGCCAGTTCGCCGTGGGCCCCAGCGCCAGCACGGGCGGGCCGTCGGGAATGAGCGTGCTCGCGAGCGCTTTGGCCTTCTCGCTCGTCCACACCTGCGGGGCGGGCGGATCATCCGTAAGCCCGAGCAGGCGCGCATACTGCCGCACCTTGTGCATGCCGGGCACCTCGCGGCCGAGGCGATAGCGGCGGCGCGCGAGCACGAGCCAGGCGAGCCCGGTGCGGCGCAGATCGACGATGGTGTGCCAGGGATAGGGCAGCGTCTCACCCCAGAGACGCAGCCAATGGCCGCCGAGCGGCGCTTTCTTCAACACGATCACCCGCGCGAGCCCAGGCACGGTTGCGAAGAGCGGCGCCGGGGCGGGCCCGCAGGCGACGGTGATCCGCGCGCCCGGATGCTGCGCGATCAAATGCGCGAGCAGGCCAGACGACAGCACCGCATCGCCGATGCGCGTCGAGGTGATGAACAAGATCCGCATGGCCGCGGGTTATAGAGCGCTCTTGCGGGCATGGCCAGAATTGGGGTCTTGTTTCACCCGCGTTACAGTTCCAGTTGAAGGCCCGCGGGGCCCCGTCCTCGACCCCCGCGCGGAGACGACCATGAGCGAGCCTCGATTTGCAATGCTGGACAACCGCGCCGTTCTCGAGGTGGCCGGCGTGGACAGAGTGGCGTTCCTGCAGGGGCTCGTCTCGACGGACGTCGCCACGGTGACAGAAACGGCGGCGATCCACACCGCCTTCCTGACCGCGCAGGGCAAGTATCTCCACGATTTCTTCATCGCGGCCTTGGGCGAAAGCTTTCTCCTCGACTGCGAAGCCGCGCGCGCCGAGGATCTCAAGAAGCGCCTGTCGATGTATCGCCTGCGCTCCAAGGTGACGATCGAGGCGCGGCCGGATCTGGGTGTCGCCGTTGCGTTCGGCGATGGTGCGGCCGGCAAGCTCGGCCTTGCCGACGCAGCCGGTTCGGCGCGCGCGCTCGATGACGGCGTCGCCTTCGTCGATCCGCGGCTGGCGGCGGCGGGCGCGCGGGCGATCCTGCCCAGCGGCACGGCCGAAACGACGCTCACGGAAGCCGGCCTGGCTGGCGGATCGGCGGCGGACTACGACCGGACCCGCCTTTCCCTCGGTCTACCCGACGGCAGCAGGGATCTGGTGCCCGAGAAATCGATCCTGCTGGAAAACGGCTTCGACGAGCTGAACGGCGTCGACTGGAACAAGGGCTGCTTCCTCGGCCAGGAGCTGACGGCACGCACCCATTACCGCGGCCTGGTCAAGAAACGCCTCATGCCCGTCGAGATCGACGGTCCCCTGCCCGATCCCGGCACGCTGGTAATGCTGGGCGACAAGGAAGCGGGCGAGATGCGGTCGGGGACCGACGGATGCGGCTTGGCGCTGCTGCGCCTCGAAGCAGTGGAGAAAGCGGCCGAGAGCAAAGATGCGCTGACCGCGGGCGAGGCCCGCCTGACGCCGAAGAAACCGCACTGGGCCGCGTTCTGAAGAACGAAATGTCGCGCCGTCGCGGATGACGTGCGCCCTCCCGCTTGCTACCGTGCGGACGAACGCGCTCCAAGAAGCGCGGCGCACATAACGGCGCATAATAACGGCGCACATGGGGCGCCGCATATGGGAGGAACGGCATGACGCAGCATAGCTGGGAGAAGGTCTATCCCGACGAGATCGACTGGAACCTGACGATCACGCCGCGGCCGATCCCGGCGATCCTCGACGAGGCGGCGGCCAAGGCCGGCGACCGGACGATGATCGACTTTCTCGGCCGGCGCTTTTCCTTCGCCGAGCTGCACGACCAGGCCAACCGCGCCGCCAAGGGGCTGCAGGCGCTCGGCATCGGCCCCGACACGCGGGTCGGGCTCTTCATGCCCAACGTGCCGCAATACATCCCTGCGATGTTTGGCGCCTTGAAGACGGGTGCTACCGCGGTCAATCTGAGCCCGCTGCTGGCCCCGCGCGAGCTCGCCAACATGATCGAGGACTCGGGCACCAAGGTCCTGATCACCATCGACTTGAAGCTGCTCTATGACCGCATCCCGGCGCTGCTCGCCAATACCTGCCTCGAGACGGTCATCGTCGCGCGCATGGCCAACGCGCTACCGTTTCCGAAGAACAAGCTCTACGGGATCGCCAAGAAGAAGGCGATCGCCACCTTCCCGCTCGACGAGCACCACATGCGCTTTGAGGACCTGATCGCCAATGACGGCGCCTACACGCCGGTGGAGATCGACCCGGAGCACTCGGTCGCGTTCCTGCAATATACGGGCGGGACGACCGGATCGCCCAAGGGCGCCATGCTGTCGCACAGGGCCGTCACCGCCGCCGATGCGATGTATGGCTCGTGGACGCCGCAGTTCCGCGAGCGGCCGCCGGAGGAGACCAAGGTGGCGCTGGTGCTGCCGCTCTTCCACATCTATGGCCTTTCGGCGGTGCTGATGGGGGCGATCCGCGACACGGCGGAGATCATCCTTTACCCGCAGCCGGATATCCCACTGATCCTCAAGGATATCGCCAAGAAGAAGCCGAACGTCCTGCCGGGCGTGCCGACGCTCTTCACCGCGCTGGCGCATCACCCGAACGCGGCCAACACCGATTTTTCCTCGCTCAATTACTGCGCCTCGGGCGGCGCGCCGCTGCCGCCGGAGGTGCGCGACCACTTCCAGAAGGTGACCGGCGTCGCGGTCTACGAGGGCTACGGCCTTACCGAGACCTCGCCCGCCGGAACGGCGCAGGTGCGCAGGAATGAATACCGCACCGGCTCGTGCGGCGTGCCGCTGCCCGGCACCGAGATCGAGATCCGCAGCCTGGAGGACGGCACGACCAAGATGCCGACGGGCGAGATCGGCGAGATCTGCATCAAGGGCCCTCAGCTCATGAACGGCTACTGGAACCGCGAGGAGGAGACGAAGGAAGCCCTGCGCGACGGCTGGTTCTACACCGGCGATACCGGCTATCTCGACGCGGACGGCTATCTCTACATCGTCGACCGCAAGAAGGACCTGATCATCTCCTCGGGCTACAACGTCTATCCGCGCAACGTCGAAGACGCGATCTACGAGAACGATGCCGTCGAGGAAGTGACGGTGATCGGCGTCAAGGATGACTACAGGGGCGAGATGCCGAAGGCGTTCGTCAAGCTGCGCGCGGGTGCGTCGCTGACTGCGGACGAATTGAAGGCATCGTTGAAGGACAAGCTGGCGAAATACGAGATCCCGCACGAGGTCGAGTTCCGCGCCGAGCTGCCCAAGACCGCGGTCGGCAAGCTCTCCAAGAAGGAGCTGGTGGCCGAAGAGGAAGCCAAGCGCGCCGCCGCCAAAGAAGCGCAAGCGGGATAGGGCTTCACATGCGCCGTCGATTCCTGCGCCTCCTGGGCGCGCTGATCTTCTTTGGCATCTTCTATCTCCTTTTCTGGCCGGTCTCGATCGACCCGGTGGCGTGGACGCCGCCGCAGGCGCCGAAACTCGAAGGCCCTTACGCGCTCAACAACAAGCTCGCGGCGGCGACGCGCTTCGGCGCCGGCATCGGCATCGGGCCCGAGGATCTGGCGATCGACGCCAAGGGCTGGGTCCATACCGGCTTCATCGATGGCCGCATCGTCGCCATCGCGCCGGACGGCAAGACCCACAAGGTGATCGCCAACACGGGCGGCCGACCGCTCGGCATGCGCTTCGATGCGGACGGCAATCTGATCGTGACCGATGCGTCGAAGGGGCTCCTCAGCATCGCGCCCGACGGCACGATCACCGTGCTGGCGACGGAGGCGGAGAAAAAGGGCTTCGGCTTCACCAACCATCTCGCCATCGCGCGCGACGGGACGATCTATTTCAGCGACAGCTCGACGCGCTGGGGCGCGGGTCAGGCGATCGCCGACATCTTCGAGCACGTGCCGACCGGCCGGCTGATGGCCTACGACCCGAAGACCAAGACCGTGCGCGTGCTGATGCGCAAGCTGCAATACGCCAACGGCATCGCGCTTGCCGCCGACGAGTCCTTCGTGCTGGTGAACGAGACGGGCGAATACCGGATCCGCCGCTACTGGCTGAAAGGTCTCAAGGCCGGGCAGTCCGACATCTTCATCGACAATCTGCCCGGCTTTCCCGACAACATCTCGGCCAACGGCAAGGGGACGTTCTGGCTTGCCCTCTACACGGTACGCAACCCCGCCGCCGATGCGCTCGCGGGTAAGCCCTTCCTGCGCAAGGTGATCTGGCGGCTGCCGGAGTTCCTGCAGCCGGGACCGAAACCCTACGGCTTCATCCTCGGCCTCGATGAGAGCGGCAAGGTCACGCACAACCTGCAGGACCCGGAGGGCCGCTACTCGCCGGTGACGAGCGTCGTCGAGCACGACGGCATGCTCTGGCTCGGCAGCCTGTCGGCGACCTCGCTCGCGCGGATCAAGGCGCCGGGGAACTAGCGCGTTTTCCGCTCACGCGGAACCGGCACCAGCCCGCTCCCCCACCCGGCCCCCCACAGGATGCTGCCAACGGGTGGCCGGGTGGGGGAGCGGGCTGGCGATGCCAAACGATCGGAAAATGCTCTAGCGGCCAAGCTGGCGAAGGAAATGCCCCGGCCGGCGTCGATCATTTGGGTGCCGGCGCGGGGCATATCCGATTTCGGACGTCGGACGCGATCTACGCGGCGGCCGAGGCCTGCAGGGTGGGATAGTCGGTGTAACCGCGATGGTCGCCGCCATAGAAGGTCGCCTGGTCGGGCGCATTGAGCGGCGCGCCGCGTGCAAAGCGCTCGGCCAGATCGGGATTGGCGAGATAGCGCGAGCCGAAGGAGACGAGATCCGCCGCGCCGCGCGCGAGCGCCTCGTTGGCCCGGTCGCGGTCGAAGCCGCCGTTGATCATGTAGGGCCCGTCGAAAGCGGCCCGCAGCGCCGCCCAGTCGACCGGCGCGCCGCTCAAGTCCTGGACCACATGGAGATAGGCGAGGCCGAACCGGTTCAGCGCCTGGGCCGCATGGCCGAAGGTGGCGTCCGGATCGCTGTCGGACATCGAGTTGAAGCTGCCGGCCGGGGACAGGCGGAGCCCGACGCGATCCGCGCCCCAGACATCGGCCACCGCCTCGGTGACCTCGAGCATGAAGCGGGCGCGGTTTTCGACGCTGCCGCCATAGGCGTCGCTTCGCGTGTTCGTCCCGTCGCGCAGGAACTGGTCGATCAGGTAGCCGTTGGCGCCATGGATCTCGACGCCGTCGAAGCCGGCTGCGAGCGCATTCGCCGCACCCCGACGGTAGTCGTCGACGATGCCGGGGATCTCTGCGGTTTCCAGCGCGCGGGGGGCAACGAAGGGCTTCGGGCCTTCGTATGTCATGCCCTCACCCTCGGGCCTGATCGCCGACGGCGCGACCGGTAACGCGCCATCCGGCTGCAGCGAGGGATGTGAAATGCGGCCGACATGCCAGAGTTGGAGGAATATCTTGCCGTCGCGCGCATGCACCGCCTCGGTGACGGCCTTCCAGCCGGCGATCTGGGCCTCGCTATGGATGCCCGGAGTGGCGGGATAGCCGAGCCCCTGCGGCGAGATCTGGGTGCCTTCGGTGACGATCAGCCCGGCGCCGGCGCGCTGGGCGTAGTACTCGGCATTGAGCGCGTGGGGAACGTTGCCCTCGCCCGCGCGGTTGCGGGTCATCGGCGCCATCACGATGCGGTTCTTGAGATCGTGCGCGCCGACCGCGACGGGCGTGAAGAGGTCGATCGGCCCGTCCGCCGTGCCGGCCTGATCTGGGGTGTCGTTTGTCGTGCTCATCGGTGTCTCCTGTGGACTGGTGGATGGGGTTGGGGTGGAACGAAACGGACCGAACGGTCCAGAATAACCAAAAAAATCTTCCACTAATCGAGGGCTTCGAGGATGGTTGAAACGATGTCCTCGAGCACCTCGCAATCGGGGTTCGCTTTGGCGGTGACATGCAGGCCGTGGGCGCTGGAGGTGAGGAAGCGGGCGAGCGCGCGCGCATCCTTGGAGGCCGGGATCTCGCCGGCAGCCTGGGCGCGGCGGATCACGATCTCGTAGTTGCGCTGATAGCGTTTGAAGGCCTGCTTGACGCGCTCGGCGGCCTCATCGTCGGACTGGGCGCGTTCCATCGCGCAGTTCATGGCGAAACATCCCTGATAGGGCGCCTTGCCGGTCGCGTCGTCGATGATCTGCCGAAAGGCGCCTTCGATCGCCTGCCGCCCCGATGGGGCGCTGAGGAAGGCGCGCTCGTGACCTTCCGTGCGCTCGCCCACATAGCGGTCGATGGCCTTGAGATAGAGCTCGTGCTTGCTGCCGAAGGTGTCATAGAGGCTGCTTTTGGACAGGTCCATGGCGTCGAGCAGATCGCAAAGCGAGGTCGCCTCGTAACCCTTCGCCCAGAACACATCGAGGGCGGCATCGAGGGCCTGATCGACGTTGAACTCACGGGGGCGGGCCATGGCGGGGTGCGTGTGGAGGTTTTAGGCGGGTGCTGGTTCTGGACCGTTCAGTCGGGTATATCGGTTTTCCGGACCGTCGAGTCCAGAACTTTCTTGCAGCCGACCCCAGAACGCCGGCGTCGGTCGGCCAAGCCCCTTGCGATTGCGCGCCGGCTGCCGTCCAATAGGGCAACGAAATTCAGGGAGGGATGCGACCATGAAACGCCGCAAGCTTGGCAAGGACGGGCCCGAGGTCTCCGCCATCGGGCTCGGCTGCATGGGCATGTCGATGGCGTACGGCACGCCCGACGACGCGGAATCGATCCGCACCGTCCACCGCGCCATCGAGCTCGGCATCGATTTCCTCGACAGCGCGCAGTTGTATGGCTTCGGCAAGAACGAGGAGCTGCTGGGCCGGGCGCTCGAGGGCAAGCGCGACAGCGTGTTCCTGATCACCAAGTTCGGCGTCGACCGCACGCGTCCGAGCGGCTGCGACAGCCGGCCCGAGGCGGTCAAGGCGAGCTGCGAGGCAAGCCTCGGTCGCTTGAAGACCGACCGCATCGACCTCTTCTTCCAGCACCGGGTCGATCCCGACGTGCCGATCGAGGAAACGGCGGGCGCAATGGCGGAGCTGAAGGCCGAGGGCAAAATCCGCTATCTGGGCCTCTCCGAGGCGAGCCCGGAGACGCTGAAGCGGGCGCACGGCGTGCATCCGATCACGGCGCTGCAGTCGGAATATTCGCTGTGGACGCGCGATTGCGAGCCCGAAGTGCTGCCGGCCTGCCGCGAACTCGGCGTCGGCTATGTCGCCTATGCGCCGCTGGGGCGCGGCTTCCTCACCGGCACCATCAAGTCGCCCGCCGATCTGATCGACGAGGACCGGCGCCACGAGCATCCGCGCTTCTTCGAGGACGCCTTCAACAAGAACCTGGCGCTGCTCGACACGATCGAGGAGATCGCCGGCGCGAAGGGCGTGAC
>CAZBRE010000043.1:27212-29660 GCA_964494065.1 uncultured Alphaproteobacteria bacterium
GACGTGGTGATCATCGGCGCGGGGCATAACGGCCTCGTCTGCGCCGGCTATCTGGCGCGCCATGGCTTGAAGGTGATGGTGGTCGAGCGGCGTGGGGTCGTCGGCGGGGCGGCAATCACGGAGGAGTTCCATCCGGGTTTCCGCAACTCGGTCGCCTCATACGTCGTGAGCCTGCTCGACCGGCGCATCATCGCCGACCTCAAGCTCGAGAAGTTCGGCCTGGAGATCCTCGACCGGCCCGCCGGCACCTTCCTGCCGCAGCCCGACGGCCGCTATCTGCATCTGAGCCGCGACCGCGCGGTGGCGAAGGCCGAGGTCGCGAAGTTCCACGGCCCCGACGGCGCGGCCTACGAAGCCTTCGATGCGGAGCTCACCACGCTCGCCGAGGCGGTGCGGCCGCTGTTGCGCGAGCCGCCGATCGGCATGCCGAGCGGGATCAGCGATGCGCTCCGCGTGCTCGGTCTCACCAAGCAGCTCCGCAAGATGGGCGGGAACCAGCAGTCGAAGCTCGCCGAGCTGATGACGATGAGCGTCGGCGATTATCTCGACCGCTGGTTTACGGGCGACGCGGTCAAGGGTGCCTTCGGCTTCGAAGGCATCATCGGCAATCTCGCAAGCCCGTACCATCCGGGCACCGCCTACGTGCTGCTGCACCACGCCTTCGGCGAAACCGACGGGCGGACCAGCGCCTGGGGGCACGCCAAGGGCGGCATGGGCGCCATCACCGAGGCGATGGCGCGCTCAGCCGAGACGCGCGGGGCGATCATCGTGACGCGATCGCCGGTGCGCGAGGTCATCATCGAGGGCAAGAACGGCGAGGCGCGCGCCGGCGGCGTGGTGCTGGAGGACGGCCGCACGATCCTCGCCCGCCGCGTCGCCGCCAACGTCAACCCGAAGCTGCTCTTCCTCGACCTCATGGACCCGGCGGTGCTGCCCGACGACTTCCGCAAGCGAATGGAGAACTGGCGCTGCCGTTCCGGCACCTTCCGCATGAACCTCGCCTTGAGCCGCTTGCCGCGCTTCGCCTGCTTGCGGGACGGCGGCGGGCCGGAGTTGCTCAACGGCACGATCGATATCGCGCCCTCGCTCGGCTATCTCGACCGCGCCTACGATGCGGCGAAATCCGGTGGCTGGTCGCCCGAGCCGATCGTCTCGATGTGCATCCCCTCGCTGATCGACGACACGCTGGCGCCGCAGGGCGCGCATGTGATGAGCCTGTTCTGCCAGCACTTCCATCCGGAATTGTCCGACGGGCGGTCGTGGGACAAGGTGAAATACGAGGTCGCCGACGCTGTCCTGCGCGGGCTCGAAGCTTATATGCCGAACCTGCGCCAGCTCGTGGTCGGCCGCCAGATCCTGACGCCGCTCGATCTGGAGCGCGACTTCGGGCTCGTCGGCGGCGACATCTTCCACGGCGCCATGCATCTCGACCAGCTCTACGCGATGCGCCCGGCGCTCGGATACGCCGACCACCGCATGCCGGTGAAGGGGCTTTATCTCTGCGGCGCCGGCGCGCATCCGGGCGGCGGGGTGAGCGGCATCCCCGGCCGCAACGCGGCGCGGGCGATCCTCAAGGATGCGGGACGATAATTGACAACACGAAAGGAGCAGCGGCGATGAAACGCGAGCGGATCGATCCGGGCTGGGCCTGGCTCAAGAAATTCAATATCTCGGCGGGCGAGAAGATCGGCGACACGATCTGGCTCTCGGGCGCGGTTGCCTTCGATGCGGACGGGAATATC
The DNA here is from genome assembly GCA_964494065.1 of uncultured Alphaproteobacteria bacterium. Taxonomy (GTDB): domain Bacteria; phylum Pseudomonadota; class Alphaproteobacteria; order JAPULJ01; family JAPULJ01; genus DATKZM01. Next base: position 28,955 of record CAZBRE010000043.1, read on the forward strand.
GTCGGCGAAGGCGATCTCTATGCCCAGACGAAGAAGACCTTCGAGAATATCGCCGAAGCGCTGGCCAGCGCAGGGGCGGGGATGGGCGATATCGTCAAGATCAACACCTTCCTCACTGACCTCTCGCGCTACGCCGAATATGGGCGAGCGCGGACCGAGGCTTTCCCGAGCGGCGTGCCCGCGAGCACCGTCGTCGGCACCACCGCGCTCGTCCGCCCCGAACTGATGGTCGAGGTCGAGGCGATCGCCGTGATCGGCAGCGGAGACTGAGGCAGCGTTCGATCCGACCTATCCAGATTCTCCTCCCCCCGAAGGGGGGCTGAAATGAGAAGCGGAAATCGCGGGCAATGACGTAGATATCCCGAGCGGCGGCCTCCCCCCTCCCTAACCCTCCCCCGCCGGGGGGAGGGAATCTAGGGAGGCTCGGTTTTGATTGGCAGGCCTACTCGGCGGCCTGCTGGATGGCCTTGACGTCGGAGGCGTTGAGCGCCTTGCCACCGATCGCCCATTCGCCGCCGGCGAACTCCTGGACGCGGACCCAGGTGACGCCGCGCATGGCCTCGCCTTCGATCCCGACCATGGTGTCGGTGACCTTCTCGATCATTTCCTTCTTCTGCTCGGGGGTGAAGACGCCTTCGATGAGCTGGATGTCGACGAGTGGCATGACGGTTCCTTTCCTGCATAACTGTTGCGTTGCTTCGGTCTT
>CAZBRE010000044.1:0-29228 GCA_964494065.1 uncultured Alphaproteobacteria bacterium
AGCTCGTCGATCTCGAGCTCGCGCGAGACCGCGATGGCTGCCAGCGCGTTGAGCACGTTGTGCTCGCCCGGCATCGGCAGCTTGATCTCGCGCAACGTCGTGCGCTCGCCGGTGGCGCGGTCGCGGATGATCACGTCGAAGGTGGCACCGGTCGGATCGAAATCGGCGTTGACGCAGCGGATGTCGGCCTGGCGGCTGCGGCCGTAGGTGACGATGCGGCGGTCGGAGACGCGTGCGACCATCGCCTGCACTTCGGCGTTGTCGATGCACAGCACGGCCACGCCGTAGAAGGGGATGTTGTGGACGAAAGTGTCGAAGGCCTCGCGCAACGCATCGAACGAGCCGTAGTGATCGAGATGCTCGGCATCGATGTTGGTGACGACGGCGACCGTCGCGGGCAGCTTGATGAAGGTGCCGTCGGACTCGTCGGCTTCCACGACCATCCAGTCGCCTTCGCCCAACCGCGCATTGGTGCCGTAGGCGTTGATGATGCCGCCGTTGATCACGGTCGGATCGAGCCCGGCGCCGTCGATCAGCGAGGCGATCAGCGAGGTCGTCGTGGTCTTGCCGTGGGTGCCGCCGACAGCGATGGCCCATTTGAGGCGCATGAGCTCGGCCAGCATCTCCGCGCGGCGGACGACGGGCAGGTGGCGCGCGCGGGCGGCGACGACTTCGGGATTGTCCTGCTTGACCGCCGAGGAGATCACGACGACTTCGGCTTGGCCGAGGTTCTTTTCCGCGTGGCCGACCGCGACCTTGATGCCGAGCCGCTTCAGGCGCTTGACGTTCGCGCTCTCGGCGATGTCGGAGCCCTGCACCTGATAGCCAAGGTTGAGCAGGATCTCGGCGATGCCGCTCATGCCGATGCCGCCGATGCCGACGAAATGGATGGTGCCGATGTTGAGCGGAAGCGTGCTGATCATGCCGCCCCCGCTTTCGCACCGGCCTTAGCCGGCAGCATGTCGAGCACCATATCGGCGAGCCGTGTGGCGGCGTCGGGATGGCCGAGCGTCTTGGCCTTCTTCGCCGCGGCGACGAGCACCGAGGGATCGTCGAGCAGCGCGGCGAGGCGGGCTGACAGCGTCTCCGGCTTGAACTCCGGCTGCGGCACCAGCCAGCCACCGCCCTCGGCGTCGATCGAGCCGGCATTCGCGGTCTGGTGGTCGTCGGTGGCGTACGGGTAGGGGACCAGCACCGCCGGCCGGCCCGCCGTCGTCAGCTCGGCGATGGTCGAGGCGCCGGCGCGGCAAATAAGTAAATGTGCTGCCTTGAGACGCTCGGGCACGTCGTCGAAGAAGCTCTTGAGCTCCACCGTCACGCCGATCTCCGCATAGGCGGCTTCGGCGGCGGGCAAATCTTCCGCGCGGGCCTGTTGGGTGATCCGGAGGCGCTGGCGTGCCGTTTCGGGCAGGGCGGCGATGGCGGCCGGCACGATCTCACTGAAGATGCGCGCGCCCTGGCTGCCGCCGAGAATGAGGACGTTGAGGGGCCCGTCGGCGGTGGGCGCCGTATAGGCGGCGTCGGCCAGTGCCACGATCGGCGCGCGGACGGGATTGCCGGTGAGCCGCAGCTTGGCCTCGCCGCCGGGCGGCAACCCGCGGATCTTGGCGTAGGCGACGGCGATGCGTGTCGCGCGCTTGGCAAGGAAACGGTTGGCGCGGCCGAGCACCGCGTTCTGTTCGTGGAGCGCGCTCGGAATGCCGAGCCAGCCCGCGGCCATCATCGCCGGGAAGGAGGCATAGCCGCCGAAGCCGACCACGGCCGCCGGGCGCAAGCGTTTCAGCAGACCGCGGGCCTGAAGCGTGCCGAGCGCAACGTCGGCGAGGCCGAGCAGCTTGGCGACGGGCCCGCGTCCGGTCACCTGGCCGGCGCGGATCTTGTGCGTCGTAATCGTTGAGAGCGTGTCGCCGTAGGCGCCGCCGCGCTTGTCGGTGACGAGCGCAACCTCGCAGCCGCGATCGAGCAGCGCGCGGGCCAGCGCGTCGGCAGGGAACATGTGCCCGCCCGTGCCGCCCGCGGTCAGCAGGACGAGGATCTTCTCGCGCCCGCTCATGCGTGCCCTGCCTTTCCGGCACCCTCGCGGGTGAGCGCCAAGACCATGCCCATGCCCAACGCCAACGCCATCAGCGATGAGCCGCCGTATGAGATGAAGGGCAGCGTCATGCCCTTGGTCGGGATGAGGCTGAGCGCGGAGGCCATGTTTACGAGCGCCTGTAGGCCGAAACCCGCGAGCAGACCCGTCGCCGCAAGGACGACGAAGAAGTTCTCCTCTTCAGTGACCCGCGCCATGCCGCGCAGCACCACGAAAGCATAGAGCCCGACGATCACCAGGCAGGCGATGAGGCCGAATTCTTCGCCCGCCACGGCGAAGATGAAATCGCTATGGGCGTCGGGGAGCAGCGCCTTCACTGTGCCCTCGCCGGGACCGCGGCCGAAGATGCCGCCATTGACGAAGGCCTCGAGCGAACGGTCGATCTGATAGGTGTCCGAGCCTGAGGGGTCGCGGAACGCGTTGATGCGCCCGGCGACGTGGGGGAGCGTGTAGTAGGCGACGACCAGGCCGACGAAGCCGGTGCCGATCACCGAGGCCACCCAGATGACCGGCAGGCCGGCGACGAAGAGCTGGACCAGGGTGACCGAGCCGATCAGCGTCGCCATGCCGAGGTCCGGCTGGGAGACCAGGATCCAGATTACCAGCGCCACCGTCGTGACGGTGATGAGCAGGCCCGGGAAGCCCGGCTCTTTGCGGGTCTGCGACAGCATCCAGGCGCAGAAGACGGCGAGTGTGGGCCTCATCAGCTCGGAGGGCTGCATCGACTGGCCGAAGAGGCTGAGCCAACGGCTCGCGCCCTTGTATTCGGCGCCGACCACGAGCGTCAGCAGCATGCCCAACAGCGCCACGCCCAATAGGATCACCGCGACCCGCTTCACCCAGCGCGCCGAGAGCGTGGAGACGCCGAGCATGATCGCCAGCGCGATCGGCAGCAGCACCGCCTGCTGACGGACGAAATGGAAGCTGTCGAGCCCGATGCGGCCGGCCGAGGCGGGGCTCGCGGCATAGGTCAGGAGCGCGCCGATGGCGATCAGCCCGGCCAGCGCGCCGAGGCTCCACTTGTCGACCGTCCACCACCAGCGGCTGAGCACGCTGTTGTCGGCGCGGGTGAAGTAGCCGCTCATGCGCTGCCTCCCGCGGCCTTCGCGGGCGCGTGGGCGTTGCGCGAGCCGGGCAAGGCCGCGACCAGCTCGCGGAAACGGTCGCCGCGTGCGGCAAAGCTGGGGAACTGGTCATAAGACGCGCAAGCCGGCGACAGCAGCACGACCGCTTTCGGCTCGCCGGTATCGTTCGCCGCCATCTTGCCGGCGAGGAAGACGGCGGTCTCCAGATCGTGCGCCTCGGTCAGCGGCACCTCGCCCTTCAACGTCTGGGAGAACGCTTGGCTCGCCTCGCCGATCAGGAAGGCGTGGACGATGCGCGGGAAATACTCGCGCAAGGGATCGATGCCCTCGGCTTTCGCGACACCACCGAGGATCCAGTAGATGCGGGGATAGCAGGCGAGCGCACGGCCGGCCGCCTCGGCGTTGGTGGCCTTGGAGTCGTTCACGTAGGCGACGTCGTCGATCACGCTCACGACTTCCTGGCGATGCGGCAGCCCGGCGAAGGCGGCGAAGCCTGCCTTGACCGCGCTTCGCTCCACCCCCAGCGCGGTCGCGGCGGCATAGGCGGCGGCCGCGTTCTGCCAGTTGTGGCTGCCGGGCAGGGTGGGGACCGACCGCAGATCGGCGACGATCTCGTCGCTATCGTGCAGATCGTCGTAGAGCACGCCGTCGAGCACATAAACACCGCCGCGGATGGGCGAGGTGCTCGAGATCGGGATTACATGCTGGATGCCGTCGTCGGCATACTCTTCATAGATCCGCTGGCAGCGGTCGTCGTCGACGCCGACCACGAAGGCCGAGCTCTCGGTCTGGCCGCGCAGGATGCGGAGCTTGGCGGCGATGTAACCCTCAAGACCGCCATGGCGCTCCAGATGATCGGGGCTGATGTTGAGCAGCACCGCGACGTCGAAGACGACGGAGCGGGTGCGCTCGAGCTGGAAGGACGACATCTCCAGCACATATGTGCCGTCCGGCCCGAGCGGCTCGAGGCCGAGGACCGGCGGGCCCAGATTGCCGCCGATCTCGATCCTCATGCCGGCCGTGCGCAGGATGTCGCCGATCAGCGCCGTAGTAGTCGATTTTCCGTTGGTTCCGGTGATGCCGACATAGCGCGCGCGCCGCTGGGCCCGGCCCAGCAGCTCGATATCGCCGATGATCTCGATGCCGGCCTCGGTAGCGGCTGCGGCGATCGGATGCGGCTCTGGGAAGCGATGGGGAATGCCGGGGCTCAGCACCAGCGAGCGAACGTCTTTCCAGCTGATCGTCCCGAGATCGGTGATCGGCAGGCCGGCGTCCTCGGCCTCGGCCCGCTTGTCTTCGCTGTCGTCCCAGGCCAAAACCTCTGCGCCGCTCGCCGCGAGCGCGCGCGCGGTCGCGAGCCCGGAAATTCCGAGCCCCATGACGGCGATGCGCTTGCCTGCGATGTCGGGCAGCGTGATCAAGGTCTCGGCTACCTCAGCTTCAGGGTTGAGAGGCCGACCAGCGCCAGGATGGAGGCGATGATCCAGAACCGGATGACGATGGTGGGCTCTTTCCAGCCCTTCTGTTCGTAGTGATGGTGAAGCGGCGCCATGCGGAAGACGCGCTTGCCGGTGAGCTTGAAGGAGATGACCTGGGCGATGACCGAGACGGCCTCGAGCACGAAGAGGCCGCCGACGATCGCCAGCACCAGCTCGTGCTTGGTGACCACGCTTATGGCGCCGAGCGCGCCGCCGACCGAGAGCGAGCCAGTGTCCCCCATGAAGACCATGGCGGGCGGGGCGTTGAACCAAAGGAAACCAAGGCTCGCGCCGACCAGCGAACCGCAGAAGACGGCGAGCTCGCCGGAGCCGACGACATGGTGCAGCTGGAGATAGTCGGCGAACTTGGCGTTGCCGACGAGATAGGTGATCAGACCGAAGACGCCGGCCGCGATCATCACCGGCACGATGGCGAGCCCGTCGAGACCGTCGGTCAGGTTGACCGCGTTCGAAGCGCCGATGATGACCACTACGGCGAAGGGAACAAAGAACCAGCCCAAATTGACGAGCAGGTTCACGAAGGGGATTGCCAGGCTCGTGGACGCCTTGTCGTTCTCGGGCAGAACCAGCCACAGGATCACGGCGATGCTGATGGCTAATTGTCCCACCAGCTTGAACTTGCCCGACAGTCCGCCGGTCGAGCGGCGCGCAAGCTTCAGATAATCGTCGATAGCCCCGATGAGACCGAAGCCGACGGTCACGATCAGCACCGACCAGACCAGCTTGTTATCGAGCCGCACCCACAGGATGGTGCTGAACACGAGCGCCAGCAGGATAAGCGCGCCACCCATGGTCGGCGTGCCGGCCTTCTGGATGATGTGCGATTCCGGTCCGTCGTCGCGGATCGGCTGACCTTCGGCCTGCTGGGAGCGCAGCCAGCGGATGAGCGGTCCGCCCAGGATGAAGCTGAGGAAGAGCGCAGTCACGACGGCGCCACCGGTCCGAAACGTGAGGAAGCCGAAGAGACGCAATACGCCGACATCGGTGGAGAGCGGGTTCAGGATTTCATAGAGCATCGCCTGGTCCCTCTTATCCGTTGACCGCTCGTGTCGGGGTTTGTTCAAGCGAGCGCAGAGCGTCGACGACGCGCGCCATGGCGCTGCCGAGCGAGCCCTTGACCGTGATCACGTCACCGGGGCGCACGGCGTCACATAGCAGCGGCGCCAGCGCCGCCGAATCCGCGGCATGCGCGCCGCGCTGCCCCTCGGGCAACGCGTTGTGCAGGTGTTCCATCTGGGACCCCGCCGTAAACACAAGCTCGATGCCGTTCTCGCGGACCGAGTCCGCGAGTCCCACATGCAACTCGGCCGACCTCTCGCCGAGCTCGAGCATGTCGCCGAGCGCCGTTAGGCGCCGACCCCCGGCATTCGGTCTAATCTGAGAAAGCGTCTCGAATGCGGCACGCATTGAGGCAGGGCTGGCATTGTAGCTGTCGTCGATGATGACAATGTCGCCGCCCTCGATGGTGACGCGGATGCGCTCGCCGCGGCCCTTGGAAGCAGGGACGTCGGCGAGGTCAGCCGCCGCGCGGCTGAGATCAGCGCCGAGCGCGTCGGCCGCCGCCAATACGGCTAAGCTGTTGATAATCAAGTGACGTCCGGGCTGGCCGACGCGGTACCGGATCTCGCGGCCGTTGAAGCGGGCGGTCACGTCGCTGCCGTCGCTGTCGAGCTTGGCGTCGACGAGCCGCGCGATGGCGTCCGGATGGGCGCCGAAGCCGACGATGCGGCCGACGCCGGTTGCCTGCGCTGCGACGGCAAGTTGCGGAAAAAAGGCATTGTCCCGATTGAGAATCGCAATGCCGCCGTTGAGTCCTTCGAAGATTTCCGCCTTCGCGTCGGCCACGGCGCCGAGCGAGGGGAAGAATTCGGTGTGCGCCGGGGCGATCATGGTGATGATCGCGACATGTGGCTGCACCAGGCGCGACAGCGGCCCGATCTCGCCCGGCGCGTTCATGCCGAGCTCGAAGACGCCGTAGGCGGTATCCGCCGGCATGCGCGCGAGGCTGAGCGGCGCCCCCCAATGGTTGTTCAAATTGCCAGCCGTGGCAGCGGTCGGGCCTTGGCGTTCGAGCAGGAACCGGAGCGCTTCCTTGGTGCTGGTCTTGCCGACGCTGCCGGTGATCGCGACGATGCGCGCTTCGGTTCGCTGGCGCGCGGCGGCGCCCAGAGCGTTGAGCGATTCGAACGTATCGGCGACGACGAGGAGCGGGCGGCCGGACCAGGCTTCGGCCTTGTCGGCGGCGACCAGCGCCGCGGCCGCACCGGCCTCGAAGGCGGCGTCGACAAAATCGTGGCCATCAAGACGCTCGCCCTTGATGGCGATGTAGAGATCGCCCGCATTGAGCGTGCGCGTGTCGATGGAGACACCGGTGGCGCTCCAGTCGCCCTGCGCCGTGCCGCCGGTCGCGGCCTCGGCCTCGCTCGCAGTCCAGAGTGCGCGCTCAGCCATCGGCGGTGCCTCCGCTGGCGCGCAGGGCCGCCTGCGCGGTCTCGCGGTCGTCAAAGGGCAGCACCGTGTCGCCGATGATCTGGCCTTGCTCATGACCCTTGCCCGCGATCACCAGGATGTCGCCGGCGTCGAGGGTGGCGATCGCAGCAGCGATGGCCTCGGCCCGGTCGTCGTATTCGTCGGCGCCGGGGCAGCCTTCCAGGACCTGGCGGCGGATCGCGGCGGGATCCTCGCTGCGCGGATTGTCGTCGGTGACGAAGACGCGGGCGGCATTCGCGGCCGCGGCCTCACCCATCAAGGGACGCTTGCCGGGATCGCGGTCGCCGCCGGCGCCGATGATGACGACGAGCTTGCCTTCGGCATGCGGGCGCACGGCGCGCAGCACAGTGACGAGCGCATCGGGCGTGTGGGCGTAGTCGACATAGACCGTGCCGCCGCTCTTGGCGGTGCCGGCCAACTCGACCCGGCCCGGCGCGCCCTTGATTGCGGCCAGCGCAGCAGCGGCGCCTTGCGAATCGCCGCCGGTCGCCGTAACGAGACCGAACGCGGCGAGCGCGTTCATTGCCTGGAAATCGCCGACGAGGGGGAGGGTGGTTTCGTAAGTCTCGCCGCCGGCGCTGAAACTGAGATCGAGGCCATGCGCGCGCGGTGTCGCCGCCGCGAGCCGGATGCCGTCGTCGCCGGCGGATTTGCCGTAAGGCACGATCGTATGATCGTTGGACGCTGCCGCCGCGCTGAACGCCTCATAGGCGTCGCTGTCGCAATTGAGCACGGCGATGCCGCCCGGCGCCATCAGCTCGGTGAAGAGGCGCAGCTTCGCGTCGCGGTAATCCTCCATGGTGCCGTGATAATCGAGGTGATCCCGCGTCAGATTTGTGAAAGCGGCGGCGGAAACTTGCACGCCGTCGAGGCGGTACTGCTCGAGCCCGTGCGAGGACGCCTCCATCGCCAGGTGATCGATACCCAGGCCGGCGAGCTCGGCGAGCTCGGCCTGGAGGGCGATCGGATCGGGTGTGGTCAGCGAGGCCTTCCGCTCATAGCCGGGTGCGCTCACGCCGAGCGTGCCGAGGCTTGCGGCCTTGATCCCGAGCTTCGTCCAGATCTGCCGCGCGAAGGCAGCGACCGAGGTTTTGCCGTTGGTGCCGGTGACGGCGACCACGGTCTTCGGCTGGGCGCCGTAGAAACTGGCGGCCATGCGCGCTAGGCAACGGCGCGGATTTGCCTGGGCGAGATAGGGGACGGTGTCTGGGGTCTCGGGCTGCGGGTCGCCGTCGGGGCCCATCACGGCAATCGCACCTTGTTCGATCGCCTTGCCGATGAAGGCGCGGCCGTCGACCTGACTGCCCGGAAGCGCGGCAAACAGATAGCCTGGCTCGACGGCGCGCGAATCGGCAGTCAAACCTCTAATGTCTATTGCGCGGAAGGCGGGGTTGAGCCCCGCCCCGCCATTTTCAGCGGCCTTTTCCATCAGTTCTGAAAGACGCAACCCTTTGGACTCCGGATCCGGGTTTGAACGGCGCCCAGCGCCGATCGTGAACGGATTCATCGACCGGACGGACGCCGAGGACTGGCGCCGCGCGCTCGACGATGCGTGCGAAGGTGGGAGCTGCGACAAGACCGCCGGTCGCCTTATAACTTGTTTCCCTGTTCCCCTTGGGCTCGTCAAGCATGACGAGCAGCACGTAACGCGGCCGATGCATTGGAAACGCACCGGCAAATGACGACAAAAGCCCTTTACGGTTGCCGGTCGACTTGTCGGCCGAGCCGGTTTTGCCGCCGACCATGAAGCCGGGAACCGCCGCGCGGCGCCCAGTGCCGCGCAGGACGTTCTGGCGCATGAGGTAACGGATCTGCGCCGAGGTATCTTCGGAGAGGACCTGCTTCGCCTTGCGCTCGCCCGTACCGTCGCGCCGGATCAGGGTCGGCTCATAGAGCAGGCCGCCATTGACCGTGGCGGCGATGGCGGCGGCGAACTGGATTGGCGTGACCGCAACGCCGTGGCCGAACGAGATCGTCATGGTGTTGATCGGCCGCCATTTGCGGGGGCTGAGCGGCATGCCGATTTCGGGCAGCTCGATGGTCGAGGGCGACAGCAGGCCGAGGCGCGTCAGGAATGCCTTCTGGCGCTTGCCGCCCGCCGCGATTGCCATCCGGGCCGAGCCGATGTTGGACGAGTAGATGAAGATCTCGTCGACCGAGAGCCAGCGTCCCATCGAGTGGTAGTCGTGGATCTTGAACGAGGCGACCCGGAGCGGCGCGCGCGCATCGAAGCGGTCGCTGAGCCGTGCGATGCCGCCGTCGAGCGCCATCGCCGTGTTCAGAACCTTGAAGGTCGAACCCATCTCGTAGACGCCGAGCGTGTTCATATTAAACCGCGTGCCCGTGGGCGCTTTGGTCGGATGGTTCGGATCGAAGTCGGGCAGCGAGACCATCGCCATGACCTCGCCGGACATTGCGTCGAGCAGCAGGGCGGAGCCCTTCTTGGCCCGATAGCGCCGGACGGCAGCTTTCACTTCTTCGTGCAGGATGTGCTGGAGGCGGATGTCGATGGTGAGGCGGACGGCGCGGCGCTGGCGGCTGAGCATCTTGTCGAACTGGCGCTCGATGCCGGCGAGGCCGCGGCTGTCGACGTCGGTGAAGCCGACGATATGCGCGGCGAGGCGGCCGTGGGGATAAACCCGGCGTTCGTCGGCGCGCACATATATACCCGGAATACCCAGTGCGTTGACGGCCTGGTACTGGCGCGGCGTCAGGTGGCGGCGCAGCCAGACGAAGCGGCGATTGGTGCGCAGCAGCTTGTGGATCTCCACCGTGCTGAGGTCGGGGATCGCACGGGCCAGGCGGGCGGCGGCGGCGTGCCGGTTGGGCACGGCCTTGGCGTCGGCATAGAGCGAATAGGTCGGCAGCGTCGTCGCCAGGATGATGCCGTTGCGGTCGACGATCTCGGCGCGCTGCTGCGGCGTCCGGGCATCGGTCGCGGCGGCGAGGCGCTGACGAATGCCGTCGTTGAAGAGCGTGACGTCGACCAGGCGGACGCCGAGGCCGGTGAAGGCAATCGCGAAGAGGAAGGCCGAAACAATCAACCGGCTGCGCCCGAACTCCAGACGCTGGGCCGCGAACCATTCGAGCCGCGGACGACGCACGGAAAGCCGACGGGCCGGGCGCTCGGGTTTGCAGCGGGCGGAAATCCTGATCATCATCGCGCAGCTCCTGCTTTTGCAGACTGCTCGACCCGTTCGTCTTTTTTTGCCGGAGCGAAATGCTCCGGGAGTTCATCGAAGGTGCGGATCTGGTTGGGCGTGATCCGCTTCAGCTTCAGATGGCGGGCCGACAGCCGCGCGAGACGGCTTGGCCGCACGAGATAGGCCCATTCGGCGCGAAGCACGTGGATCGCCTGGCGGTCGCGGGCGATGGCGCGATTGACCGAGGCCAGTTGCCGTTCGACCCCCTGGACCTGCTGTTTCAGGTGATAGAGCCCGGCGACAAGGGCACTGATGAGGGCGATGGAGAGGAGCGTCGTCTTGCGCATCACGCAGCCTCCCCGAAAACGGGTGCCGCGGTGCGCTCGGCGGCGCGCAGACGAGCGGAGCGGGCGCGCGGATTGCGGGCGATCTCCTCCTCGCCGGGGCGGATCGGACGATTGGTGAGAACGCAAAAGCTCGGCTCGGCGCGCGGCGCGGCTTCGGGCAGATGACGCGACGCGGCCGGCGCGCGGCCGCCCCGGTCACGCAGGAACTGCTTTACCCGCCGGTCTTCCAGCGAATGGAAGGAGACGACGACCAGACGGCCGCCGGCGTGCAGCACCCGCTCGGCGCCGGCAAGGCCGCGGTCGATCTCGTCTAGCTCGTTGTTCACGAAGATCCGTAGCGCCTGGAAGGTGCGGGTTGCGGGATCGATGCCGTCGCGCGCCGGCGGCACCGCGCCGCGCACGATCTCGGCGAGCTGGCCGGTGCGGGTGATCGGCGCGGCGTCGCGGGCGCGCACGATCGCCTTGGCAACCGAGGCTGCCCTGCGCTCCTCGCCGAGGCTGCGGATCAGGCCTTTCAAGTCGGCCTCGTCCATGTCGTTGACGATGTCGGCCGCGGTCGGGCCTTCGCGCTCCATGCGCATGTCGAGCGGCCCGTCGGCGCGGAAGGAAAAGCCACGCTCGGCCTGGTCGATCTGGGGCGAGGAGACGCCCAAGTCGAAGGTGACACCGTCAACTTCCGTAACGTCCATCTCTTTGAGCAGCGCCGCCAGGTCGCCGAAGCGGCCATGAATAAGCGTGAGGCGACCTTCATGGTCGCGGACCAGGTCGGCCCCGCGCGCGATCGCATCGGGATCCCGGTCGATTCCCCAGACAAAACAATCGGCGGCGGCAAGCAACGCACGCGCGTAGCCGCCGCCGCCGAAGGTGCCGTCGACATAAACCGCCCCGGACCGGGGCTGGAGGAGGTCTAAGACCTCACTGAGGAGAACGGGGGTATGATCCGGAGCGGTCGTCATGATGCCGACGGTCTCTTCCCTTTCGGGAGGAGCCTCAAGCTGGCACCCGCGGCCTGATCGCGATCGAAGGTCTCAGCCTCGAAAGCGGCCCGGCGGTCGGGGTGCCAAATCTGGAATGTGGGGCCAATGCCGGTGAAGAGCGCCATGCCGTCGATGCCGGCTTGGGCGATCAAGGACTGCGGCAGCTGCACCCGGCCGTTCTCGTCGAAGGGCAGAAGGGTAGAGCGCGCGATGATGCGCTCGGCACGCAGGCGTTCCTCGGGGGTGTAGAGGTCGGGGTCGTCGAGGGCGGCGGAAACGTCGGTCAGCCGCAGATAATCGCATGCGTCGATAGCGCCGGGGTCGGCCGACGGCGACACCACGATGCCTTGATAGGACTGATCGCGGATCTCGTCGCGGAAGCGCGCGGGCACGGATACCCGGCCCTTGGCGTCCACTTTGTTCTCATAGCTGCCGACAAACGTCGCCATGCCCAACCCCCAAATCGCCGGACCCAGTTTCGGGCTCTCGGCAGGCGCCCAGCCAAGGTATTTCCAACCCTACGCGGCATGGGCATTTATGGGATATCATGGGATAGTATGGCGGTCAATGTTAAAGAAAAGTAAATCAAGGACATAGTCGGTAGTTTCCGCCGCTTGAAATCAGTATCCGTAAATCGCGCCTCCGTATCGGTCGATTGAGTGCAAATAAGACCCTAGAGGTGCGATGACTCACTGTCTAAGGTATATTTGTTTTTGGTTTGTTCTTCTCGTGATTTATTTGCGGCGACATGAAGGCCGCTCGCGGCAGGATCGGGCGCGGTTGAGCGCATCCATCTGCCGGTTCGACACGGACGCCCACTGAGGAAAGAGATGCCAGACGGCCTGTAAGCCGGGTTCTGTCCCTGCGTGAGCAGGGGATGACCATTCATCTGGGACGCTCGTCGCCGAACGCCTCGTGCGGCCTACCCGGGCGGCGGCGTGGGAACCCGCCTGCACCGGGCCGAAGCCCGATGCCTGTCGCCCCTATTCGGCCTAGCTCCCGGTGGGGTTTACCGTGCCGCCGACGTTACCGCCGGCGCGGTGCGCTCTTACCGCACCCTTTCACCCTTACCTGCGAACCCGAAGGTGGAGCAGGCGGTTTGCTTTCTGTGGCACTGTCCCGAGGGTCGCCCCTGCCGGGTGTTACCCGGCACCGTGTCCCCATGGAGCCCGGACTTTCCTCACCCGGAAGCGAACTTCCAGGCGCGGTCATCCGGCCGTCTGGCGCGATGACACTTAAGGATTGGCCGGGAGGTGGTCAAGCTTGCCCCGTGGGACCTGCCACACCGGCTTTTTGCGGCACGTCAATTTCGTGCAAGACCCGGCGCGGCGCGCCCGCTACTTTTCGGATCATGAGCAACGGGACGGCATGGCCCCCAATCACCGAACTTGGTGCGGCCGACGGGCTTGGCACGACCGAAACGACGCGGTACTGGCGGGTGCCGCGTCTGGATAATCTCGACTGCCTGGCGGCCCGTTTTGAAACCTACGAGTTTGCCACGCACGCCCATGACAGCTACGGCTTCGGGGTAATCCTCGACGGTGCGCAGCGCTTTCGCTGGCGCGGGATTGATCACATTGCGCCGGCAGGCAGCCTGGAGGTCATGAACCCCGGCGAGCCCCATGACGGCCGGCCGGCCGGCGAGAGCTTCGCCTACCGTACCGTGCTGCCGTCGGTCGCCTTGATGCGGCAGCTTGCCTCCGAACTGTCCGACGGTCGTGACTGCGAGCCGGTCTTCCCGCGAACGGTCATCCATGATCCGCCGCTTGCGCGCCGCATCGCCGCGATGCACCGGATCCTGGAAAAGCCGGCCGGCGCGTTGGCGCAGGAAAGCGAATTCGTCGACGTGATGTCGGCCCTTCTGCGTCGCCACGCCGATCTCAAACCGGTGGACCAGGGCGACAGGGGTGATGCGACGCTGGTCCGTCGCCTGCGCGACTATCTCGATGCGCATGTCACGCAGGACGTCTCGCTGGCCGATCTGGCGCGCATTGGCGAGCGCTCCCGCCATACGGTCTTGCGATCCTTCCGCAAGGCGACCGGCATGACGCCGCACGCTTACTTACTCAACCGGCGCGTCGAGCGGGCGCGGCGGTCATTGGCATCCGGCGCGCCCCTGGCCGAGACGGCGATCGATTGCGGATTCTTCGACCAGAGCCATTTCACCCGTGTCTTCAAGCGCCACACGGGCGTCACGCCCGGCCAGTACCGCGCGGCCGACGCCGCGGCCTAGGCGCATCGGATCCGGGCAATGGCTGGAGCTGAGGCACCCTCGCACGCGAGTCCCGAACCCCTGCGCGCGCAGATGCTCGCCGGCGCGGGACAGGCGATGCCGGTGGTGGCCGGTGTGGTTGTCTTCGGTACGGTCTGGGGCGCTTTGGCGGTACAGGCCGGATTGAGCCCTTTGGAAGTCGTGCTGATGAGCGGCCTGGTGTTTTCCGGCGCGGCGCAGTTCGTCGCCATCGAATTATGGTCGTCGCCCGTCGCGGTCGGGACGATCGCGTTTGCCGCACTGCTTGTGGGTCTGCGCCATGTTCTCATGAGCGCCTCGATCGAGCCGGTGATGCGCGGCATCCCGCCGCGGCGCGCCTATGCCGCGCTGTTCTTCATGGTCGACGAGGCCTGGGCGATGTCGCTGCGACGGGCGGGGCAGGGCCGCTTCACCATTGCCTACTACGCCGGCTTGTCCGGCACGCTTTACCTGTCGTGGCTGACGACCACCTTTGCCGGTGCCTTGCTTGGCGGCCTGGTCGCCGATCCGGCCCGTTACGGGTTCGACGTCGTGTTCACGGCGATCTTCGTGGTGCTGATCGTGGGGCTCTGGACGGGCAGGCGCGATCTTCCGTCCTGGGCCGCGAGCGCGCTTGCGGCGGTTGCCTGCCATCAGTGGCTTCCGGGCAACTGGTACATCTTCCTCGGCGGTGCGGCGGGGATGTTGACGGCCGTTCTGTTGTGGTCGGAAAAGTCGCAATCAGACGAAGTCAGGGAGGCGGCCCGTGCGGATTGACCCTACGGCTCTCGCCGCCATCGTCGCGATGGGTGTGGCCACGTATCTGACCCGTATCGCCGGATATTGGCTGGCCCGGCATTTCACATTGAGCGGGCGGGTGCAGGCGGGACTCGAAGCGGTCCCGGGCGCGATCCTGATCGCGCTGATTGCACCCGCGGCCTTTGCCACCGGCGTGGCCGAGAGTGCTGCGGCGGGAGTGGCGCTCCTGGTGGCGGTGCTGCGCTGGCCGATGCTGGTGGCTCTCATCGCCAGTGCCGCGGTCGCGGCGGGCGTCCGCGCGGTGATCTGAAAAAAAAGCGCTTGAGCTGATTACGGGAGCGCGGCCACTAATGCGCTCAAGCGGGCGAGCGTTTCTTCGTCGACCACACCGTCGATCTTGGCCGGACGGAAATGCCGCTGGAACGCAGCCACAACATCGGCGCCGTCGGGATCGTAGCCAAAGCGTTTCAGCATAGACGGCGCGTCGTCCTCTGCGGACGTTGACGTTTTCGGCCACAAGCCAATGCCCACCTCGGCAAGCCGTGCCCAATCGAAGAGCTCGCCCGGATCCTGCTTGCGGCCGGGGGCCACGTCGGAATGGGCGAGCACGCGGTGTGCCGGGATGGCGTGGCGGTCGGCGATCTCTTTTGCGAGCGGGATCAACGCCGCCATCTGCGCCTCGGGGAAGGGGCGGTAGCCGAATTCGTGCCCGGGATTGACCAGCTCGATGCCGATCGAGCGGCCGTTCACGTCGGTATCGCCGGCCCAGTAGCTCTTGCCCGCGTGCCAGGCGCGGCGATCCTCGGGGACGTGGCGGTAGACCGTACCGTCTTCGTCGATCGTGTAATGCGCGCTGACCTTGGCCTCGGGATCGCAGAGCCGCTCGAGGGCGGCTTCGGCCGTCTCCATGCCGGTATAGTGCAGCAGCAGGATATCGATCGGCGTGCTTGCCGGCCGCGCGTTGTGGTTCGGCGACGGCCGTTCGATCACGGCTCGCCCGCGGTCAGGCGCCGGCCGAGCGATTGCAGCTGTTCGCGCACGTCCTCGTCCGGCTCGTCGCCGAGCGTCAGGTTGAGCGCATCCTCGATCAGCTCGCCCCAGCTTTCCGGGTCTCTGTCGAGCAGGATCGCGCAGGCCTGCAGGCGATGGCGGATCACGGGGCTGCGCATCGCCGCCGCGACGAGGATGTCGCTGAACGGACCCTCCCGCTCGATCTCCTGCAGCATGCAGTCGAGCGCGCCGCGCGCCTCCCAGTCGTCGCCCAGCCCCAGTTCGAGGGCGGGGCCGGAGGCTAGCCGGTCCAGCGGCAGATTGTCTTCCGCGAAAGCCACGACCTCCTGCCGCCGGCTGCGATCGCTGGTGCGCATGAGGTCGAAATAGAGCGTCTGGTCGTGCGGCGCCTTCTGCAGACGCTTCATCGCGATGGGCCAAAGATCGATGCGGAGGATTTCCGCACAGGCGAAGGCAAGTCCGCTCTCCGGCTCCTTGCCGGACTTGTAGGCCGCGCGCAGCTTGTCCGGCCATTCTTGCGCGCTGATCAGCCGCTCGCAGCGTCCGAGGAGCTCGCGCCGCACCGGGCCGCTCCAGCCCATGGTTTCAAGCGCGTTCTGGGTCTCGCGATCGGGCGGCTCGACACCATCATCGAATTCCGCATCGCGCGTCGGACGCAGCCAGCGGAGCCACTCGGCAATCTTGAGAACGGTGTAGAGCCGCTGAATGGTGTTGCAGCGCCCCTCGACATGGCCGATCAGATGGCCGACCGCGACGGCACCTTCTTCGTAGCCCTGGATATCGACCGAGGGGCCGCCCTCGATGAGCGAGAGCGTGATCGTCAGAGCCCCGTCGAGCAGCTGATCGTCGATCTCCTCCGCCGCGAGCGCGCCCGCCAGGTCGCCGGCGCTGGCGCAGAGATAGGCGAGATAGCCTTCCTCGACCTCGTTGCCGCAGCCCTCGCGAAGCAGCCAGTCGCGGATATCGGCCCGCTCGGGCGCCCATTCGGTCAGGCGCTCGACCAGATGGATCTTGCCCCACCCCCGCACCGTGCCGGCGAGCTCGAGCCAATGGTCGGCCGGGTGCTCGCAGAGATTGCCGATGGCGACGGCGGCGAAGAGCGTGAACTCGTCATGCTTGGCGAGAATCTTCAGGGTTTCGATATCGTCATCCGTGGCGCCCAGGCCGAGAATGAGAATGCCTAGCTTGAGCGGCTCGCGATGCGTGGCGGTCTCGACCAGCCACTTGCCGATCGCCCAGAGCCGCTCGCTGTCGATGCCCTCGCGCCGGCGCAGCTCGTCGACGATCGCATCGCCGGCCGTGATCAGCGCCTCTTCGCGGGCGACGCTGTAAAGCCGTTCCATATCGGCCTCGGCGAGCGTCTTGGCGACCTGCTCGACCGCGTCGGCGATGGCGCGGGCGCGAGCGGTGGTCTCCTCGTCCTCGGGCGGCGTGATGTGATTGAGAAGGATGCCGTCGATGGCCCCGCTGGCGAAGCGCACCTCGCCCAGATCCCAGTCGGGCGGGCCGTCGTCGGGAAGCTCCAGCTCACCCTCGCCGTCCCAGGCGCGGATGAGATCGAGGAGCGGTGCCGGCTCGTCGCCGGTTCCGCCGGCCGTCTTCCAATCGGGCGTGGGCCGCCACAGGCGCTTTATGAAATCAAACATCCGGATCCGATCAAGAAATCAAACCTCGGGCGCGCCGAGCTTGGGGCGGCGCAGGACGATGATAGTGACCCCGACGACGGTGATGAGGCCGCCGAGACCGATCTGCAAAGTGATCGGCTCGCCGAGGGCGAAAACGCCACCCAGCACGCCGACAACGGGGATCAGCAGGGTGAAGGGCATGGTCTGGTTGGTCGAGTACTTATCGATCATGTAGTACCAGAGACCATAACCTACCACCGTTACCAAAATGACCATGTAGCCGAGCGATCCCCATTGGAGCGCGCCTGCGGCCCGAATCGCCTCGATTTGGCCGGTTTCCAGTACCAGCGAGACAAGCAAAAGCTGGGGGGCCGCGAGAATTGACAGCCAGGCGTTCAGGGTAACCCCGTCGATCCGCTCCAGGCGTTTGACCTGGATGTTGCCGATGGCCCAGACGAAGCAGCCGGCGATGACCATCAGCAGATGAACCAGGCTCGCCTCGGCATTGGGATCGAAGGCGATGGTGACCACGCCCGCGAACGCCAGCGCCATGCCGATTGCCCGCCGCCAGCCCAGCATGTCTTTGAAGAAGATTGCGGCCAAAATTGCGGCGAAGGGGACCTGGAGCTGCACCGCGATGGCGGCGATCGAGGCGGAGACCTGGGTCAGCGCCACGAACATCAGGCTGAAATGGAGGCTGCCCATCGTCACGGATAGCACCAGGAATTGACGCCACATGCCCGTCGGGCGCTTCGCGAACCAAACGAGCGCCAGGGCAACGGCTCCAAAGCGGAGCGCCATCAGAAAGATCGGTGGGAAGACCTCGAGCGCGAATTTCGCCGCGACGAAATTCATCCCCCAGATGACGATGACCATGAGCGTAATGGCGATATGGGCCGGCGTCATTGCGCGGCCAACGCATCGCGGCGCTCTTCGAGCTCGAGCCAGCGGGTCTCGGCCGCCTCGAGTTCCCCGCGCGCGACATCAAGCCGGGCTGCGGCGCGGTCGAAGGCCGCTCTGTCGAGCTCGAAAAATATGTTGTCGCCTAGCTTTGTCTCAAGAGTTTCGATTTCATTCTCAAGTTTGGTGATGCGTTCGGGCAGGAGATCAAGCTCGCGCTGGTCCTTGTAGGTGAGGCGCGTGCGCGGCGTTGGCGCTTTGTCGGATTTTTCGCGGGGCGCATCGGCCGACGGTTTGCGGCTTGCCTTGCCGCGTGGCTTCTCGCCCTTGCGTTGACGCAGATAGTCCGCATAGCCGCCGGCATATTCGCGGGCGCGGCCGTTGCCTTCGAGCGCGATCGTGCTGGTGACTGTGCGATCGAGGAAATCGCGGTCGTGGCTGACCAGGATCAGCGTGCCGCCGTAATCCGCGAGCACGTCCTGGAGCAGATCGAGCGTATCCATGTCGAGATCGTTGGTCGGCTCGTCGAGCACCAGCAGCTCCGACGGTGTCGCCAGGATCTTTGAGAGGAGGAGGCGGTTGCGCTCGCCGCCGGAAAGGCTCGAGACGGGGCTGTCGGCGGCTTTCGGGTCGAAGAGGAAGTCCTTCAGATAAGCCCGGACATGGCGCGGCCGGCCGTGCACGAAGACCTGATCGCCGCCGCCCGGGCACAGCGTCTCCCACAGCGACTTGGTCGGATCGAGGATCTCGCGGTTCTGATCGAAATAGGCGCGGTTCAGGTGCTTGGCGATCCAGACCTTTCCGCCGTCGGGCTTGAGCTCGCCGGTGAGGAGGCGGAGGAGGGTGGTCTTGCCGGCACCGTTGGGGCCGATGACACCGATCCGATCGCCGCGCAGAATGCGCGTGGAAAAGCCGCGGATGATCGGCGTTTCCTCATCGCCTTCCCCAAAGCTCTTGGCGACGTCCTTGGCCTCGATGACGAGCTTCGACTTGATCTCGCCCTCGTCGATCTTGAGGCGCAGCTTGCCGCGGCCGCCGAGCATGGCCGCCCGCCGCTCGCGCATTTCCTCGAGCTTGCGTAGGCGACCCTGGTTGCGGCGCCGGCGCGCGGTGACGCCGCGCAGCAACCAGCGCGCCTCATCGGCCAGCTTCGCATCAAGCCGCTCGGCCGCCTTGACCTCTTCGGCCAGGACCTCTTCCGACCATTTGTCGAAGCCCGCAAAGCCATGGCCGCGAGTGCGGATCATGCGCCGGTCGAGCCAATATGTGCGATTGGTGACGCGCTCCAGAAATGTGCGGTCGTGGCTCACCAGCAGGAGCGCGCCCTTACGCGCGGTCAGCAGGCGCTCCAGCCATTCGATGCCCGCGAGATCGAGATGGTTGGTGGGCTCGTCTAGGAAGAGGACTTCAGGATCGCCGACCAGCGCGCGCGCAAGCGAGGCCCGGCGCAGCTCGCCGCCGGAAAGCTCCCCCAACAGGCGGTCGCCGTCGATCTCGACCTCGCCCAACGCGGCCTCGACCAGATGCGCCGCGTGTCCGTCGGCGCCGACATGGGCGGCCACCGTCTTCGTGCGGTCGATCACGGGGTCCTGCGGCAGATAGGCGATGCGGGTTCCCGGCTGCAGAAAGATCTCGCCTTCGTCGAGCTCGATCAGCCCGGCCAGCGCCTTCATCAGCGTCGTCTTGCCGCTGCCGTTGCGGCCGACCAGGCAGGCGCGGTCGTTGCGGCCGAGGCGCAGCTCGGCATTGTCGAACAGCGGATCGCCGCCGAAACCGATGCGGCCGAAGCGGAGCGTGAGGATGGGCGGTTCAGCCACGCGCCGCGCGCTCCTGGACCCAATCGGGCCGCGAAACCGAAAAAAATCGCGAAATGCGCAAAAAAATCGGGGGGGTGTGACAGCCGTCATACCCCGCGCGTCGGGGCGCCGCTAAAAACGGCGTCAACACCCCAAACGGAGGGAGCGCCCAAATGACCCGCATCAACACCATCGCCATCGTCCCCATCGCCCTCGGCTTCACCCTGATCGCCCAGACCGCCCTGGCGTTCTACTTCGTCGGATAACAGACATGGCCCGGATCAACAGCATCGCTCTCGTCCCCGCCCTTCTCGGCGTCACGCTCTTCGCTCAGACCGCGCTCGCGCTTTATTTCGCAGGCTAGACGGCCGATTGAAACCGCCCGGCGCGCGACTGCGCCGCATGGCAGCTTGGCCCTCAGCGCAAACCGCGCTCCTTCTCGATCTTCTCGTAAGCCCCGTTGATGGTCGCCAGCTTCTCGTTGGCGACCTCGATCACGTCCGGCGGCATGCCTTGCGCGATCAGCCGGTCGGGATGGTGTTCCTTGATCAGCGTCCGGTAGGCGGCTTTCACCTCATCGTCATTCGCTGACCGGTCGATGCCGAGCACGACGTAGGGATCCGCCTTGTCGGGGCCCATATTGCGCGCCTCGATGCGGCGGAATTCGGTCTCATCGAAGCCAAAGATCTCCGCGACCGTGCGCAGATAGGCCTTCTCGCCCGGATGATAAACGCCGTCGGCCCGGGCGATGTGAAAGAGGCAATCGAGCAGCTCTTCGAGCACGGCCGGCTCGTCGCGGAACATGCGTGCAATCTGCTTGGCGTAGAGCTCGAAGCCGATGGTGTCGCGCTTGGCGCGATCGAAGACCCGGCCGACATTTTTCGCCTCTTCCGGGGCGACGTGAAAGACCTCTTTGAAGGCTGCCACCTCGTCGCGGGTCACGACGCCGTCGGCCTTCGCCATCTTGGCGCCAAGGGCGACGACGGCGATGGTGAAGGCGACCTGCTTGACCTCCGACGGTGCGGCGGCTTCGTCGCCCGTGGGCGCCGACATCCGGTCGACCGCGTGGCCGGCGAGCACACCGGCCAATGCGCCGATCGGTCCGCCCAGCGCAAAGCCGGCGGCGCCGCCAATGATCTTGCCCCAAATGCTCATGGGTCCTGGTTTAGCGGGTAGCCTGGCGGTTGGGCAAGCCGACGGCAGCAGTCATGAAAAATCACCATGTCACGGTCACGCTTCGCTCATATTTCCATCTTATTGTGCGGTGCAACATAAAGGCCTAAGTAAGCCGTCTAGGTAAGCCGTTTAGGGAGAGTTCGCTTAAGGGTGCATCCTTTGATCCAGAAGGAGAACCCTCGTGGGCGTGATTCGAAAGATCGCAGCGGCCGAAAGTCTCCAGCTCCAAAAACATCTCATCCGACTTGATCCCGAGAGCCGCCGTATGCGCTTTGGCGCGATCGTGCGCGACCATCACGTAAAGCGTTTCATCGAGACGCTGAACTGGTCGACCTCAATCCATCTTGGCTATTTCGACCGGGGACAGTTGTGCGGGGCGGCCCATCTCGTCTCGTTCGACCAGTGCGACGCGCCGGGGGTGGAGTACGCCGTATCGGTCGAAGCACCGCACCAGAATGCCGGCATCGGTACTGAGCTGACCCGGCGTGCCGTGACAATTGCGCGGAACCGCGGCCTGCGGGAGCTCTACATGGTCTGCCTGCGCGAGAATGCCCGCATGCAGCACATCGCCCGCAAGGTCGGCGCAACCGTTATCCTCGCCGGGATCGAGGTGGAGGGTCGAGTGACCTTGCGGCAAGCCGATCCGGTCTCGATTTGGCAGGAAGCCTTTGACGATGGAACCGGATTGGTCGCCGAAACCCTTGGCCAGCTGCCGACGCCGATGACCGTGCTACGTCTGACCGAGGATTGATCAGTTCACGCGGAACGTTCGTCGGCGGACGTTGCGGCCCAATTGCTGAACGAGCTGCTGCGACAGCGCCGAGGTCACGTCGAAGGAATCGCCGCGATGTCCGTCGATATGCGCGGTGCCCACCCAGTACTGGGTGCCCTTGTCATTGAGCACGATGACGCTGACCAGGTGGCGCTGTTCGTTCGGCTTGATCGGCCGGCCCGACAGGTTGAGATCCTGGCGGATCAGCGGGTTGCGCATCGGACCGCTACGCTGGCGCGGGTCGCGATTGACGCCGCTGCCGCGCTCCGCTGAACGGCGCAAGTTCTGCTTCACGCGCCGCGTTTCGGGCGTATCGGCGTTGTAGATGAACCGCACCGCGGCATGTCTCGCCACGCGGTAGCCGCGTGCCCTGAGCGCCTTTTCGATGATCGGGCGAAGCCGCAGATTGAGGTCGGTGTCGTCCTCCGGCTCGACACTGACGACGGCCCCGCGTCCGATGGGCGCGAACGTCTTGCCGCTGACGATGCCGTCACCGCCAGGTGCCTGCGCCGCCGCTTGTAGCGGTGTGAGTGCAAGCGATGCTGCGGCCACGACCGCCATACCCCAAACCAGAAATCCAGTCATGTGAGACCACCTTTTTGTTTTTCCCCGGGCGCATGGTGGCTTTGCGGTGCACCCCATTGCCTTCTACAGGATAACGCTTCGACGCGCCACCGAACATCGCGTGAAACCGGCGCATAATTCTGTACGTCCCCTGGTTTTTTCGTTCATTCTTGGGGTAGTTTCGAAAGATCGTTCGGCCGCGCCTGCACCCGGGCTCCGGCCGGCAACGATGCGAGGGAGGCATGGCGAGCGGACACGCTCCGATCTGCCAGGGCCCCGACCCGGCGCCGACACGGCCGCGGATCTCTATCCCCGCGGGCGCCTGCGATACGCATGCCCATGTCTTTGGACCCTCGGACCGCTATCCGCTGATCGACGACCGGACGTATACGCCGCCGGATGCGCCGTTGTCTGAGTATCGAAAGCTTCTGAAGGTCTTGGGCCTGGAACGCGCCGTGCTGGTCCAGCCGAGCGTCTACGGCACCGACAACACGGCTTTGCTGGATGCGCTGGCGGCGGCGGGCGACGCGTTTCGCGGGGTCGCCGTCGTCGATTACGGCGTGTCCGACAAGCAGTTGAAGGTGCTGCACAAGGCCGGCGTCCGCGGCGTCCGGGTCAACCTGCTCTACAAGGGCGGCATCAGCCTCACCATGCTGGGGCGTCTCGCCGACAAGATCAAAGGGCTGGGCTGGCATATCCAGCTGCTGATCGACGTCTCGGACTGCCCGGAATTCTGGCGGGTCGCCGACACGCTGCCAGTCGATGTCGTGATCGATCACATGGGCCATATGGCGGCGAGCAAGGGCGTGGACGATCCGGGCTTCCGCTCGCTGCTCTCACTGGCGGCAGAGGGCCGGGCCTGGGTCAAGCTCTCCGGGCCCTACCGCATGACCGCGCGCGGACACACGCCGTATGCCGACGTGGCGGGTCTTGCGCGCGCGCTGATCGAGGCGGCGCCCGACCGCATGGTGTGGGCGAGCGATTGGCCGCATCCCTTCGTCCAGATCGCCATGCCGAACGACGGCGAGTTGCTCGACATGCTGGCCATGTGGGCGCCAGATCCGGCCACGCGCAGCAAAATCCTGGTCGACAACCCCGCAAAGCTGTACGGCTTCTAGTCGGCCGTCGGGGGGCGGCAAGGATCGCGGGTTACGGCGGCGTTGGTCATGAAGCTTGCAAATCTGGAGACCTTCGTGTGGGTCGCGCGGCTGGGCAGCTTCCGCGCCGCCGGCGAGCGGTTGCACGCAACCCAGCCGACGATCTCGGCCCGGATCGCCTCGCTCGAGCAGTCCCTGGGCGTGACACTCTTCGAGCGCAGCGGCAAGGCGTCCAGCCTGTCGCCACGCGGCCTTCAGCTTTTGCCTTACGCTGAAAAGATGCTCGGTCTCGCCAACGAGATCGAGCTGGTGGTCGGCGACAAGGAGGCGCTGCGCGGCATCGTGCGCCTGGGCACATCGGAGACGCTGGTCCATACATGGCTGCCCGATCTGCTGCGGCGGGTGCATGAGGAGTATCCGGGCGTCACCGTCGAGATCCTGGTCGACCTCACGGTCAATCTGCGCGAGCGGCTGGTCTCGCGCGAGATCGACGTCGCCTTTCTTCTGGGCCCGGTCTCCGAGCCCAACATGGCCAACACCGCGTTGTGCACCTACGAGATGGTGTGGGTAGCGGCGCCCGACTTTGACCTGCCCGACGGCAAGTTGCCCAATTCTGCGCTGGCGGGTTTGCCGATCATCACCTTTCTGCGCCCGACGCGGCCGCACGTCTTTCTACGCGAGGCGTTGGCCGGGCCCGATCTGCCGCCGCTTCGCATCAGCGGGTCGAGCTCGCTCGCCACGATGATCCGCATGGTCAAGGACGGCTTGGGCGTAAGCCCCTTGCCCTGGGAGGTGGTGGAGCCCGACGTCGAGAGCGGGCGCTTGCGTCGCTTCGATACAGCGCTGGCGCTGCCCGATCTCGAATTCACGGTGACCTCTCCCGTGAGCCCAACCAATCCGATGATCGGGCTGATTGAGAAACTGGCGCTCGAGACGGTGGCATCGCTGCCGGCCGGCGCTAGAACGCGATAGAAATTTTCTATCAATAATAAAAAGATCATTCGATTGGCTTTGATCGGTCGACTTGTCCTAGGGTCGCAATTGCTAACGCTGTCTGCCTGCGAGACAATGGCACGATGGCAATGAGGGGCGGGAGCGGCGCGGGGGTCATTGTAGCCGTCCAATCTTCGCCCGAAGAGGGAATAGTGGCGAATTTTCGCAATGGGTCCGACACCGGGAACGTCATCGGGTAGATCCGCCGCCGAACTACGGCGGCGATGCTGATGCACGATCCGGGCATGTCAGATTGTCGGTTCCGTCTTTCATCAGGGAGGTGACTTAGAAATGTCCGTTAAACGAAGCATCACGGCTGTCGCGGCGGCGACGGCATTTGCGCTCGGAACCGGCCTTTGGGCGGGTAACGCGGCGGCGGAGCTCAAGCAGCAGACGTTCAACGTGGTTGGCACCTGGGGCAACCTGGCCAACTTCAAGCAGCACGAGGGACCGTTCTGGAGCGCGGTCGTGCCGAAGGCGTCCGGCGGCAAGATCACGGCCAAGATCCAGCCCATCACCGAAGTTGGCCTCAAGGGCTTCGAGGTGACGCGCTTGCTTAGGCTCGGCGTCTACGACATGGCGTTCGGCGTCATCGGCTACGTCGCTGGCGAGGACCCGGTCTTCGAAGGGCCCGATCTGTCGGCCGTGGCCCAGGATATCGAGACCGCGCGCAAGATCACCGACGCCTACCGCCCGATCATGGACAAGGCGTTCCGGGAAGTCTTCAAGGCCAAGCTTGTGGTCATGTACCCGTTCCCGAGCCAGTTGCTCTGGTGCAACGCCAAGATCGAGAAGATCGACGACCTGAAGGGCAAGAAGATCCGCGTCTACAGCGCCACGCTGGGTGATTTCGTCGAGGGCGTTGGCGGCACCTCCGTGACCATCGCCTTCGCGGAGGTCGTTCCGGCGCTGCAGAAGAAGGTCGCCGATTGCGGCATCACCGGCACCACGCCGGCTTATCGCGCCAAATGGCACGAGGTCGCCACCCATGCCTACGCCATGCGTGTTGGCTGGGGCATTTCCTTCGGCGCCTTTAATCTCAAGCGCTGGAACAGCCTCGATGCTGCGACCAAGGCCTTCCTCACCAAGGAGTTCAAGGCGCTCGAAGACCGCATGTGGAAGGCGACCGGCGCAGAGGACGCGATGGGCCTCTCGTGCAATACCGGCGGTAAGTGCACGCTCGGCAAGCCGGGTCACATGAAGCTGGTGACGCCGAGCAAGGCCGATCTCGCCAAGCGCACCAAGGTGTTGCAGGACTATGTGCTCAAGCGTTGGGCGCAGCGCTGCACCAAGAAGCGCAAGGGCTGTGTGGCCGACTGGAACAAGACGATCGGTCCGATCGTGAATATCCAGATCAAGCAGTAACAGGCCGAAGGCCGGGCGGTATTCCAGCCGTCCGGCCGGCTGCCTGCTGGAGTTCCTTCGGTGTCATCTTCAACGTCGACCCCGGGTCGCGCGGGGCCGGGACATGCAGGGCCGGGAGATGCTGGGCCGGGACCTGCAGGGTATGAACCGGGTGGGCTGGTGATCCGAGCGCTCACGTGGCTTGCGCGCTATGCCGTATGGATCGGCGGGGCCGGGATCATTGCCTCCGCGGTGATGGTCACGGTCGAAGTGATTATCCGCAAGGCCTTCCAGTCCAGTCTTGGCGGCGCCGACGAGGTCTCGGGCTACCTCTTTGCGATCGGCACGGTTTGGGCACTCCCCTTTGCGCTGCTGCGCCGCGCCAATGTGCGTATCGACGCGCTTTACGCGCTATTGCCGCGCTGGGTGCGCACGGTGCTCGACTTCGTCGCGATCGTGCTTCTGACCGTCTTCGTCGCGGTCGTCTTCTATCACGCATGGAACCTGTTCCTGAGCAGCGTGGAGAACGGCACGAAGTCGATCACGCCACTTCAAACGCCTCAGGCGATCCCGCAAGGCTTCTGGGTGGCGGGCCTTGCGCTCTTTCTGGTGACGGCGTTTGCGCTGACATTGATGGCGCTGATCGCGCTGGTCCGGCGCGACTTGGTTGCAATGAATTTGTTGATCGGGGCCCGGACGCACCAGGAGGAGGTCGCCGACGAAGTAAGCGCGCTGCACCTCGACGATGCGGAGGGTGATGGGCGGGACGGAGACACGTCTCCCGAAACTCCGAAGCGACGTCGCGGCGCTGGTGACGAGGACCGCTGACGAATGCTGATCAACGTCACCGTAATGCTGCTCATTCTGCTGGCGCTCTCGGTGCCGGTCGCGGCGGCGCTGGGCATCCTCAGCCTGGTGATGGCGGATATCTATTCGCCGATGCCGCTCGTCCGCGCGATCGGTGAGAGCTTCTGGCAGAACGGCCGCGAGTTCATCCTGATCGCGATCCCGATGTTCGTGCTGATGGGCGAGATCCTGCTGCGCTCGGGCATCACCCAACGCATGTACGACGCGATGGCGCGTTGGCTATCCTGGCTGCCGGGCGGCCTGATGCATTCCAATATCGGCGCCTGTGCGCTGTTCGCCGCGACCTCGGGCTCGAGCGTCGCGACAGCGGCGACGATCAGCACCGTGGCGCTGCCCGAGGTCGAGCGGCGGGGCTACAACGAGCGCCTCTTCGTCGGGACACTGGCGGCCGGCGGCACGCTCGGCATCCTGATCCCGCCGTCGATCAACCTCATCGTCTACGGGCTCCTGACCGACACCTCGGTGCCCAAGCTCTATCTGGCCGGCTTCCTGCCGGGCCTTTTGCTCGCGAGCCTCTTCGCGCTCACGGTGATCATCGCCTGCGTGATGCGGCCGGCCTGGGGCGGCGAACGGGTGTTGTCCAGTTGGCGGGAACGGTTTCTGGTGCTGGTCGACCTGTTGCCGCCGCTCGGAATCTTTCTCGTGGTGGTGGGCTCGATCTATGCGGGCTTTGCGACGCCGACCGAAGCGGCCTCGCTCGGCGTGGTCGCCTCGCTGCTCCTCGCCGCCTCGCGGCGCGTGCTGACCTGGACCATGCTGCGCGATGCGATCGAGGGCGCCATGACCACGACGGCGATGGTGATGCTGATCATCTTGGCCGCGATCTTCCTCAACTTCACGCTCGCGACGACAGGGCTCACGCGGATCCTGACCGATTTCATCACCGGCCTTGGGCTCGGGCCTTATCAGCTTCTGCTCGTGATCGTGATATTCTACGTCGTGCTCGGCTGCTTCATGGAGACCTTCTCCATGCTGATCACGACCGCACCGCTGATCGTGCCGATCGTCGCCGGGCTCGACTTCGGGCTCGCCGATGCGCACGAGACCAAGATCTGGTTCGGCATCCTTCTGATCATTCTGCTGGAGGCGGCGCTGATCACGCCGCCCATTGGGGTCAACCTCTATGTCGTCCAGGGCGTTCGCGGTAAGGGCGCCATGATGGACGTGATCATCGGCTCATTGCCTTTTGTCATCACCATGTTCGTGATGATCGGCCTGATCATGGCCTTCCCGGGGATCGCGCTGTGGGCGACGCGCTTGTTCTAGCCGGGCGGCAACCAAGATCTATCGATATGGATAGGACGCAGCCATGAACACATCTCTCATAGATCGGGCGAGCGCCGGGCCGGGGGCCGCCCGCAACCGCGCGCGCGAGATGATCCAGTCGATCCGCCGCGGCGACTTCCAGGGCCAGACGGCGGGCGCGACGCCGGGCATCGTGCAGGGCAATGTCGCGATCCTACCGGCCGACTGGGCCGACGACTTCGTGCGTTTCTGCCGGTTGAACCCCAAGCCGTGCCCACTGATCGGCCTGGGCGAGCCGGGAGACCCGCGCCTGCCGGAGCTGGGCGAGGACATCGACATCCGCACCGACGTGCCGATGTACCGCGTCTTCCGCGACGGCGTGGCGGTCGAGGACGTGTCCGATATCCGCCATCTCTGGCAGGACGACTTCGTCGCCTTCGTGCTCGGCTGCTCGTTCTCCTTCGAGGAGGCGCTGATCCAGACCGGCGTGCCGATGCGGCATATCGAGCAGGGCAAGGAAGTACCGATGTTTCGCACCAACATCGAAACCCGTCCCGCCGGCCGCTATCACGGGCCGACGGTGGTCTCGATGCGGCCACTGACGCCGGCGCATGCCATCCGGGCGATCCAGATCACCTCACGCTTTCCGAGCGTGCACGGCGCGCCGATCCATTTCGGCGATCCCGCCGCCATCGGCATCGCCGACGTGCATGAACCCGATTTCGGCGAGATGGTGCCCGTGCTCGAGGGCGAGGTGCCGGTCTTCTGGGCCTGCGGGGTGACGCCGCAGGCGATCGTCGAGAAAGCAAAGCCGCCGATCTGCATCACCCACAAGCCGGGCTACATGCTGGTCACCGAGTTGCTGAACGCCGAGCTCGCCGCGCTCTAAGGCCGATATGACTGAGACCGCTGCACATTGGCAGTTCTGGATTGACCGGGGCGGGACCTTCACCGATGTGGTGGCGAAGCGTCCCGATGGCGCACTGGTGACCCACAAGCTGCTGTCGGAGAATCCCGAGCAATACGACGATGCGGCCCTGCAGGGCATCCGCGAGTTGCTCGGCGTGGGGCGCGGCGAGGGGATCCCCGGCGAGGCGGTCGATGCGGTGAAGATGGGCACGACCGTCGCCACGAATGCGCTTCTGGAACGCAAGGGCGAACGCACGGTCCTCGTCATTACGGAGGGCTTCGCCGACGCGCTCCGCATCGCCTATCA
>CAZBRE010000045.1:0-9416 GCA_964494065.1 uncultured Alphaproteobacteria bacterium
TCGCGCCCTATATGGACGAGATCCTCGCCAAGCCCGGCCACCCGCGCTACCTGGGCGGCTACGTCCATCTCGGCACGGAATTCGCGACCGAGGACCACCGCTATTGCCTCGAGGCGTTCAAGACCGGTGAGCCTGTGCCGTTTCAGGGACGAAGCGAGGCGTTCTCCGCGGCCGTGGCGGAGGGCACGGCGGGGCTGCAGTTCCTGAGCAGCCGCAAGTTGCTGCCCGAGCTGCCGGGCCTGAAGGAGAAGCTTGATGCCGGCGGCACCGTCCTCGAGGTCGGCTGCGGCGAGGGCCGCCACCTGATGCAGCTCGCCAAGGTTTTTCCGGAAGCGCGCTGCGTCGGCGTCGATATCGATCCCACGGGCATGAAGCAGGCGCGCGCGGCCTTGAAGAAGGCGGGGCTCGCGGACCGGATCGAACTGGTGGCGGGCCAGATCGGCGATGCGGTGGCCGATGGCTCGGTCGACGCGGTGGTGATGATCGAGGTGCTGCACGAGATCGCGCCGGGCATCCGCCAGACCGTGATCGACGACTGCGCGCGGGCGCTGGCGCCGGGCGGCTGGCTCCTGATCGTCGACGAGACCTATCCGAGCACGCTCGCCCAGTCGCGCGAGGCGGCGTTCCTGTTCCCGGTGCAGACGGGCTTCGAAGAACTCACCTGGGGCAACGTGCTGCCGACGCGCGAAGAGCAGGAAACGCTGCTCAAGACCGCCGGGTTCAAGCCCGATGTCGGCCGCGCGGTGATCGGCGAAGGCTTCACCGTGCTGTCGGCACAGAAGTAAGAATTAGCGGAAGGGCCAGGGCAGATCGGCGAGGATTTGCAAAAGCCCCGGCGGGAAGTCGCGGCCGAGCATGTCGGCGAGGATGAGGATCATTCCCGATGCAGCGGCAGTTAGCCCAGCGGCGAGGGGCCAGTGCGCTTTCGCCCGATACCGCAAAAATGCCAGCAAAAACAAAACGTTGGCGATAACGAAGCCAACCAGCGCGGTGCCGGCTAGGAGCCCGCCGTACCAAGCGAAGGCCGGCCACATGCCGATACGGTCGGAGACATCGGCGTCCTCGCCGGTCACCTCCTCGTCCCAGTGGACGCGATGCTCGGGCGGCGTCCGCCACAGCCGCAAGACCACGACCAGCGCCACCGGCAGCGTGACGAGCGCGATGGCGAGCGGGAAGATTTTGTCGATCAACGCCCGGATCGGCACCACGTCGATCAGCGCATAAGCCGCGAAGGCAGCGAGCACGGCGGCGAAGGCGATCTCGGGTCGCCGGTCGATGCGCGCCATGGCGCCCGGTTCGGCGGGCTCGCGCGCAATTCTCGACGACTGACGCACGCCGAGGATCACCGCCAGCACGATCAGGACCGCGAGTATCCCCACAGCCGGCGTCATCAGATACCCAATTCCGCGATGCATGGTGAACTGCGTGGCTTGGTAGGTGTAGACCTCGGCCGAATCGGCGAGCACGAAGCCGATGAGGAAGGCCGGGCGCGGCCAGTCGAAACGCTTCATATAGAGCGCCAGCACCGCGATCACGCCGAGCATGACGAGATCCCAGACCGATTGGCGCGACTGGAAGGCCGCGAACAGGATGAACATCAGCATGAAGGGCGCGATGAGCGGGAAACGGAGCCGCGTGAGCTGCGCCATCACGGGCGAGGCCAGCAGGCAGAGCCCCGCCCCGAGCACGTTGGCAATCGCCAGCGACCAGATGATCGTGTAGGTGGTCGGCAGCTCGTCGCGCACCATGCCGGGTCCCGCCTCCAGACCCAGCAGCACCATGCCGCCCAGGAACACCGCCATGCTGCCCGAACCCGGGATGCCGAAGAGCAGCGTCGGCACGAGCCCCCCGCCCTCCTTCGCGTTGTTGGCACTTTCGGGCGCGATGACGCCCCGAATGTCGCCCTTGCCCAGCATGTCGCGCTTCTTCGTCGTCTGGACGAGGTGGGCGTAGGCGATCCAGTCGACGACCGAGCCGCCGAGGCCGGGGATCACGCCCACGATCACGCCGATGAAGGCGCAGCGGATCGAGAGGTATAGGTTCCGCCACCAGTCGGCCACGCCCTCGAGCCAGCCACGGCCCAAGGTGGTCGCGCCGGCAATCGGCGCGTTGCGGCGGAGCAGCGTGATGATCTCCGGCAGGGCGAAGACGCCGAGCCCGACGATGACGAGCTGCAGACCGTCGCCCAGATAGCCGATGCCGAAGGTCATGCGCTCGGTGCCCTGCGCCGGCGCGCCGCCGATCGCGCTGACCAGCACGCCGAGCCCGGTGGCGACGACGCCCTTCATCAGGCTGCGTCCGGCAAGCACGCCGACCATGGCAAAGCCGAGGATCGTCAGCATCAGAAGCTCGGGCGTGCGGAAGAGCAGCACGACCGGGCGCGCGACGACGATGAAGAAGGTGAGGAGCACGGCCCCGAAGAGCCCGCCCATCAGCGAAGAGACGAAGGCGGCGCTCAAGGCCCGCGCAGCCTGTCCCTGGCGGGCAAGCGGAAACCCGTCAAGGACGGTCGCCTGGCTCGAGCTTGATCCGGGTATTCCCATGAGGACGGAAGTAAAGGTGTCCGAGGTCGGGATGACGGCGACGAGGCCCACCATCATCGCCAGACCCGAGACCGGATCGAGGCCGTAGAGGAAGGGCAGCAGCATCGCCAGGCCCGCGATGCCGCCTAAGCCGGGAAAGATGCCGACGGCGAGGCCCAACAGCACGCCCGCGCTCAGATAGAGCAGATGCTCCGGCGAGACGAGCATACCGAGCGCCTCTGCCATCGCCTCGAACATCAGGGGGCGCGGGCTGGCAGGAGCGTGGTGTTGTTTTCCTCCCCCTCTTTAGAGGGGGAGGATAAAGGAGGGGGTGCAGGCTGTGCCGCGAGCGCCGTCCTCGGCAGGCATCCTACAGGTGGCACGTCACCCCCTCCCTGCCCTCCCCCTCTGAAGAGGGGGAGGGATACTTTTGCGGCCCCCGATAAGGGCTGAAGGTGCCGTGCCCTAGCCAAGCAACCCCTTCTTCTCCATCCAGCCGGTCGTCACCGCCACCGACTCGGCCAGCAGCTCGGGCTGGCCCTTGTAATAATGCGAGGCACCCTTGATGACCTGGAACTCGCGGTCGGTCTGGGGTGCCGCGTCGTAGACCAGCTTCGGATGGCTGGCGGGGGCGGCGTCGTCGGCGCTATTCTCGACCACCAGCAGCGGCACCGAGATGCGCCCTGCCCCGGTCGGCGCATCGGCGCGCGAGTCGTCGACCGACCATTGCGAGAGCCAGCTGCGCAGCGAGCTGTAGCGGGCGAGGCCGGCCGGGCCGACATTCGCCGTTTCCGGGTCGCCCATGTAGCAGGCGCCGGGCTCGCGGTCGTTGGGATCCACGGTGGCGTCGACCCAGCGGAGATCGGCCATGGTGCGGTGGACGACGAAGGCACGCTCGATCTCCTTGCCGTTCGCTTTGGCGAGATCATCGAGCCGCTCGCGTACCCAAGCGGTGATGCGGCGCATGCGCGTGAGCTGGGCCGCGCGGTACCGGTTCTGATAGTCCGCGGTAAAGGGCGGCTTGTTCGGATTGCTCGGATTGTAGATGTCGAGCTCGACCTCGCGCTGGCCCGGATTGAGCTCGTCGGTCACCGAGGGATCGAGCCATTCGGACAAGGTTCGGGCGCGGCTCGCATGGGCGGCGATCATGATGACGCCGTCGGCGGGGATGAGACCGAGCGCGGTGAGGTCGTAAGGATCGCCAGCCGGGGTCGCGGTGATGGAGGGGTTCTCCGCCTCGCCCTGATAGAAGAGCGAGAGCGAGGCGCCGCCCGACCAGCCGACGAGGACGACCTTCTCGTAACCCAGCACCTCACGGGCATGTTTGATGTACTCGCCCATGTCGCGGGCGACCTTCTCCATGATGAGCGCGCTGTCGTTCTTGGCGTAGCGCGAGCCGCAGCACATGACGTGGACGCCCGAGGCGGCCAGCGCCGTCGGCATCGGCAGGAGCTGCAGCGTCGTCGCCGGATGCATGAAGATGGTGACGGTCTTGGACGGCTTGCCCTTCGGCCGCAACAACTGGCCCTCCAGCCAGACCGAGCCCTGGGTGCCGCTGAACCCGTAGGTCTCAACGGCCTTCAGGGCCTCGTCGAAGCTGAGGATGAGGGGAATGCGCTCGATTTCGAAACTCTCTGCGGCCATGTCGTCGGGTCCCAGTCTTGTTGTGGTTGGTAAAGTGAACCGGTGCGGGCGCTCAGCGGAGCTTCACCTTGAAGCGCCGGACGAGCCAGTCGCGCACCCATTTGCGGTCGCCGGGCGCGATGGTGGTGGCGAGGTGCTTGGTCGCCTCGGCTGCCGCGCCCGTGTGCTGGGGATAGATGCCGAGACGCTTCGCGGCCTTCTTCTCGAAGCCGGGCGCAGAGACGATCTTCTCAAAGGCCGCCCGGTAGACGGCGACGATGTCCGGTGGCGTCCCCTTGGGCAGGAAGACCATCTTCTGGCCCGGGAAGCCGGCGACAAAGAAGGTGCGCCAGGCGTGCCAAGCCGGCCCTGAGGGCTTGCGGCCATGGATCATTTCATAGACCTCGGCGAAGTGCGGCAAGTCGGGAAACGTCGGGTCGCGGACAAGGCGGCCGTCCTTGGCGAGCGCACCCCAGGACATGATCGGCACGGCTTTGCCCGCCTTCACCAGCGGGACGACCTGGGAGAGATAGGCGGGGGTCGTCTGCTGGTCGATATTGACCTCACCCCGCTCGAAGGCGAGGCGGGCGGCGGCGCGGCCCCGCATGCCGAAGATCGGCTCGACGTCGAGGCCCAGCAGCTCGAAGGCAAGGAGGGGGATGAGGTCGAGCGAGGTTGCGCCCTGACTGCCGTAGAGCAGCTTCTTGCCTTTGAGCTTCACGAGGTCCTTGGCCGAGCGGACGCCGAGGGCCGGGTTAACGTAGAACACACCGCCCGTGGGCGAGGCCAGCACGACCTGCCAGTCCTTGTACTCGTACTTCACCCGCCGGTCGCCCAGGAGATAGGGGAACTGGGTCGAGCCCGAGGTGCCCAGGATGGTGAGGCCGTCGGGCTTGGCGCGGGCGGCGAAATAGTTGGTGCCGCGGGTCGAGCCGGCGCCCGGCATGTTGCGCACGACGACGCTCGGCTTGCCGGGCAGCGCCTTGGCCAACATCGGGGCATAGAACCGGGCCCATTTGTCCGAGCCCCCGCCCTCCTTGAAGGGGATGATCCATTCGACGGTGTTCCCGGCGAAATCGGCGGCAAAAACGCAATTGGCCGCGAGCGCGGCGAGCGCGCCGGCCAGAATGGCTAGTCTGCGGTGCATGGCCGTGCCTCCCTGTCCCGGGGCGCGGGGCCCCGGTTCTTCTTATCGGCAGAGAGTCTGGCACCTCAGACGGTGCCTCGTACAGCCCGTATTCCTGCACGCCCCCTGCCGGCGCGGCGCAGGGCCACTCAGAACTGGTAGCGCCTCTGGCCGCCATCTACGGGGATCACGGCCCCGTTGATATAGCTCGCGAGCGGCGAGCAGAGGAAGGCGACCAGATGGGCGATATCGGCGGGCTCGCCGAAGCGGCCGGCGGGGATCTCGTCGGCCGACATCTGCGCCTGCACTTCGGGGCTGTAATTGCGGCGGATCTGGTCGCTCAGGATCTGGCCGGGCGGGATGCAGTTGACGGTGATGCCGTGTTGACCGACGACGCGGCTGAGGCCTTTTGCCCAGGCATGGACGGCGGCCTTGGCGGCGAAGGCGCCGTTGATGCCCGTCGGCTCCGACTTGCCGGTGATGTAGACGATGCGGCCCCAACCGGCGGCGATCATCGGATCGAGCAGCAGACGCGTGAGCTGGCGGTGGCGGGTGAAGTTGAGGGTCATCGCCTCGTGCCAGTCATCCTCGCTGGCATCGAGATCGAAGGGGCGGCTGCCGCCGGCATTGTTGATCAGGATCTCGACGGAACCGAGCACCGCGGTCGCGGTCTCGGCGATCGTTTTCGCCGCGTCCTCGTCGATGAAATCGGCGGTGATCAGGGCTGGCTCAGGGCCGCCCGCGGCTTCGACTTGACGCGCCGTCTCTTCCAGCGCCTCGCGCCGGCGGCCGGCGATGGCGAGACGCACGCCCTCGCGGCCCAACGCTATGGCGATGCCCTGGCCGATCCCGGCCGAGGCGCCGGTCACCAGCGCGGTCTTGCCCTCAAGTTGGAGATCCATCGACACCCCTCCCCCGGTTGGCGGCGTGGTGACAGCTTCTGCCGCTTGACCTGAGCAGCAAGGGCCAAAACGGCAACCGGCCGCGCCTCTACAGTAAGGCACGGCCGGTGCAGGTCATACATGGGGGAACTCAGATCTTGCAGACCCGTCTCGTCTTTTTCTTGGAGACGCGTTCGCGTAGCACGATCTGGTGCTTGGCCTTGCGATGGGCAGCCAGCCAGCGCTGCTGGACAGACCGCAGATAATAGGGCTTTTCGCAGAAGGTCATCTTCTTGGAGTAGTGCTTGCGGGTTTTGGCCTTCAGCTTGGCGCGATCGGCCTCCCGATAGACGCGCGTCCAGCGCCCATATTTGCCCGCCTTGGCGAGCTTACCCTTGGCATTATACGCATAGAGTGCCACCGAGCCTGCCTCGGCCGTGCCGGCAGCGGCAAGCACCGCCGCGGCCGCGGCGATAACGACGACAATACGCATTCCTGACCTCATTTTCGCAGATAGCGCCCCAGTACGGCGCCTGGACTTCTTTTCCAGTATTTCTTTGCGCCGCGCAACGATAAGCGTGACCAGGCAGTCCGGCCCGCCATCGGAGGCGGCGTCCGATAGCGCAAATTTCCGCCGGAATTAGCGGGTTTTAGAGGCGAGTTTAACCATTACTTATCACCTCGACCGGCATAGTCCGAAGGCTTGGGTTCTCGATAATCACTGGAGTATCGGATGTTTTCCAAGAAAGAGAGCAGCCCCGCCATCGAGCCAAAGCCGGTGAGCGAGCGTCTGCGGACCCAGCCGCAACAGCAGCAAATGCCCTCCATCATCAGTGAGGGTGTCGAGATCGTCGGCGATATGACCGGCGAAAACGAGATCCAGGTTGATGGTGCTGTGCGCGGCAACCTGAAGGCGAAGCGCGTCATGATTGGACGCAGCGGCTTGGTCGACGGTTCGATCAAGGCCGACAGCGTGACCATTGCCGGCAACGTCGTCGGCGACACGAGTGCCAAGAATGTTACTCTCGAAGCGAGTGCCCGTATCAAGGGCGGCGTCACGGTGGGCGGCGATCTTTCGATGGCCGCGGGCGCACGCCTGGAAGGCAAGGTGACGATGAAGGGCGCCGAGGAGGCCGAAAAGGTCAGCGCCGGCAGCAAGGACACTGTCGCGAAGCCGAATGGCAGCGGCAACAAGACGTCCGATATGCCGACGGGCTCCAAGCCCAGCGGCAGCGAGTCCGGGATGGGTCGTCCCGCCGCCTAACATCGTTTAAGGATGCCATCGCCGCGACAAAGCGGTGATGTAAGCGAAGCGCCGGGCCGAAGCTGGTCCGGCGTTCGCATTTCAGGCCCTGGCCGAGCCCTGGCGCTTATGCGCCGAGCGCACGTGTCGCGGCGGCTCTCGCCTCATCGAATTGCCGCTCGAGGCCGGGGCTGACGCCGCGGCAGCCATCGACCACCGATGCCGCCCAGTCGACATACTGACGCTTGCGCGCCAGCGGCCAGTCCGTCGGCGGATCGGCAGCCATATCCCGTAGGTTGCTGGTCTTGTCGGCGATCTTGAGCAGCCGCGCGCGATCCGGCTTGGTCGGCGCGGTTTCCACCTGAAGGCGCTTCCGCTCGGCCGAGGGGAGCGACTTGTCATCGGTGACGGCGGCGACCAGCGTTGCGACATCCCCGCCGAATTCCGCCTCGATCTCTGCCCTTGTGACGCCGGTATCCTCGATGGCGTCGTGCAGCAGGCCGGCGATGACGAGGTTCGTGTCCTCGCCGCCGGTGGCCTCGGCGACCAGATGGGCGACCTCCGCCAGATGGTTGAGATAGGGCTTCTCGCTGGCCCCCTTGCGGCGCTGGTCGACATGATGCCGCGCGGCGAATTCGAGGGCGCGCATCAACGCCAAGGTCGGATGCTCCATTCAGCTCTCCTTCTGTGGGCTGAGCGGGCTCGGCGATCGGAGGGACGCGGCGCTCAGTCTCTCAAGCAGGCGCGCCCGGGCCGCGGGCGATGGGCGGTCGAGCGGCGCGAAGACGTGGCGATCGAGGAAATGGCCGGAAAGCCGCAGCCCGTCGCAGATCTCCGATGGCACGCCCGGCCCGCGCCCGGCGAGGAACGGCGGCAGGGCCAGCAACTTGTCCCGGTAGGGCTCGCCCGCCGACAGCGAGACCGCGCGGCCGGTGCGCGGCGAGACATAGGCAAGCTCGTCATTGCGGCCTGTGGCGGCGCAGCTCGTGAGGTCGAGGCCGTAGCCGAGCTCGCTCAAGAGCCCGAGCTCCCAGCGCACATAGACCTCGCCCCAGAGCGCCAGGCCGCCATTTTCGTCCAGCTCGCGACCAAGGGCGTCGAGCAGCGCCAGGAACCCCTCATAGACCGCATTGTGCGGCTCGCGCTCGGGCAAGGCGGCCTCGGCCACCGCGCAGGCCGCGGTGAGCGCCGCCAGACGCGGTGGATCGTCGAGCAAGGCCGCGGCATGGCTCGAGCTGGGCTCGCAGACGAAAGCGCCCAGATGTTCGGCGAGCCGCCCCCGCCAGTGCGCCGTGACCACATTGCCCGGCTGATAGACCCCGCGCAGGCGGCGCCCGGCCCCGCCGCGCACCAGCCCCGCATGGCGGCCATGGGCGCGGGTCAGGAGCTGCACGATGAGCGCGTTTTCGCCGTGCTTGCGGGCGCCGAGCACGATGCCCTGATCGGTCCAGTCCATGGGGTTAGTATACCAACGCGCCAACAAGGTGGCCCGTTGTAGTTCCCTCAGGCGCCGGGCGGGCGCCTCCGCGCCCTTGGAACAGGCCCCGGATGTGAGGGCCTCGCGGCTGTCGGGCCGCCATGCTAGGCTTCGTTCGATACACGTTTCGATGAGATAGGCTTCCCGATGGACCCCCGATGTTCGGCATCATAGGCGCGTTGCTGGCGGCCTTGCCGCTGGTTCTGGTCCCGCTCATGAAGGTGGTGCTGACCCGCACCCATCCGCCGCGGATCATCGCGGGCGGCATGGGCGCACAGTCAATTGTGGTCGTGCTGCTGTGCTGCTTCATCGTCGGGATAACGATCTCGGTGGACGCGCTGCTGGCGGCCAAGACGGTGTCGTACCTCTCGCTGATCACGGAAATCGTGATCCTCGCGGCAGGCGTGGTGATCGGGGTGCTGCTGGGCCTGCTGGCCAGACGCGAGGCCGAGGCCGACTGACCAGCCTGTCAGGCGTTGAGGTCCCTGACCGTCAGGCGTTAAAATCCCCTAGCCGTCAGGCGTTGAAATCCCCTAGCCGTCAG
>CAZBRE010000045.1:9516-11131 GCA_964494065.1 uncultured Alphaproteobacteria bacterium
GCGTAGCGCTCGGGGTCGTCGATCCAGCCCTCGCGGACCTTCACGAAAAGAAAAAGATGCACTCGGTGGCCGAGGATGGTCTCCAGGTCCTTGCGCGCCGCCGCCCCCACCGACTTGATGCGGCTGCCGCCCTTGCCCAGCACGATCGCCTTCTGGGTGTCGCGCTGGACGTAGATCGTCTGCTCGATCCGCACGCTGCCGTCGGGCCGGGCCTCCCAGCTCTCGGTTTCCACGGTGAGCGCATAAGGCAGCTCCTGGCGGAGCTGGCGGAAGAGGGCCTCGCGGGTCATTTCGGCGGCGATCAGCCGCTCGGACATATCGGAGAGCTGGTCCTCGGGGTAATGCCAGGGCCCCGGCGGAACGGCCTCGGCAAGATGGTCGCGGAGATCGCCGACCCCGTCGCCTTTCACGGCCGCAACCATGAAGGTGTCGGTGAAAAGGCCGGTCTCGTTCAATTGCTGGACCAGCGCGAGGAGCTTCGGCCGCGGCACCAGGTCGATCTTGTTGATGGCGAGGATCGCCGTTCGATTGCCGGATTTCAGGCCGTCGATGATGCGCGCCGTGTCCGCATCGATACCGTCACGGACCGCGCGCGCGGCATCGACCAGAAGCACGACCAGGTCCGCATCGCCGGCGCCCTGCCAGGCGCGGGCGACCATGGCGCGCTCCAGGCGCCGCTTGGGCGCGAAGATGCCCGGCGTATCGATGAAGACGAGCTGGGCATCGCCCTCGGTGATGACCCCGCGGACGATGGTGCGCGTGGTCTGCACCTTGGGCGAGACGATGGCGATCTTGGCGCCGATCAGAGCGTTCAGAAGCGTCGACTTGCCGGCATTGGGCGCGCCAACCAGGGCGATGAAGCCGCAGCGCCGGGTGTCTTCCTTGGCGGTTTGTGAAGTGTCGTGCACGGGCCGGGGCGGCGGCGGGCTCATGCCTCGCCGGCGCCGATCGCCTCGAGCAGCTTGCGCGCGGCGGCCTTTTCGGCGGCGCGCTTGGAGGTGCCGGTTGCGGTGGCGCTGGCCTGGCCCTTGACGCTCACCTCGACGGAGAAGACCGGCTTGTGGTCGGGGCCCTCATTGGCGACGACCTTGTAGTCGGGCAACGGCAGGGCGCGCGCCTGGGTCCATTCCTGGAGCGCGGTCTTGACGTCCTTGGGCGGCACGGCCGCCTCCTCCATCAGCGGCACCCAGTGTTCGTGGATGAAGCGCTCGGCCGCCTTCATGCCGCCATCGAGGAAGAGCGCGGCGATGATCGCCTCGCAGCAATCGGCTAGGATGGCCGGGTTTCTTCGGCCGCCCGCCTCCTCCTCGCCGCGCGAGATGATGAGATAGCCGCCGAGATCGATGCCGCGCGCGACCTTGGCCAAGGCTTCCTTGCGCACGAGCTGGGTATGGCGGCGGGCGAGCCGGCCTTCGCGCTCCAGCGGAAAGCGGCGGATCAAGAGCTCGGCAATGGCGAGCCCCAGCACCCGGTCGCCCAGGAATTCAAGACGCTGGTAGTTTTGAAGCCGCGCGTCCTCGCCGGCGTCGTCGCCGGCCACGCTCGGATGGGTGAGCGCCAGCTCCAACAGCGCGGGATCCTTGAAGGTGTGGCCGAGGATCTCGGCGAGCGGCCT
>CAZBRE010000045.1:11231-12731 GCA_964494065.1 uncultured Alphaproteobacteria bacterium
CGGCTTTGACGGGCGGTTCGGCGCAGCGCCCACTATTTCACCGACATGAAGACGCGGTCCCAGCGGATATGGGCTGGCCAGGACCAGACCTCCCACCAGCGTTTGTCCTCGCGCAGCGAAAAGAACATGAAGTCGGCGCGGCCGACGAGGTTTTCCGCGGGCACGTAGCCGACCAGGCTCAGATAGCGGCTGTCCTGCGAGTTGTCGCGGTTGTCGCCCATCATGAAATACTTGCCCTTGGGCACGACGTAGACTTCGGTGTTGTCGACGTAGGGCACGTTGTCGCCGCGCTCGAGGACCGTGTGGCTGACCCCGTTGGGCAGGATCTCGCGGTAGCTCTTGTAGCGCTCACGCACGCCGCCGTAGTCGCGCTTGATGTCGACATAGTCGCCGAGCGGCTCGCGCGGGACGATCTTGCCGTTGATGTAGAGCCGCCCGGCTTTCACCTGAATGCGGTCGCCCGGCAGGCCGATGATGCGCTTGATGTAGTCGGTCTTGTTGTCCGTGGGCTTCTTGAAGACCGCGACGTCGCCGCGCTTGGGCTCACGGAACATGATCCGCCCGGAGAAGAGCGGCAGGCTGAACGGCAGCGAGTGCTTGGAATAGCCGTAGGAAAACTTGCTCACGAAGAGATAGTCGCCGACGAGCAGGGTCGGCAGCATCGAGCGCGAGGGGATCGAGAAGGGCTCGATCAGCAGGGTGCGCACCACCATCGCGACCAGAACGGCATAGATGACGGTCTTGATCGTGTCCCAGCCGCTGCCGCCCCTGGGCTTGCGTTTGGCTTTGGGCGCACGCGCACGCGGCTGGGCGGCCCCGCCGGAGCTGCCGCTCTCATCCTTGCCCGGTACATGCGCGGGTCGGTCTGATCTCGTGTTCATAGTCGCAGCCCCGTTGAAGCTTTCATGCCGACCCTGGTGCAAATCGCGATGCGAGGACCCCTAAGTCCCCTAAGACCGCATGGACCCCTTGGAGCGCGGTCGTTCCCATCGCCGGTTACATATTGCGCGCCGGATGCGCCGCCGCAAGGCGGATCATGCCATGCGAGCGGGCCTCGGGGCACGGGAAAATCCGGCCCAGGGACATCAAGCAAGGGGGCCGCCGTCGGCCACCGCGGAGATGATGACGATGACCTGCGCCGTCGGCGGCTCGTCCGTGATCGAGACGTCGATCTGCGGCTTCATGCCCTCGGGGATGAGCTCTTCCAGGCGCTTGGCGGCGCCGCCGGTGAGCGCCATGGTGGGCTTGCCGCCGGGCAGGTTCACCACGCCCATGTCGCGCCAGAAGACACCGCGACGAAAACCGGTGCCGAGCGCCTTGGAGCAGGCCTCCTTGGCAGCGTAGCGCTTGGCATAGCTCGCCGCGCGCAGATAGCGCCGGTCGGAGCGCTCGCGCTCGATCTCGGTGAAGCAACGCTCGGTGAAGCGCTCGCCGAAACGCTCAAGCGTGCGCTCGATGCGGCGGATGTCGATGAGGTCGCTGCCGATGCCGATGATCATG
>CAZBRE010000045.1:12831-28852 GCA_964494065.1 uncultured Alphaproteobacteria bacterium
GCGCTCACGCGCTCTTCTGGCCGTCGGCCTCGGCGCGGGCCTTGTCCATGAGGGCGCGCATGCGCT
The DNA here is from genome assembly GCA_964494065.1 of uncultured Alphaproteobacteria bacterium. Taxonomy (GTDB): domain Bacteria; phylum Pseudomonadota; class Alphaproteobacteria; order JAPULJ01; family JAPULJ01; genus DATKZM01. The sequence continues at coordinate 12,898 of CAZBRE010000045.1, forward strand.
TGATCGAGGACTCCAGGCCGCCGAAGATCGCCTCGCCGACCAGGAAATGGCCGATATTCAGCTCGACGATGGTCGGGATCGCGGCGACCGGGCCGACGGTGTCGAAGCTGAGCCCGTGCCCGGCATGGCATTCGAGGCCGAGCTCCTCGGCATAAGCGGCGGCGTCGACGATGCGGGCGAGCTGGCGCGCCGCATCCGCCCCGCCGGGTTCGGCCAGATGCGCCTCGCAGTAGGCGCCGGTATGAAGCTCGACGACCGGCGCGCCCAGCTTCACCGCGCCATCGAGGGCGGCGCGGTCGGGCTCGATGAAGAGCGAGACGCGGATGCCGGCATTGCGCAGCGCCGTCACGAAGGGCACCAGATGATTGTGCGCGCGCACGACCTCGAGGCCGCCCTCGGTGGTCCGCTCCTCGCGCTTCTCGGGCACGATGCAGGCGGCGTGGGGCGCGTGGCGCAGCGCGATCTCCAGCATCTCGTCGGTCGCCGCCATCTCCAGGTTGAGCGGCAGGTCGATCTCGCGGGAAAGCCGCTCGATATCGTCGTCGGAGATGTGGCGCCGGTCCTCGCGGAGATGCGCGGTGATGCCGTCGGCGCCGGCCAGCGCGGCCAGGCGCGCGGCGCGCACGGGATCGGGATGCGGGCCGCCGCGGGCGTTCCGGATGGTCGCCACATGGTCGATGTTCACGCCGAGGCGCAGGGTGCGATTGTTCATGTCAACCAAGCACTTAGTCCGCCAAAGAGGCGGTCCGGCCTGCCTGGGCCGACCGCCATGCCCTTAATCTAATGCTCCGGATGGAAGCCTGCAATGTAGGCAAAATGGGGTCCGGACCCCTGCCGGAACGGTGCTATCCCCGCGCGCGAGCGACGGAGTTGATGACCGGGGTGGCGCGCAGCGCGGCGATGATATCGGTCAGGTGCTTCACGTCGCGCACCTCGATATCGATCATCATCTCGAAGAAATCCTGATCCCGGCTGGTGATCTTGAGGTTCGAGATATTGCCGTCGTTCTTGCCGATGATCGAGGAGAGGTCGCCCAGCGCGCCCGGCTCGTTGCCGACGATCACCGAGATCCTCGCGACCAGCCCGCCCGCGCCCTTGTCCCAGCCGACATCGAGCCAGCGCTCGGGCTGGCTGGAGAAGCTCTCCAGCGTCTCGCAGTCGATCGTGTGGATGGTCACGCCCTTGCCCGTCGTGATGATGCCGACGATGCGGTCGCCCGGCAGCGGGTGGCAGCAGCCGGCGTAGTGGACGGCCATGCCGGGGATGAGGCCGGTGATCGGAACCGCCCCGCTCTCGCCCTTGGATTTGATCCGCTTGGGCAGCGGCACGACCTTGCCGCCCTGCCCGGTCGCGTTCTTCTCGCCGGGGAAGATGTGATCGATCACCTCGGTGGTGCTGACCGTGCCGTCGCCGACCATGGCGTAGAGGTCTTCGGTCTCCTCGGCATGGAAGTGCTGGCGCACGCCCTTCACGGCCTTGGCAGCGAATTCGTGGCCGGCATGGCGGAAGGCCTTTTCCAGCATGGCGCGGCCTAGGCCGGCATATTGCTGGCGCTGCTGGGCGCGTACGAAGCGGCGGATGCGCGCGCGCGCCTTGCCGGTGACGACGAAACGCTCCCATTCGGGCGAAGGCGTCTGGGCGCGCGAGGTGATGATCTCGACCTGGTCGCCGTTGTTGAGCTCCGAGCGCAGCGGCACCATGCGGCCGTTCACCTTGGCGCCCACGGTAGTGTCGCCGACCTCCGAATGGACGGCGTAGGCGAAGTCGACCGCAGTGGCGCCATGCGGCAGCGCGATCAGCTCGCCTGCCGGTGTGAAGGCGAAGACCTGGTCCTTGAACATCTCGAGCTTGGTGTGCTCGAGGAACTCTTCCGGGCCGCCGGCATGTTCCAGGATGTCGAGCAGCTCCTGCAGCCAGCGGTACTTCCTGCCGTCGGTGGGGCGTTCGCCCTGCTTGTAGGCCCAGTGCGCGGCGACGCCGGCCTCGGCGATCTCGTGCATCTCGGTGGTGCGGATCTGCACCTCGATGCGCTGGTTTTCCGGCCCGTAGACGGCGGTGTGGAGCGAGCGGTAGCCGTTGATCTTGGGCAGGCTGATGTAGTCCTTGAAGCGGCCCGGCACGACCGAATAGGCGCTGTGGATGACACCGAGCGCGTGATAGCACTCCGCCTCGGTCGGCACGACGATGCGGAAGGCCATGATGTCGGAGAGCTGCTCGAAGCCGACGTTTTTCACCTGCATCTTGCGCCACACCGAATAGGGCGTCTTCTCGCGGCCCGAGACCTCGGCCTTGATCCCCTCGGCGGCCAGCTTGTCGGTCAGTTCCTTCAGGATGCGGGGGATGACCTCGCCGCCCCGCTCGCGAAGGAACTCCAGGCGGGCCAGGATCGAATCGCGGGCATCGGGGTTGAGCTGGGCGAAGGCGAGATCCTCGAGCTCGGTCTGGAGATCGTGCATGCCGATGCGCGCGGCGAGCGGCGCGTAGATCTCCATGGTCTCGTGGGCGATGCGGTCGCGCTTCTCCGGCTTGGGGATGCCCGAGAGCGTGCGCATGTTGTGCAGGCGGTCGGCGAGCTTGACCAGCAGGACGCGGATATCCTCCGACATGGCGAGCACGAGCTTGCGGAAGTTCTCCGCCTGCTTGGTCGCGTCGGACTGGAGCTCGATCTGGGAGAGCTTGGTGACGCCGTCGACGAGGCGGGCAACGTCCTTGCCGAACATCGCCTCGATGTCCTCCAGCGTGGCCAGCGTGTCTTCGACCGTATCGTGGAGCAGCGCCGTGGCGATGGTATCGCTGTCGAGCTTGTATTTGGTGAGGATGCCCGCGACCTCGACCGGGTGCGAGAAATAGGGATCGCCCGAGGCGCGCTGTTGGCTGCCGTGGGCCTTCACCGTGTAGACGTAGGCGCGGTTCAGCAGATCCTCGTCAATGTGCGGATCGTAGCTCTTGACCGCCTCGATGAGCTCGAATTGCCGGATCATCGCGCGGCCTCACGCGACGGGCGGAAAATTTGCGGCACGCGGCATTTGCCGCGCGTCCATGGGGACGCCGGCGATCCGGCCGGTCGTGGGTTTGAAAAGCAGCTCGGCGCGCGCGCCGTCAGCTCGTTTCGTCCGGATCAGATACCTCAGCGGCATCTGGGGCGGCATCCGAAGCGGCTTCTGCACCGGCATCGTCCGACGTGTCTTCGGCATCCTTGAAGGCGGGCGCGCTCGGCGCCGCCTCGGCCTCATCCGCCGACGGCCGTACGGTGATCGTCGAATCGCCGCCGATCGACATGCCGGTCTCCGCCGCCATCGCCGACTGAATAGCCAAGGTCTCGTTCTCGTCGAGGTCGGGCTCGTGATCCTCTTCGGGCAGGTGCTTCTGGAGGCCGCTGACCAGCGACTCGCGGATCACGTCGAATTCGACCTTTTCTTCGGCAATCTCGCGAAGCGCGATGACCGGGTTCTTGTCGTTGTCGCGGGTCACCGCTTCCTGGGCGCCGGAGGAGATCTCGCGGGCGCGCTGGGAGGCCAGCATCACCAGCTCGAACCGGTTGGGGATCTTGAGTACGCAGTCTTCAACGGTTACGCGCGCCATGGGCGGGCCACTCCAGCTAGCTCGTTTGCAAACGGGTTTAGCGGAATATACGGACGGGTTTGTTGCGGTGCAAGATGGCGGGGGCCAATAAAGCCCGAATTTCAAGCGTTTCCGCACTTATGTACCGACGGGCCAAGGAAATGGCCCATCGTGGTTCCCTCAGGCGCCGGGCGGCCCAGGTCGACGTCTCATGGGCGCGGCCTTGGCTCCCCTCGCATAAGGCACGGGCGCGCTCCTGAGCTTGTCGAAGGGCGCGCGCAACCCAGCTGCTGGCGAGCCAGCTCGCCGGCAGCTGGTATCGGGACTAGTCGATGGGCTGGACGATACCCTCCCCGCTCAACGCCTCGATCAGCGCGCTCAAGGGCTCACCGCTCCCGGGATGGCGCCAATCGGCGGCGATCTCGCGCAGGGGCAGCAGTACGAAGGCGCGCTCGGCCATGCGCGGATGGGGCAGGATCGGCGGCTCCGGGCCCTCGCGCACCAGCTCGTGATAGGCGAGAAGGTCGAGATCGAGCGGGCGGGCGGCGTTGGGCTTGGCGGCACGTTCCTGCGGCGGCGCCCGGCCGAATTCGGCTTCGACGCGGTGCAGCGCGGCCAGAAGCTCTTGCGGATCGAGCTCGGTTTCGACGGCGATCACGCCGTTCACGAACCAGGGCTGGTCGGACAACGGCACCGGCGAGCTTCGATACCAGCGCGAGCGCGCGGTGATCTTGACCGGCTCGCGCTCCAATGCGCCCAGCGCCGCGGCGCAGGTTTCGCGCGGCGGGCCGTAGTCGCTGGGCAGATTGGAGCCTATTCCGATCAGAATCATTCGTTTGGTCTTCACTTGCGTGTTATTGACCCTTGCCACAATAGGTGTGGCTGATTAGTTAACCATCATTACGACCGGATGCACGCTGCGGATAGAAATACCGGCGCAGGTCCTGGTGTGTTTTTGGGTGTGTTTTGGCCGATTCTGGCGCTCTCACACTTGTCCGGCCAACCACCAATTGATTGGAGTCATATGAATGTCGGTTGAACTCAATATCCAGAACGGCGAACGTGTCGGACTTTTCATTGATGGATCAAACCTTTATGCAGCCGCCCGGTCCCTGGGCTTCGATATCGACTACAAGCGTCTGCTCGACCTTTTCCAGAAGGAAGGCCGGCTGATCCGCGCCTTCTACTACACCGCTTTGGTGGAGAACGAGGAATACTCTCCCATCCGGCCGCTGGTCGATTGGCTCGACTACAATGGCTACACCATGGTCACCAAGCCGACCAAGGAATTCACTGATGCCGCCGGCCGGCGCAAGATCAAGGGCAACATGGATATCGAGCTCGCCATCGACGTGATGGAGATGGCCGAGCGGCTCGACCATATCGTGCTGTTCTCCGGCGACGGCGATTTCCGCCGGCTGGTCGAGGCGGTGCAGCGCAAGGGCGTGCGCGTGACCGTGGTCTCCACCATCCGATCGCAGCCGCCCATGGTCGCGGACGAGCTTCGCCGCCAGGCCGACACCTTCGTCGAGCTGCAGGATCTGGAATCGGAGATCTGCCGGCATTATCGCGAGAATGGCGGCGAGCGGGCACGGCCGCGCGACGTGCAGGACCGGGCGCCGGCGGACGTCGCCGCAGCGCCGCCGACCCGCGGCCTTTCGCCGGCGAACCCCGACGGGCTGCTCGATGAAGACGAGGACGATCCGATCGCCGAATCGGCGTGAGCGCCGAGGCGAGCGCCCTCCCCTTCGAGCCGCCGCCCGATAACTGCCCGCTCTGCCCGCGGCTCGCCGGGTTTCGCGCCGAAAATCGCGACACGTTTCCGGACTTCCACAACGCGCCCGTCGTCTCCTTCGGGCCGGATGATGCGCGGCTTCTCGTGGTGGGCCTGGCGCCGGGGCTGAAAGGCGCCAATGCGACGGGCCGTCCCTTCACCGGCGACTATGCGGGCGACCTGCTTTACGGGACGCTGGCCAAGTTCGGCTTCACGCGCGGACAGTATGGTGGCCGCGCCGATGACGGGCTCGCGCTCGTCGATGCGCGGATCACCAATGCCGTGCGCTGCGTGCCGCCGGAGAACAAGCCGGTCGGCGCCGAGATCGCCAACTGCCGGTCCTTTCTCGTCCGCGAAATCGAGAGCCTGGCGAAACTCCGCATCATCCTGGCGCTCGGCACCATCGCGCATAACAGCGTGCTGACGGCGCTCGGCCTGCGGCGCGCGGCCTACCCGTTCGGCCATGGCGCGCTCTATGAGCTGCCCGACCGCCCGGCGCTGATCGCGAGCTATCACTGCTCGCGCTACAACACCAACACCGGACGGCTCACGGTGGAGATGTTCGAGAACGTCTTCGCGACGATCCGCGGCCGACTCGATCAGTCCTAGCTACTGGGCCACCGAGCCGTAGACGAGCTTGGGCAGCCACAAGGTGAGCTGCGGGAACGCCGCGAGCACGCCCAGCACCATCACCTGCAGGACGACGAAGGGGATGATGCCGCGGTAGATGTCGCCCGTCGTGACCTCCGGCGGCGCCACGCCGCGCAGATAGAAGAGCGCGAAGCCGAAGGGCGGCGTGAGGAAGGAGGTCTGCAGGTTCACCGCGATCATGATGCCGAGCCAGACCGGGTTGAGGCCCATCAGCAGCAGGATCGGGGCGACGATGGGGACGACGACGAACTGGATCTCGATGAAGTCGAGGAAGAACCCCATCACGAAGATCAGCAGCATGACCATGATCATGGCGCCCGCCGGCCCGCCGGGGAGGTTGGTCAGGAAGTTGTGGACCATGTCGTCGCCGCCGAGGCCGCGGAAGACAAGCGAGAAGAGCGCCGCGCCGATGACGATGCCGAAGACCATGGCGCTGATCTTGGTGGTCGACTGCATGACCTCGTTCAGCGTGCCGGCGCGTTTCACGCGCCACAGGCTCTCCGCCACCCCCCAGGCAATGGCGATGCAGCAGATGGCCGCGGCGACGATGCCGATCTGCTGGTACGAGGTCGTGACGTTGCGGCCGAGGCGAAGGTCCATGAAGCCGGTAAGGAGAAGCGCACCCACGAGGCCACCGAAGGCGGCGAAGATCGGAATCGGCCGGTCGGGCCGCATGCGCAGGCCGCCCAGCAGCGTGGCGCCGATGGCGCCCACCGCCGCAGCCTCCGTCGGCGTGGCGATGCCGGCGAGGATCGAGCCGAGCACGGCCACGATGAGCACGATCGGGGCCAGCAGCGCCTTCGTCACCTGATAGGCGATCTCCCGCGGCGTCATGCCCACGGTATCCTCGCCACGCGGGATCGGCGGCGCCGATGCCGGCCGCACGATGCCGATGAAGATCGTGTAGCCGATATAGAGCGAGACCATGATGAGGCCGGGGATCAGGGCACCGGCGAAGAGATCGCCCACCGAGACCGGGTCGGGCGAGAAGTTGCCGAGCTTGAGCTGGGCCTGCTGGTAGGCGTTGGAGATCTGGTCGCCCAGGATGACGAGCACGATCGAGGGCGGGATGATCTGTCCCAACGTGCCCGAGGCGCAGATGGTGCCGCAGGCGAGCTTCGGGTCGTAGCCCCGGCTCAGCATGGTCGGCAGCGAGAGCAGCCCCATGGTTACCACGGTGGCGCCGACGATGCCGGTCGAGGCCGCGAGCAACGCGCCGACGACGCAGACCGAGATGCCGAGCCCGCCGCGCAGCGAGCCGAAGAGCGCCCCCATCGAGGTCAGCAGCTCCTCGGCCACTTTGGACCGTTCGAGCATCACCCCCATGAAGACGAAAAGCGGAACCGCGATCAGCACCTCGTTGGTCATGGTGCCGTAGATGCGGCTGGGCACGAAGCCGAGGAAGTCGAAGTCGAAGACACCCAAGAGATAACAGAGGCCGGAAAAGAGCAGCGCCGTGCCGCCGAGGGTGAAGGAAACCGGGAAACCCGCCATCAGGCAGGCGCAGACGCAGACGAAGAGCATCAGCGAGAGGAAGTGGGCGAACTCCATCAGACGTGCTCCACGCCGCTCGCCGCCGCGATCGGGTCCGCCTCGAGCTCGGCCGGCCGCAGCGGCGGCGCCACGCCCGAGATCGTCATGAACGAGCGCAATGCGAGCGAGACGCCCTGGAGCGCCACCAGCACGGCGTAGACGAGAATGACGGTCTTGAGGAGAAAAACGGCCGGAAGGCCGCTGCCTTCCTGCGAGGTCTCCAGGACCTTCCAGGATTTCACGACATAGGGCCAGGAGATGTAGAAGATGGCGCACGCCATCGGCAGCAGGAAACACACAGCGCCGACCAGATCGACATAGGCCTGCCGGCGCTCACTGGCCGGCCGGTAGAAGATATCGACACGGACATGGCCGTCGTGCAGCAACGTGTAGCCGGCGGCGGCCAGAAATATGGCGGCGTGCATGTAGACGATCGATTCCTGCATCGCCAGCCAACTCACGCCGAATACGTAGCGCATGACCACAACGATCATCTGAACCAGCACCATGATCAGCGCCAGCCACGAAACCGCGCGGCCGATCCGCTCGTTGGTGGCGTCGATCAGGCGAACGACCGCGCTCGCTCCGTTCATTTCCCCCCCGATACCGGCAAACGTCCCGGGATTACGTCCGGCTGGGGGCACGGGGGACCCAAACCGGTCCCCCGTGCCCGCCGAACGTCACGGCTTTCTTGATGCCGTTGCCTTGCGGCTTGCGGATCAGCTAACGAACTTCGCACGCGCGTTCATGAACGCGCGCTCGCCGATATCGGCCCATCCAATCGCCTGCTTACGGTAGGCCATGAAGCTCGCATAGACCTTCTTGGTCGCGGCGTCGGTGCTGCCGACCTCGGCGACCACCTGCTCGGAGACCTTGGCGATTGCGGCAAGGAGCTCGTCGTTATAGCGCTTGAGCTTCACGCCGTGCTTTTTGATCAGCACGTCGAGCGCACCCGCATTGCGGGCGTTGTACTCCGCGCCCTGGGTCTGCGCCTCGGCCTCGCAGACCACCTGGATGATCTGCCTCTGGTCGGCGGTGAGGCTGTCGAAGAGCTTCTTGTTAACGCCGACGGACGCCACGGTGCCGGGCTCGTGGAAGCCCGGATAGTAGTAGTTCTTGGTGATCTTGTAGAAGCCGAAGGCCAGATCCTGCCAGGGGCCGACCCATTCGGTGGCATCGATCGCGCCCGACTGCAGCGAGGGATAGATCTCGCCGACCGGCAGGTTGATCACCGCGACGCCCAGATGACGCAGCACCTCGCCGCCGAGGCCCGGGATGCGCATCTTGAGGCCCTTGAAATCGTCGAGCGAGTTCAAGTCCTTACGGAACCATCCGCCCATCTGGGTGCCGGTGCTGGCGACCGCAAAGCCCTTGATGTTGAAGCCGGCGGCGAGCTCGTCCCAAAGCTTCTGGCCGCCGCCATGGATGATCCAGGCATGGGTCTCGCCGCCTGTCAGGCCATAAGGAACGGTGGTGAAGAAGTTGTAGGCCTTCGACTTACCCTGCCAGTAGTACTCGGCGGCGTGGTACATGTCGGCATTGCCCGACGAGACCGCATCGAAGGACTCGAAGGCCGGCACCAACTCGCCCGCGCCGAACAGCTTGACCTGCAGTTTGCCCTCGGAGAGCTTGGTAATGCGGTCGGCGACGCGCGCCGCCGAGGTGCCCAGGCCCGGCGAGTTCTTCGGCCAGGTCATGACGAACTTCAGCTGCTTGATGCCTTTGGAGATCGCCGGCTTCGGAAGCGCCGATGCGGCCGCGACAGCGCCGGCCGCGACAAGGAACTTACGTCGACTCATTTGGTATCCTCCCTTTGTTTGACCCGATACCGGGCCGTCCCGCCATTTTTGTTGTGCGGGTCCAATCAAACGGAGGACGCGATAACCGCGAGCAACCACACAAATGCGCGCCGGCGTCGCTCCGTGTGCCTGTTCCGTCTGGCCTTACGGCCGGACGTTGGCCCCATTCGAGACCATTGGGGACAACCTTAGCGGGACGCCCGGTGGTTGGCCAGCCTAATGCAGGTATGGGTTAACGCGGGGTGCGGCCCAACCGCTCAGGACCAGACGGAAGCGGCGGTTTCGACCACACGGGCGAGCTTGCGGCGCTGGTCCTCCTCGCCCATCGGCGCGCCGCCGACGGTGGTCCCGAAACCGCATTGCGGGCTGATCGCGAGGCGCTCGACGGGAATATAGGCGGCGGCCTCGTCGATGCGCCGGCGCAGATCGTCGGCCGGTTCGAGGGCGGGTGTCTTGGAGCTGACCAGGCCGAGCACGACGGATTTGCCGTCGGGAACCAGGCGCAGCGGCTCGAAGCCGCCGGCGCGCTCGCTGTCGAATTCGAGCAGGAACTGGTCGACCGCGGCCTCCGCGAAAAGGCGCTCGGCAACGGGCTCGTAGCCGCCGGTCGCGATCCATTTTCCGCGGTAGTTGCCCCGGCAGAGATGCATGCCGACGGTCATGCCCGTAGGACGGTCGGTGAGCGCTTCGTTGACGGCAGCGATGTAGCGCTCGACCAGCGCTTTCCAGTCCCAGCCCCAGGCGGCGACGCGCTCGCGCACCGCGGGATCGCAAAGCAAGGCTACGGGGACTTCGTCGAGCTGCAGGTAGGTGAGCCCGGCCTCGCCGAGGGCGGCGATTTCGGCGCGGTAGACCGCGATCAGGTCGTCCCAGTAGCGGTCCATGTCGGGATAGACGGCCGGGTCGGCGCAGTCGGGGCCACGGTGGAAATGGATGACCGAGGGGGCGGGCATGGTGATCTTGACCGGCGTCTTGGCAACCTGTTTGGCGAAAGCGAGCTCATGTGTGGCGATGCCGGCGGTGCGGCGGATCGGTGCCTCCGCGTAAGGCACGGGAACCGGCACCTTGGCCTCGCCGCCCTCGACGAATGCGAACTTGGTGGGCTTGTGGACGAGGCCGTCGACCGCGTCGACGAAGCCGTCGAACCAGGAGCGGCGGCGGAACTCGCCGTCGGTGACGGCCCCAAGGCCGAGCGCCTCCTGCATGGCGACGGCATCGGTAATCGCCCGGTCGACGACGGCAGCGAAAGCCGCGTCGTCGATCTCACCCTTGGCATGCGCCTTGTACGCGTCCCTGAGCGCCTGCGGGCGCAGGAGACTGCCGATGTGATCGGCGCGGCAGAACGGATGATCGGACATAAGACGCTTCCCCCCGAAGCAGGCAGCCTAGTGTATTTCTCGCAGCCGGCAAATTATTTTAAGCTTGAAATAATTCCGACCCGACCCTAGCCTCAGTACCCATGTGGAAGCCCCCCGAACGCATCCGATACGAGCCCAATCCGGGACCCTCGCCGAGCGCGGAGGACGCGGCCGGCTCGCTCTGGTTCAGCCCGATATCGCTGGGCCCGATCACGCTCGAGCAGCGGACCTGGGTGCCGGCGATGGTGCCGTGGCGCTCGACCGACGAGGGCGTCGTCACCCAGGATGTGCTCGACTGGTATGAGCGTTTCGCGCTCGGCCGGCCGGGCGGGCTGGTGATCGAGGCGACGGGGATCCGCGACGTGCCGTCGGGCCCCCTGCTGCGCATCGGCCACGACCGCTTCATTCCGGGCCTGGCCAAGCTTGTCGAGACGGTCAGGCGTGCGAGCGGCGGGCACACCAAGCTGTTCATCCAGTGCATCGACTTCCTGTCGATCAAGCGGCGGCCCGATCCGGCGAAGTTCTTCGAGCGCTTCCTCGTCATCACCGACCGCCACCGGGATGCGTTGAATGCGAAAGACTGGCCGGAAGAGAAGATCCGCGGGCATCTGGCAGGTTTGTCGGACGAAGAGCTCGACGACGTCCTCGACGAACGCGAGATCGAGGCACTGCGCGTGGGCTACCGCGAGCGGGTGACCGACACGCATCTGCCGCATGTGCGCGACCTGCCCGAGACCATGCCGCCGCTCTTCGCCGCCGCGGCACGTCGGGCGCGCGAGGCGGGGATCGACGGGGTCGAGCTGCACTACGCGCACGCCTACACGATGGCGAGCTTCCTTTCGCGCACCAACGACCGCGACGACGGCTATGGCGGCAGCAAGGAGGCGCGGGTGCGCCTGCCGCTGGAAGTATTCCAAACGGTGCGCAAGGAGGTGGGCGAGGACTATGCGGTCGGCTGCCGCTATCTCGCCGAGGACTGCATCGAGGGCGGCTCGACGGTCGAGGACAGCGCCTACTACGGCGTCGAATTCGCGCGCGCCGGCATGGACTTCCTCTCGCTCTCGCGCGGCGGGCGTTTCGAGGACGCCAAGCAGCCGGGCATCGGCGAAGCCGCCTACCCCTATACCGGCCGCTCGGGCTACGAATGCATGCCGGCCTTCATCTCCGACAAGATCGGGCCGTATGGGCGGAACGTGAAGCCGGGCGGCGCCATCCGCAAGGCGATCCGGGACGCAGGCTTCGAGACGCCGGTGATCGTCACCGGCGGGGTCCATGGCTTCGAGCGCGCGGAAGCGATCCTGCAACGCGGCGAGGCCGACCTGGTGGGTGCTGCGCGGCAATCGCTCGCCGATCCCGACTGGTTCCTCAAGGTGCGCACGGGGCACGGCGACGAGGTGCGGGTCTGCGAGTACACGAACTACTGCGAAGGGCTCGACCAGAAGCACAAGCAGGTGACCTGCAAGCTCTGGGACCGCCTCGACCTCGACGAACCGGGCGTGACGCGCACCAATGACGGCAAGCGCCGCACCGTGCCGCCGCTCTGGGCCGGCTTGAAGGACGCGGCGGAGTAGGTCTTCCGTGACAGCAGGCATCAAGCCTTAGTCCCTCCCCCCGAAGGGGGGAGGGAAATTTGGTGCATCGCGCCCTATAACAGCTTCGCCATCAGGAACTCGTCGACCGGCTCGCCGTCGACGACGAGGCTCTCGCGCATCCGTCCCTCGAGCGTGTAGCCGAGGTTCGCGTAGAGCGCGCGGCCGCGCTCGTTGTGGACCTGCACGGTGAGATCGAGGCGGCGCATGCCCTGCCCGCGCGCCCAGTCCTCGGCGGCGGCGAAGAGCGCGCGGCCGACACCGCGGCCCCAATAATCGCGGATCACGCCGATGAAAACGCGCCCGCTGGCGGAATTGCGCGCGAGGCGTCCGCCATCGACGCCGAGATAGCCGACGATCGCGCCGTCGCTCCCTCGGCCGCTTTCTGTGCCGTCCGCATCGCCGCTTTCGGCGACGAACCAGGCCGAGTTGGCGCTCGATTCGAGGGCGGCCAGATGCGCGGCGAGGCGCTTCGGACGTCTCGGCACCTCGTCGGGCTCGAGCAGCATGAAGGTGGTTTCCTCCGCGATCTGAAGCTGCAGCGCGATCAGCGCGCGCGCATCCTTCGGCGTCGCGAAGCGGACGGTGACCTGATCGGCCATGCGTGCGTCAGTCCTCGAGCGAGAGCTCGATATGGCCGCAGGCGTTGCAGGCGACCGCGCGCACGGCGGTGCCGCGGCGGAACGACGAGGCGCCCTTGGCCTTGAAGCGGATCGGCGCGTTCCAGACGATGTTGCCGTCGACGAGATCGGCCGCGCCGCATTTGGCGCAGGTGTCGGATGACGTGTCGGCGCTCATATGGCGCGATCCTCAGATATTTTGTCCATCGGGATTAATAGACGGCCACAACAATCCTATCGCGGCAAGTCTGGACCAGCGCGCATCAAAATCGAGGAGGTCAATTTAATTGCCATGAGTAGCCGCTTCATTCACTACATTCGCGTGATCGTTGTGTGCATGAGCGGTTGCGGTCAGGATTGGCGTCATGCAAACCATTTATGAGTTTGTTTCCTATGCGGGCCCAGCGATCTTGGGTCTATTAGGAGTCATCGTCACCTTTTGGTCGCCGCGGCCAAACACCCGTTGGAAATGGGTGCTGGCTTTTGCGCTAATCTTCTTATGCACAGCACTATCCCACTATCTAGATTCTCGAGCAGAGAAGGCCGAAACAAGTGCGTATCGAAAAGAGATAAAGAAGCAACAGAAGCAGATAGCCGACTCAACAAAAAGGCTGGAAAAGCTGAGCAATAAACAAATCAAAAGCACAACGGGCGGCGAAAATTACGCATACATTTGGATCGATGGAGAGATCGAGAAAGATAAGGGCGGGAAGTGGCCGGTTTGGATATCGCCAACTGGACTATTATACGATTTGAACGTTTGGATAGCCCCTTGGCCGGTCAAAGATTACAAAGACAAACGTTATCGCTCAATTGGCGGATTTAGGTACACAGTATTAAGCGGTGGTGTTGTCACCAACATGAGATTGCACGCTGGAAAATACAGAATTGAATTTACAGGAAGGAATGGTTCTTGGATTCAGCATCTAGATATCAATGAAACGAAAGGAATAATCACACAGTGCATTGAGGTCTTTCGAGACGGGCAACGAATATTCTCCAAAGGCTGCGACGCCATCCGATAGACTTTATGGTTATTCAGTTCAAACACGGCTTTTCTACTAGTAGACAATCGGCGGAAGAGGGGCAGCGGTGCGCTCTAATGCGTCACCGAGCCCCCGTCGACGACCACCACCTGGCCGGTCATGAAGCGCGCTTCCTCCGAGGCCAGGAGCAGCAGCGGGCCGATCAGGTCTTCGGGGTCCTGCTCGCGCTGGATGGCGCGGGTCGCGGTGATGGCGGCGCTCATGCTCTCGCGCATCGTCGGATGGGCGAGCACGCCGTCGCTCATCACGAAGCCGGGCGCCAGCGTGTTGACGCAGATGCCGTCGCCGCCGACCTCGCGGGCGAGCGAGCGCGTCATGGCGACGACGGCGCCCTTGGAGGTCACGTAGTGGAGGAATTGCGGCGTGCCCTTGAAGACCGTGCCCGAGGCGATGTGGATGATGCGGCCGTAGCCGTTCTTGCGCATCTCCGGCACGGCGGCGCGGGCGCACAGAAACGGCCCGCGCACGTTGACCGCCATCACCCGGTCCCATTCCGCGACGCTGATCTCGGTGAAGGGCTTGAGGTCGAGATTGGCGAAGATGGCGGCGTTGGAGACGAGGATGTCGAGTTGGCCGTAGGTATCGACCGCCGTCGCCACCATCGCCTCGATGGCGGCCTCGTCGGTGACGTCGGTCTGCGTCGCCACCGCCTCGCCGCCGGCCTGCTGGATGATCTGGGCGACGGGCTGCGTATCGAGGATGTCGGCGACGACGAGCTTCGCCCCCGCCTCCGCCAGCGCCTTGGCATAGACCGCGCCGATGCCCTGGGCCGCCCCGGTGACGATGGCGACGCGGCCCTCGATGCCGGGGCGGCGGCCGCCAGTGGGCTGGTCGCTCATGCCGCGCTCCGGGCGGCGGCGGTGGCTTCCTCGGCGAGCAGCTTGTCGACCAGGCGGCGGGCCTGGGCGGCCGGGCGGTCGACGTTCAGGTCGACGAGCGGCGCCTCGGGCTTGGCGCGCAGCAGCACGTGCTGGCGCTCGAGCATCTCCTGGTCCTCCAGGAAGGTGTTGTAGAGGCCCTTGTCGAGGAACGCGGTGATCTCCGGCTCGTCGGTCTTGTAGTCGCGCGGGAAGGACCAGAAGTAGTGCGTCGAATCCTCGGTCTCCGGGGTGATGCCGTCATAGAGGATATGGGTGATGCCGGCGTGCCGGTCGCCCTCGGGCGCGCCGGTGCCGGCCGTCGCCACCCCGGCATCGAGCCAGACATGGCTCGGCGGCTCGAAATGGAGGAGCTGCCAGCGGTCGACCTTCTCCTTCCGCTCGCCAAAGCCGCCGGTGGCGGCATAGAGCGGCGGCGGGTCGATATCGAGCATCCAGCGCGCGGCGGTGACGCTCGGCCGCTCGTTGACGACGGCCCCCATGGGCGAGACGTTCAGCGCCTCCTTGTTGTTCGCCTTCACCTTGGCGAGCGGCGTCTTGGCGACATGCTCGTTGCCGATGGTCTTGGAATGCAGGAAGGTCTCGTGGGTGAGGTCGAGCAGATTGTCGACCAGCAGCTGGTAGTGGCAGTCGAACTTGAGATAGCCGCCGACGAAGGACCAGCCGGGATCGGTGTTGAAGCGGACCTGCGGGATCTTCGCCTCGTCGGCCAGCGCCGGGTCGCCCATCCAGATCCAGGAGAATTTCCAGCGGTCGACGACCGGGTATTTGCGGATGCGCGCCTGGGGCGGGATCGCGGTCTGGCCGGGAATGGCGACGCACTGGCCGTCGGCATCGAAGGTCATGCCGTGATAGCCGCATTGGAGCTGGCTGCCCTCGACGACGCGGCCCAAGGAAAGCGGTGCCGCGCGGTGACAGCAGCGATCCTCGAAGGCGACCGGCACGCCGTCGGCGGTGCGGTAGAAGACGATCGGCTCACCGAGGATGGTGCGCGCGAGCGGCTGATCGCCGATCTCCTCGGGCCAGGCAGCGACGTACCAGTAGTTCTTCAGGAACATGCGCCCTGCCCTCCCCGCTCCCAGGTCGTTCGGTCGACCTGTTGAATACGCTGATCTTCGGGATGGGCAGGCAGGGTGTCAACTGGGC
>CAZBRE010000046.1:0-4058 GCA_964494065.1 uncultured Alphaproteobacteria bacterium
GCGCTGATGCTCGACTGGCGCGGCCAGATCGCCGAAGCCACCGGCGCCAACATCTTCCTCGTCATCGACGGCGCGATCCATACGCCGACCCCCGACTGCTTCCTCGACGGCATCACCCGCCGCACCGTGATCGGCCTCGCCCGCGAACGCGGCCACGAGATCATCGAGCGCGCGATCATGCCCGACGAGCTCGACAAGGCCTCGGAGGTCTTCATCACCGGCACGGCCGCCGAGGTCACGCCGGTCGCGCAGATCGACGAGCGTACCTTCACGGTCGGCCAGATCACCACGGACCTGGTCGAGGCCTATGACGATCTGGTCAACCGCCGCGACAAGCGGGCCGCAGCCGCGCGCGCGAGCGCGGCGTAAAGAGCTAGAGCCGCGCGAGCGAGCGCGGCGTAAAAGGTAAAGCGGCGCGAGCCAGCGCGGTGTAAAGAGCTAGAGTGCGGCGCGAGCGAGCGCCCAAAAGAGGTAGAGGGCCGCGCGCCAGCGCCCAAAATAGGTAGAGAGCCGCGCGCCAGCGCGGCGTAAGGAGAGATTGCAGCAGGAGGGATAAAAGACCCCGCCGCACCAGGCGACAAGCGGTCGAAATGCCGGGGGAACCGGATGAGGGGGAGAGCAGGGTCGACGCGCGAAAAGCGCTCGGGCCCAAGTTTAGGGAGGTGGCCGGAGCCCGGCGGCAGACCGGGCGACAGGCCAACTAAGAGCCGAGAAATACGTCAGGCGGAAGTGGCGGCGGACTCCGAAAACGGGCTCCGCCGCTCGCTTGTCCGCGCGCCGGCTTAGGCCCGATCCACGTAGAAGAAGAACGGCGTGCCGTCGGGATCGTAGAAGCCGAATTCGCGCGTGCCCCAGGGCTTGTCCTCGAGCGGCGCGGTGATGATCCGGTGCGTCAGCCATTCGGCGTTGAGCGCCTCCAACGCCGCGCGGTCGGTCATCTCGATGCGGATCGCCATGGTCTGCGTAACGGCGCGCTGCTCCGGCGTGAAGGTCTGGAGATGCAGCTCGAGCCCCTCGCGCGCCACGCCGGCATAGTCGGCCGCCGCCGGCGGCTGCTTGTCGGAAAACGCGATCCTGAAGCCGAGCCGCACCCAGACGGCGAGGCTCGCCGCCATGTCGGTCACGGGGCAGACGGGGTGGACGGATTTGAACATGCGGTCGCCGTCTACCCCGGTTCAAGTCAATTCGGCAAGCCCTTACGCCTTGAGCGCGGCCAGCACCCGTGCGGGCGTGAACGGCATATGATAGAGCCGCTTGCCGGTCAGCGCGAAGAAGGCGTTCGCGACCGCAGCCCCCACGAAGGGATTGCCGATCTCGCCGAGGCCCGTCGGCGGCGTGTCGCGCTTGGCGAACTTCACATGGATCGCCTCGGGCGCTTCGGCCATCCGCAGCACTTCGTAGTCGTGAAAATTCGACTGCTCGACGACGCCGCCCTTGAAGGTCGCGCGCTCCTTCAGGACGCTCGAAAGCCCGTAGATCACGCCGCTCTCGATATTGGCGCGCGCCATCTCCGGCTGCACGATGGTGCCGCCGTCGATCGCGACCCAAACCTCGTGGACACGGATCTTGCCGGTCTTCTCGTCGAGCGATATCTCCACCACCCCCGCCCCTAACGAGCCCGAGCGTTCGGAGACCGAGAGCCCGAGCGCGCGGTCGGCCATCCTGATGCGCCGCTTGCGCTTCCAATCCGACATCTTCTCGACCATGTCGAAGAGGTGCCGCGCTTTCGGCGTCAGGTTCATGCGCTGGCGGCGGAAGTCGAAGGGGTCCATCCCAACCTTGGCCGCCATCTCGTCGACCAGCGCCTCGATGGCGAAGACGTTGAAGGGATGGGCGACGGCGCGCCAGTGCTTCAGGCGCACGCCGTGGCTGGCACCCTGCGTCTCGATGCTCTTGGCCGGGATGCCGTAATACTTCTCCAGGTTGATGCCCGAATAAGTCAGCCGCCCGCCTTCGCCGACCACCTTGTGGCGCCAGCCGGCGATCTTGCCGTCGCGGCTGAGCGCCGCTTCGAGCGCCTGGAAGGTCTGCGGCCGGAACATGCCGAAGCCCAGATCCTCCTCGCGGGTCCAGATCATCTTGACCGGCCGCTTCACCGCGCGCGCGATCTGCGCCGCCTCGACCGTGTAGTCGGTGAGCGAACGCCGGCCGAAGCCGCCGCCCAGATACTGCTGGTGGTGGATCACCTTGTCGATCGGCAGGTTGAGCGCGCTTGCGATGCGCCGCCGCGAGCGGCCCGGCGACTGCGTGCCCTCCCAGATCTCGAGCACGTCGCCGGCGCCATTGAAGCGGGCCACCGCGTTCAGCGGCTCCATCTGGGCGTGGTAGCCGTAGTCGCTGCGGAACTCGGCCTTGAAGACCTTGGCCGCCGTCTTGAACGCGGCCGCGACGTCGCCGCCGCCGCTTTGCTTCTCGCGGGCCATCTCGGCGTAGGTCGTTTCCAGCGCCGGCTCCGAATCGTATCCGTCGGCACGCGCGCCCTTGGCCCACTCGACCTTAAGCGCCGCGCGGGCGGCGATCACATGCTCGTAGGTGTCGGCGACCACGGCGACGCCGCGCGGCAGTTTGACGACGCCGATCACGCCTTTGAGCTTGCGGATCTCTTTTTCGTTCCAGCTCTTCGGCCGGGCGAGTTGCACCGGCGCGTGCACCGTCGTCGCATAGACCATGCCCGGGAGCTGCACGTCGATCGAGTATTTGGCCGAGCCGTTGACCTTCTCCGGTATATCGCGCCGCGGCACCGACAGGCCGATCAGGCGGAAATGCTCGGGCTTCTTGAGCTCGCCCGGCGTGACCTCCGGCATCACCTTCGGCGTCTTGGCGAAGATGGCGACCTCGCCATAGGTCATGCGCCGCTTGGTGGCCGGATGGACGACGACGCTGGGCTCGGTGGCGAGCGTGCCCACCGGCACCTTCCATTTCTTGGCCGCCGCCTCGAGCAGCACCTTCCTCACCTGCGCGCCGGCGATCCGCATCTCGTCGAAATAGCTGCGCATGGCGCGGCTGCCGGTGATCGACATCGAATAGCCGCCATAGCCGTAGATCGAGGGCTCGGCCGGCGCCATCTGCAGCGTCACCTTGTTCCAGTCCGCGTCGAGCTCCTCGGCGAGTGCAACCGGCACGCCGGTCATCGAGCCCTGGCCCATCTCGGCCGCCGGCGTGACGATGACGATCGTATTGTCGGGTGCAATGCTTACCCAGGCGCCGATCGGCCGCGCCTTGGCCTTGGCCTCGGCGACGCCCATCAGGGTGAGGCCCGAGCTGCCGATCGCCACCGCGAAGGTGAGCCCGCCCGCCCCGGCGAGGAAGCCGCGCCGCGTGACGGAAATGGGCTGATCTACGCTCAGATCTTGTGTGTGCTTGATCGTGCCCATGCCTAGCCCTCCTTCGCGGCGCGCTGGATGGCGCGCACGATGCGCACATAGGTTCCGCAACGGCAGATATTGCCGTTCATGTGCCGGACGATCTCTTCGCGCGAGGGCTTCTTGGTCTTCGCCAGCAGCTCCGCCGCCTTCATGATCTGGCCCGACTGGCAGTAGCCGCATTGCGGCACCTGCTCCTTGATCCAGGCCTTCTGCAGCGGGTGATCCGACTTGGGCGCGAGCCCCTCGATGGTGGTGACCTGCTTGCCCTTCACGTCCGACAGCGCGGTCTGGCAGGCGCGCACCGCCGTGCCGTCCACATGCACGGTGCAGGCCCCGCAGAGCCCGGCGCCGCAGCCGAACTTGGTGCCGGTGAGCTTCAGATGCTCGCGGATCGCCCAGAGCAGCGGCGTCTTGTCCTCGGCGCGGACCGTCACCGATTTGCCGTTGACCTTGAATGCAATCATGGCGGTTCGATCCCTTTTCATACCTGGCGCCGCACGTAACCAGCGGGCGCGAACGGGTCCCGAAAAGATGTCCTTCAAGAGATATACGTGATTGCGCGTAAAGCGCGCCACGATTGCGGTGAATTTTAGGCGGAGTTTGCGACGCGACGTAGTCACGATCGCGTGTTGGCGCGGCTGCGTATCGCGCTCTATCTGACTGTCGCGCGCTACTGCGTATCGCGCTTGGGCA
>CAZBRE010000046.1:4158-28041 GCA_964494065.1 uncultured Alphaproteobacteria bacterium
CTGCGTATCGCGCTCTATCTGACTGTCGCGCGCTACTGCGTATCGCGCTTGGGCAACGCAGCCAGATCGTTCACCCAGGGCTGGGCCGAGCGGCACCAGACCTGGTGACGCGGCGGCAGCGCATCGCGTTGCCGCGTGCTCGCGATCCGCAGGCTGTAGCGGTCGGGCGGCCCATCGGCGGCGGTCGACCAGAGCGGCGTACCGCAGGTCCCGCAAAAGGCCTGCGCGCGTCGCGAGCCGCTCTCCGCCGTCTTGACGTAGGTCGTCGGCGTGCCGCGCGTGAGCGTGAAGTCGGCCGGCTCCACGAATCCGACGATGCGGAAGGCGCTGCTGGTCAGCGTCTGGCAGTCGGTGCAATGGCAGATGCCGACGCGCTCGGGATCGACGGCCGCCTCGTAGGCGATCGCCCCGCAATGACAGCCGCCGTCGATCGTCATCTTCTCGGCCATGCCGCCTTACCTACCCTCACCAAGGATCGATCGTGCGCTTGCGGCCCGCCCGCGGCAGCGGCTCGGGCAGCGCGCGCAACGTCTTCGCCACCATGTCGCGCGTCTCGGCCGGGTCGATCACGTCGTCGAACTCGAAGCGCCCGGCAACCTCGAGCCCGGTATTCATGCGCTTCAGCCAGGCGGTCTTCTCCGCGTGGAGCGCCTTGCGCGCCGCCTCGTCGGGTGCGGCATCGAGCTCGCTCTTGAAGATGATCGCCGCCGCCCCTTCGAGCCCCATGCCGCCGAACTCCGCCGTCGGCCAGGCGACCAGCAGCGCCGGGTCGAGCGCGCGCGAGCCCATCACGTAATAGCCGAGCCCGTAGGCCTTGCGCATCACCACCGTGATGAACGGCGTATCCGCATTGGCGATGGCGGTGAGGATGCGCGCCGAATGCCGCACCAGGCCGGTCTTCTCCACCT
The DNA here is from genome assembly GCA_964494065.1 of uncultured Alphaproteobacteria bacterium. Lineage (GTDB taxonomy): Bacteria > Pseudomonadota > Alphaproteobacteria > JAPULJ01 > JAPULJ01 > DATKZM01. Next base: position 5,067 of record CAZBRE010000046.1, read on the forward strand.
CCGGCCCCGCCATCAGCCCCGGCGTGTCGACCAGCAGCAGCATCGGAATGTCGTGCGCATCGCAGAGCTGGATGAAGCGTGCCATCTTGTCGGAGGCCGGCGTGTCGATCGAGCCGGCGAGATAGGTCGGCTGGTTGGCGATGAGGCCGACCGGCATGCCCTCGATCCGCGCCAGGCCGACAACGGCGGCCAGCCCATAGCTCGGCCGCAGCTCCTCGAAGCTGCCGCGGTCGACCAACGCCTCGATCACCCGGCGGACGTTGTAACCGACATTCGGGTCGGTCGGCACGATGTCGCGCAGCACGCGACCGTCGGGCGCCCGCCCCGGCCGCTCGGCCCCGCGGAAATACGACAGGCAGGTCTGCGCATGGGCGACCGCCTCGGCGTCGTCCTCGCACAGGATGTCGATCACGCCCGCGCGCACATGCACCTCGACCGGCCCGATCTCCTGGGGCGTATAGGCGCGGCCGAGCGCCGCCTCGACCAGCGCCGGCCCCGCCATGCCGATCACCGCATCCTTGGTCGCGATCAGGATGTCGCAGAGCCCGGCCATGTTGGCGTTGCCGGCGAAGCAGTTGCCGCTGACGATGCCGATCGTCGGCACCAGCCCCGAGAGCTTGGCGAAGGCGCTGAAGGTCCGCGGCGAGGCGTTGTGGCCGATGTCATGCGGCCGCGCACCGCCGCCCTCGAGCCAGCAGATGAGCGGCCAGCGATGCTTGGCCGCGGCCTCCAGGATCCGGTCGGTCTTGCGGTGATTGATGAAGCTCTGGGTCCCGGCATGGACGGTGTAGTCGTAGGCCAGCACCGCGACCGGCTGGCCCTCGATCGTGCCCGTGCCCATCACCAGCCCGTCGGCCGGCCCCGACATATCCTCGCGGACCGGCTTCGACAGCCGCCCATATTCGACGAAGCTCCCGGCATCGAGGAAGTCGTCGAGGTTCTCGCGCACCGTGCGCCGGCCGCGCGCACGGCGCTTGGCCACCGCCTCGGGCCGCGCCGGGTCGAGCGCCGCCTCGCGCAGGGCCCGCACTTCCGCCACGTCGGCGCGCAGTCCGTCGTCGCGCTCGTCCGCAGCCTCCGGCTTGTCGTGCTTGTCGTTGGGGCTCACGGCCTGGCAACCCCTTGAAATTCGAGGCCCGCACGGTGCCCCGTCCGCCCCGCAAAGGCAATGGGATGGGCATATGACGCATGCGGGGCCGGGCGCTTGCGCAAAATCCCGCAACCGGCCATCCTTCGGCCCTCCATTCTCTCGCCTCCCGCCTTATGCACCCCATGCCTGACCCAATCGAAACCGCCCGCATCGACCTCGCCGCCGCGCTCCGCTGGGCCGACCGGCTCGGCCTGTCGGAGGGCATCTGCAATCATTTCAGTGTCGTCGTCGCCAATCCCGACGGCAGCGCCCCCGACAAATTCCTCATCAACCCGCCGGCCACCCACTGGCGGGAAATCACCGCAAGCAAGCTCCTCCTCGTCGGCTTCAACGGCGGCTTGATCGAGGGCGACACGGACCCCGAGGAGACCGCGCTCTACATCCACTACCCGATCCATGCCGGCGCACCCCAGGCGACCTGCGTGCTGCACACTCACATGCCCTACGCGACCGCGCTGACCACGGTCGAGGGCGGGCGGATCGAGCCGACCAATCAGACCTCGCTGATGTTCCACGACCGCATCGCTTACGACGACGACTATGGCGGGCTCGCCCTCGATGCTTCCGAAGGCCGGCGCATGTGCGCCGCGCTCGGCAACCGCCAAGTGCTCTTCCTCGCCAATCACGGTGTCATCGTGACCGGCGCCTCGGTCGCCGAGGCCTTCGACCGGCTCTACTATCTGGAGCGCGCGGCGATGATCCAGGTGCTCGCCATGTCGACCGGCAAGCCGCTCAAGCGCATCCCCGGGCCGATGATCGAGAAGACCGTGGCGCAAATGGCGCAAGGCGGCACCCAGACGCTGCAGCATCTCGACGCCATCAAACGCATCCTCGACCGCGAGGCGCCGGATTATCGGGATTGACGGGCTGTCTGCAATGGCCGTGGCCGTGCCGGCATCGCGCCGCCCGCAAACACACATTCAGTCGTCACCCCCGCGAAAGCGGGGGTCCAGGGATGACGGAAAGACCGGCACCCTGTGATCTCTGGATTCCCGCTTTCGCGGGAATGACGCTTGCGGGTTGGACCAAAACCGCAGGCTCACTCTGAGGTGCGAGCGTGAGCGAGCCTCGAAGGGCGAGCCGGCCCGCCCCGCACCCTCTCGCCTCGCGCCGGCACGCGACCTAGGTTAGGCTCCATGCAAACCCCGAACCGACACATCGGAGGCACCACATGGGCGTGATGATCGAAGGCGTCTGGCATGTCGAGGACCCCAAGAGCGAGGTGAAGGACGGCCGCTGGCAGCGCCCCGACTCGCCGCTTAGAAGCTGGGTCACCCCCGACGGCAGCCCCGGCCCCTCGGGCGAGGGAGGCTACAAGGCCGAGGCCGGCCGCTATCACCTCTACGTGTCCGAGGGCTGTCCCTGGGCGCACCGCACATGGATCATGCGCATCCTCAAAGGCCTGGAAGAGGCGATCCCGATGTCGATGGTGCTGCCGCGGCGCGACGACAACGGCTGGATCTTCGATCCCAGCCAGGATCGTTACCGCGACCACAATCTCGGCAAGACCATCCTCCACGAGATCTATACGGCGAGCCATCCCAAATACACCGGCCGCATCACCGTGCCCGTGCTGTGGGACAACGCGACCAAGACCATCGTCTCCAACGAATCCTCCGAGATCATCATCATGCTCAACGCGGCCTTCGTCGGCGTCGCCGGCAATGCCGACGATTACTATCCGGAGGACCTGCGCGCCGAGATCGATGCGATCAACGAGCGCACCTACGCGAACCTCAACAACGGGGTCTACCGCGCTGGCTTTGCGCGCAGCCAGGAAGCCTACGAGGAAGCCTTCGACGACGTCTTTGCGACGCTCGACTGGATGGAAGGCCTGCTCGCCGAGCGGCAGTATCTCGCCGGCGACCGCATCACCCTCGCCGATATCCGTGCCCTGCCGACGCTACTGCGCTTCGACGTCGCTTACGTGAGCGCCTTCCGCTGCAATCTGCGCCGCCTCATCGACTACCCCAACCTCTGGGGCTATACGCGGTCGCTCTACCAGCTGCCCGGCGTCGCCGCGACGGTCTTCCCCGATATCTACAAGGCCAACTATCACCGCATCGGCCCGGCGAGCCGCGGCCAGACGATCGTCCCCAAGGGCCCGTTGATCGACTTCACCGGCGATCCGGGCCGCGGCGAGGCGCGCGCCGCGGCGGAGTAGCGCGTCCACCAACGCGCGTCGCGCACATGTGACCGCCGGCACTGCGCGAACAGCCATGCACGGGATAGCGTGTGGGCCCCTGAACACGGACCCACGGACCCGAGCCATGACCGCCCGCCCACGACTAATGAGCCGCAACCGCCATGCCGTGCTGCAGTTCGGCGGCCAGCTGTTCACCGTGCTCATGCTCGGTGTGATCACCAGCACCGTCTGGTTCCTCGATGGCGAGCCCGCCGGCTTTCCCTGGCGCACGTTGCTGATCGTCATGATCATCGGCGGGCCGACCCTGGCCTATATCGGATTCAGGCTCGCAGCACCCTTCATCATGTGTCGGAAATGCCGGGCCATCGGCTATGTCGACGACATAAGGCGGCTCAAGCGTTGTCCCGCCTGCGGTGCCGAAGCCTTCTACTGGCTGTACTGGTCCGCCCGCCCCAATCCGTGGCAGTTCAAGGACTACCGGCCGGCCGACACCCCCGGGCGCTCCATGACCGCGATCGAGGTCATCGAAAAGGGCGACCGCATGGATGTCCTGGCCCGCTCCCTGACGCGGCTGGATTAGTCGCGGGGCCGGCGGCACCGGATGGACCCCGGATCAAGTCCGGGGTGACACTGGAAAGGAATGTTTGGAGATACCAGCCGGTGGCCGTACCCGATTGGCGCGCGGGGCTATTTCTTGCCCTTCTTCTTGCCTTTTTTCTTCTTGCCCTTTTTGTCCTTCTTACCCTTTCCGCCCTTCTTGTCTTTCCCGGTCTTCTTGTCCTTCTTGCCGGATTTGGCGAGCTTCTCGATCGTTGCTGCGACGGTAAGTGGCGTATCGGGCTTGGCGGAGCTGGCGGTCTTCTCTGCTTTCGCCTTCGACTTGGACTTCGGTTTGGAATGGGCAGATGCCGCGTCATCGAAAGGCCGGCCGTGCGGCTCGATGCCCTGCGCCGTCAACAGACGAGACAGCGCGCTCAGGAACTGCCCCCGCTCTTCCGCCGACAATCCTTGCAGGATCTCCGTATCATGCTCGTCGACCGCCTGAACCAGCGGCCCGATCAAGGCCCGCCCCGTTTCGCTCAACGACAGGAGAACCGATCGCCGATCCGCGCGATCCACCTGACGCGCCACCAGCCCCTTGCCTTCCAGCCGATCGACCAGTCGGGTCACCGCACCACCATCGACGGCGAGGAAGGCGGCGAGCCCGCGCACCGTGTTGGAGGCGCCCTGGTGCAGCGCGATCAGCACGCCCCACTGCGCCGCGGTCACGCCATGCTCGGAAAGGCGGCGCTCGAGCCGGCCATGCATCTCCGCCTGCAGACGGCTCAGCCAATAGCCGGCGTGGTCATAAAGCCCGGAGGTGTCGGTGGGTGTGGTTTGGGTGTCAGTCACGATGACGGCAGCATTGCATCCACATCGATGCGCCGTCAATGTTGATTGAAGAACGGTATATGCCGATCGACGCGCGCCCGATTGGCGGCGGATCAAACTTGCCGCGACAACGCTTTCTCCGCACGGTGCCTACACGCGTCGATCCGGGGCCCCAGAAGGGCGACGCTCAGTCGTCCTCGCGCGGCTCGACCTTGGTGCCGTCGAGGGCCTTCTCGCTGCGTTCGCTGGCGAGCCGGTCGGCGGTGCGGGCCGCTTTCGTGCGGCCCTCCTTGGCCCGGTTGCGGGCAGCTTGGGCCTTCTTTTCCGCCTGCGCCTTCTTCTTGCGGTATTGGTTCAGGTTGACAATGTCTGCCATCTTAAGCGGTCACTCCGCGGCTTTAGAGGGTGTCTCCGTCCAGCGCGCCGCAGCTTCGTCGTCGCTGCTTCGCGCCTCCACCCAGTGCGCGCCGGTCTCCGCGTCCTCGCGCTTCCAGAACGGCGCCTTGGTCTTCAGCCAGTCGACCAGGAACATGTTCGCCTCGAAGGCCGCCTGGCGGTGCGCCGAGGCGGTAGCCACGAACACGATCCGGTCGCCCGGTTCGAGGTCACCGTAACGATGTATGATCAACGACGCGTTAAGAGGCCAACGATCCAATGCCTCGGCTTCGATGCGCGCCAGCATCTTTTCGGTCATCCCCGGATAGTGCTCCAGGGTCATGGCATTGATGCGCGCCTCGGTGCCCTCGCCGAGATCGGCCATCTCGCGGACCAATCCCGTGAAGGTCACGACACCACCGATGCTGTGGTCGTCCCCGACGAGCGCCTCGGTCTCCCGGGCCGGATCGAAATCCTCTCGTTGGACGCGTATCATGGTCGGATCAGGTCCCTGATCAAACGTCTCGTCCTGCGATACCGCCGCCCCGCCCCTAATAGCGCTTGGTTTCCGGTCTTGGTCAAGGGGTGGTCGTTCAACCTCCCGTGACCGGCGGGAACAGGGCAATCTCGTCGCCGGACTTCACCGGGTCCTCGACCTCGGCATATTCCTGGTTGACCGCGAAGCTGACCATCGAGAGATCGGCCAGCGCGTCGGCATGGCCGGGGCTCTGGGTCTTCAGCCAGTCGACCAGCCCGCCCAACGTCTGGACCTCGGCCGGCGGGTGGATGGTTTCCTGTCCCGTGCCGGTCTTCTTCCGCAGCCAGGCGAAGTAGAGGACCTTCATTTCAGACATGACATCAATATGGGATGGAGGGACGGCCCAGGGCAAGTGGCGATGCAATGGATTGCGCGCGATCGGCGCCGATTGTTCCGGCATCCATCCTTCGAGGCCACCTTCGCACCCTTGCCCTGCCGTCACCGCCGCGAAAGCGGGGGTCCAGGGAAGCCGGCAAGGTTGGTGCCCTTCGATCCGTGGATTCCCGCTTGCGCGGGAATGACGAATCAATATGAAAAGCCCCCCTTCAGCTCACCTCGCTGAAGGGCAGGAAGTCGACCATCGTGCCGGCTTCAAGGCGGGTCATATCTTCGGGCAGCTCGACGAGGCCGTCGGCCTCGACCATCGAGGTCAGAATGCCGGCGCCGTCGCGCGGGAACTTGTGCGCCACCGGCACCCCGTCGCCGCCCATCTCGATCCGCGCCCGCACCCATTCGCGCCGCTCGGCCTTCTTCTTGTGGTCGAAGCCGGCGCGCACCTGGAAGAGATGCGGGTCGCGGTCGCTGGCCCCGGCGAGCTTCAGGATCATCGGCCGGGCGATGCGCAGGAACGTCACCATCACCGCCACCGGGTTGCCCGGCAGGCCGACGAAGGGCACGCGGCCGATCTGACCCAGCGCGATCGGCCGCCCCGGCTTGATCGCCAGGCGCCAGAAATGCACCTGGCCCAGCGCCTCGACCGCATCGCGCACATGGTCCTCCTCGCCCACCGACATGCCGCCGGAGGTGACGATAAGCGCATGGTCGCGCGCGGCCGCTTCAAGCGCCGCCTCGATGGTCGCCCGGTCGTCGGGCAGGATACCGAGGTCGGAGACCGCGCAGCCAAGCTGCGCCAGCAGTGCTGCGATGGTCACCCGGTTGGAATCGTAGATCAGCCCCTCGCCCAAATCCCCACCCGGTTCGGCGCCATCGCCGGCGTCTCCCTTGAGCGGGTCGCGCACTTCGTCGCCGGTGGAGAAGACGGCGGCCTTGAGCGGCGCATAGACCGTGAGCCGCGAGCGCCCCACCGAGGCGGCGAGCCCCAGGTCCTGCGGCCGCAGTCGCTGTCCGGCTTTGAGGATCGTGGTGCCGGCGCGGATATCCTCGCCGGCTTCGCGCTGGTTGGAGCCGCGCTTGATGCCGGGGGCGATCTCGACGACGCGGCCGCCATCCGGCCCGTCGCGCTCCTCGCAGTCCTCCTGCATCATCACCGTGTCGGGCGCGCCGCCAGCTTCGTCACCATTTTTGCCCGCCGGCATCGCAGCACCCGTGAAGATCCGCACCGCCGTGCCGCGCGCCTGGGGTCCCTCGAGCGGATGCCCCGCCGCGGCCCGTCCGACGACCGGCAGCACCGTCGGTCCGTCGGCCGCAAGGTCATCGAAATAGACCGCGTAGCCGTCGACGGCGGAGTTGGCGTTCGGCGGCACATCGCGCCCGGCGACGATGTCCTCGGCGAGAAAGCGTCCGAGCGCGCTCGGCAGCGACACTTCCTCGGGCTCGGCCACCCGCTCGACCCGCGCTTCGAGGTCGGCCAGCGCCGCGGCGGTGGTCATCAGATCGCCGCCGAAGGCAAAGCAGTCGTTGGAGAGCTGGGCCATGCGCTCAGGCCGCGCCGCGCGCCGGCTTCAGGCCCGTGCGCTTCAGGATGAAATCGGCGATCGCCGGCACGTCGTTCATATCGAGCACCGGCACGCTCGCTTGCGGCACCGGCGCGTCGGAGGCGACGGCGACGATGTGTTTTTCGGTCAGGCAAAGCAACGGCTTGCCGACCGCGGCCCGGTAGACCTCCATCTTGTCGTGCGGATAGGCCTTGAAGCCTTCGACCAGCAGCAGGTCGACCGGCGCCATGCGGCCCGCCAGCTCGTCGATCGACGGCTCGTCATCGCCCCGGATCTCGTGGATCAGCGCCCACCGGTTGGCCGAGCCGACCATGACCTCGGTGGCGCCGGCGGTCCGGTGTTCGTAGGAATCTTTTCCCGGCTGATCGATATCGAAGGCGTGATGAGCATGTTTCATGGTCGAGACACGCACGCCGCGGCCCACCAGCTCGGGGATGAGCTTGGTCACAAGCGTGGTCTTGCCGCTGCCGCTCCAGCCTGCGAATCCGAAGATCTTCATGGGAGGAAATCTAGGGCCAACGCCCGGCAACGGAAAGGGCGGGCGAAAATCCGCCCAAACCCACATCCCGCGGGCAGCTCGCATACGACCCGCACCGCGCATGCGAACCGGACCTCGCATGGCAACTGCGCCTCGCATGTGAACCGCGCCTCGCATGGGAACCGCGCCTCGCATGGGAACCTATGCGTGCGGGCGACCCCGGTTAGTTCACCCGCTCCGCTTAAGCATTCTTCCAGCTTCCCCGGCTAGCATCGCCGGGCCTGCCGTCCTTTCCATCTCCCAACCGTCCGGCCCAGCCGGTCACAATCCCAGCGCCCACGGCCCCTGATCGATGGCTTCCGCACGCGATACCGACAAGTCGGACGATGCGCTGCCCAAGGGCGGGTACAGCCGCATGGCCGACGGCAAAAGCTTCTGGTGGCCAAGCAAGCAGGCGCCCACGTCCGCAAAGGTCCGTGCCTTCCGCGATCACTGGCGCAGCCTGTCCGGCGACCAACAGATGCCGCCCCGCAGCGCGCTCGACCCGCTGGACATGACCACGCTGCTGCCGCACATCGTGTTGGTCGACGTCCTCCGCGAGCCGCTGCGGTTTCGTTACCGGCTGATCGGAACCTTCGTCACCGGGCTTGCCGAACGCGACTCGACCGGACGCTTCCTCGACCGCGCGCTCTACGGTCCGGCGCTCGAAGCGATGATCTGGCCCTATCATCGGATCGTCGAAACCTGCACCCCGATGGCGACGCTGAGCGGCGTTCTCTTCGCCGAGCGCGACTGGCATTGCGTGGAGAACATGTTCGTGCCGTTCGGCGAGGACGGCGTGGTCGAGCTTGTCGCCGTCTGCGTCGATATCGACCGCGACAAGGTGCAGCGCGACGTCAACCAGGGCCTGATCCTGGATTGGGCGCGGTAGGCGCTAGGCCGGCACAGCGGCCGTCACCTCAGGAGCGCTCGGCGCGCCGCATATCCGGGTGCAGGCTCTTGCCCAGAATGTGATCGCTGTTGCCGATCACGTGCGAGCTCAGGCCCACGATCAGCGGATCGTAGCCGTGGACGATATGCGCGTCCTTGTTCGGATAGGGCAAGGCGGAGAGGAAGTGCTGCATGCAATTGAGGCGCGCCCGCTTCTTGTCGTCGGACTTGACCACGATCCAGGGTGAGTCGGCGGTGTTCGTGTAGAAGAACATCGCCTCCTTGGCCTCGGTGTAGTCGTCCCACTTGTCGAGCGAGGCCCGGTCGATCGGCGACAGCTTCCATTGCTTCAGCGGGTCGGTCTCGCGCGCCTTGAAGCGGCGGCGCTGTTCCTGGCGGGTCACCGAGAACCAGTACTTGAAGAGAATGATGCCGCTGCGCACCAGCATGCGCTCGAGATCCGGGCATTGGCGCATGAACTCCAGATAATGGTGCGGCGAGCAGAACCCCATCACGCGCTCGACCCCGGCGCGGTTGTACCAGGAGCGGTCGAACAGCACGATCTCGCCGGCGGCGGGCAGGTGCTCGACATAGCGCTGGAAGAACCATTGCGACGATTGCCGCTCGGTCGGTTTCGGCAAGGCGACGACACGCGCCGTGCGCGGGTTCATATGTTCCGTGAAACGCTTGATCGTACCGCCCTTGCCGGCGGCATCGCGGCCCTCGAACAGCACGACGATCTTCTGCCCGGTCTCCTCGACCCAGTTCTGGACCTTGAGCAGCTCGACCTGGAGCTTGGCCTTGCTCTTCTCGTAGGCCGAGCGCCGCATCTTGGTCTTGTAGGGATAGTCCCCGGTCTCGAAGGCGAGCCGGATGGCTTCCGGGTCGTGGCGCAGCTCGGCCAGCCGATGCTGCGGCGCGTCATCGCCGCCATCGCCCCTGGCGCTTCTGTCGTCTGTCTTCTTGGGCTTGTCCGGAATGGATGCGGCACAGGGTGTGCGCGCCGCTTTCGCCTTGCCAGGCCTGCCCCCCTCGGCGCCGTTTCCCGGAACCGGTGATGTCGGGATTGATCCGCCCGTCTCTGCGGCAGCGTCGTCGACCGCATCTTTGCCGTGCTTGGCCATCTGCTCCGTCCCCTCTGTCGCAAATTCCCATAGTAACCTACGACGGAAACAGGATTTCGTGCATTGATCGCGATCAACGCCGCCACCGGCCCGGCGGCTCGCTCCGCGCATATCGACCATGTCCCTCGGCGGGGAGACAGCACGGGCCGGCTATGCGCAAATGGGCGGAATGCCGGCGCGCGCGAACCGGCGAACCAAGAAACGCTTTCGGGATGGCCCAAGAGGGGACACGGCGTGCAGCCTCGCGACATCATGACGGCCGTACTGGTCGCCTGCATCTGGGGGCTCGGCTTCACGATCGCCAAGGCGGCGCTCGCGGGCTTTCCGCCGATCTTCCTGATGGCACTCCGCTTCACCATCACCGCGGCGGCGCTGGTCTGGTTCGTGCGCCCGCCGGTCGCGCATATGGGCCGGGTGGCGCTGATCTCGCTGGTCGGCGCGGGCCTGCAATACGGCTTCACCTTCACCGGCCTCAAGGGGCTCGACGCCTCGGCCGCGATCATCATCATCCAGCTCGAGCCGGCCTACGCCTCGTTGCTGGCGGCGATCTTCCTCAAGGACATGATCGGCTGGCGCCGCGCCATCGGCATGGCGCTCGCCTTCGCCGGCGTGCTCATCTTGGCAGGCGAGCCGACCGTCCAGGGCGCCTATATCTCGGCGGGCATGGTGATGCTGGGCTCGGTCCTCTTCGCCGCCGGCCAGGTCATGACCAAGGCGCTCAAGGGGGCGGTCGGCGGCTTTCAGCTCACGGCCTGGGTCGCCGTCTTCGCCGTGCCCCAGCTCTTCATCGGCAGCTTCATCTTCGAGACCGGCCACTGGACGCATCTCAAGACCGCCGACCCGGTCGTCTGGGTCGCGATCCTTTATCTGGGTCTGGTGATGACCGCGCTCGGCTATGGGCTCTGGTATCGGCTCATCAACAAATATTCGATCAACCTGGTGATGCCCTTCATCCTGCTGCTGCCGATCGCCACCGTGCTGAGCGCCATCGTGCTGTTGGGTGAGCGGCCAAAGCCCATCGTCCTCCTCGGCGGCGCGGTCACCATCCTCGGCGTCGCCATCATCATCATCCGCGAGAACCCCTTCGCGCGGCGCCGCGCCCGGCGCGCAAGCGAAGCCGAGTAACGGCCCGGCCCCTACCGCTTCGGCCGCTTCTTGCGGTCGCGCCGGTCGATCACGCCGGGCTGCTCGCGCGGGTCGGTGCCCTTGGGGAAGATCTGCTGCTTCTGGACTTTCTGCGTCCCCGTCGTCGGCAGGCGCTCGACGAAGAGCCACCAGCCGGGCGCCTTGAAGTAGCTCAGCTTCTCCAGCGCCAGATCCATGAGCCCGTCCGCCAAAGCTTCGTCGGCCTCAACACCGTCCCTGGCGACGATGCAGGCCATCACCTCCTCCTCGCGCAGCTCGTCGGGCACGGCCAGCACGGCGATGTTGGCGACCCGCTCGTCGGCGGCGAGGCAGGCCTCGATCTCGGCGGCGGCGATGTTCTCGCCCGAGCGGCGGATGATGTTCTTGGAGCGGTCGACGAAGATGAACATGTCGTCGTCGCGCTGGATCACCGTGTCGCCGGTATGGAAGAAGCCGTTCTTCCAGCTCTCCTCGGTCGCCGCTTCGTTCTTCAGATAGCCGGAGAAGAAACCGTCGCGCGGGTTCTCGCCCGGCGTCCAGACGACGAGCTCGCCCGGCGTGCCGCGCGGCAGTTCCTGGTCGTTCTCGTCGACGATCTTGCCGGTCATCCACTTGTTGGGCCGGCCGAAGGCGCGGGTGTCGATGTGGCGCGGCTCGCTCGCGGCGGAGAACACACGGCCCGTCTCGGTCATGCCCCATCCCTCGTAGAGCGGCAGGCCGAAGCGTTCCTCGAACTTCGCGTGCAGCGACGGCTCGATACCCGCCCCCAGGCCCCATTTGATCGCGTGGTTCTTCTCGTCCGGGCTCTCGGGCTGGTTCAGCAGCATCGGCGGCACCACGCCCAGATAATGGAAGATGGTCGCCCGGGTCTGCGCCAGCTCCGACCACCAGGTCGAGGGATGGAAGCGGTCGGGCTGGATCTGGGCGTTCGCCGACTGCAGCATGCCGCCGAAGCTGATGACGCAGGCGTTCACATGATAGAGCGGCAATGGGTTGTAGAGCCGCTCCTTGCCCTCTTCGATGGTGAGATCGCCCGACTGCAGGGCGTCGAGATAGCCGGCCCCGGTAAGCAGGAAATAATGGTTTGTGACGACGCAGCCCTTGGGCCGCCCCGTCGTGCCGGAGGTGTAGTAGAGCCCGAGCTCGGTCGCCCGTCCCGGCGCCTCGTTCCGCGGCGGTCGCGGCGCGCGCGGCAGCTCATCCGGCAGCGCGTCGCCGTCCACCACCGGCAGCGGCGTGCCATCCTTCGCCCGGTCCTTGCCGACCGCCTCGACATCGGCGATGCGCTTGGTCCGCACGACGGCGAGGTCGGCGTCCGAATGCTCCATCTGATAGAGCATCTCGTCGTGGGTGTATTCGGGGTTGATCGACACCAGCGAGATGCCGAGCGCGGAGAAGGCAAGCAGATGCAGGAAATGCTCCGGCCGGTTCTCCAGCAGCAGCGCCACCCGGTGCCCCATGCCGTAGCCGGCGTCGCGGTAGAGCGCGATCAGCGCGTCGATTGCCGCGCGGGCCTCACCGTATGTGATCTCGCGCCCGTCCGGATCGTAATCCCGCCCCTCACGCTTCGGCACGACGAGGAACGCATTGTCCGGATGCGCCTCGGCGACGGCGACGAAGGCGGCGTGAAGGGTGTCGAAGTCTGCCTGGTTCATGAGCGCTCCCTGGATCTCGTTCGTTCACATGACGAGTTGGGAGCGATCTTGCGTCGCTAGCCGGGTAGGCGCAAGCAGTGCGGACCGATGCGGATAGCCGCCAGGCTAGACCTTACTCCGCGGCCCCGCCCGCCCGCGCACCGTCGTCGCGGCCGAGGATGTGGCGCATGCCGGCACGCATATAGTCGTAGCCCGTCACCACGGTCAGCACGGCGGCGGCCCACAGAAGCACCTCGCCCACGAGCACGGTCGGCATCGCCGCCGGTCCTGCCGCGCCGACGATCAGAAAGCCGATCGCCACCATCTGCACCGTCGTCTTCCACTTGGCGAGCTTGGAGACCGGCACGGTGATCTTGAGCCCGCCCAGATATTCGCGGAGCCCCGAGATCACGATCTCGCGCAAGAGGATGATCGCCGCAGCAATGATCGCCACCCCGGCGATCCGCCCGAACCCCGCCAGCATCAAGAGCGCCGTCGCCACCAGCAGCTTGTCGGCGATGGGATCGAGGAAGCGGCCGAAGTCGGAGGACTGCTCGCGCCGCCGGGCGAAGAAGCCGTCGAAATAATCGGTCGCCCCCGCCGCGATGAAGAGGCCCAGCGCCACCCAGTTGGCCAGCGGGCTCGCCAAAAAGAACGAGGCGACGAAGACCGGGATCACGGCGACCCGCGAGAGCGTCAGCACGTTCGGCAGGTTGAGGATCATCGGCCGTCCCCGCGTCCCTCCGGCGCGAAACGCCTGTCGCATCGGGTGCCGCCGGAGGGCGCGGACCCAATCCTAGCCCATTCGGGCCGATAGACTAAGTTCTACCCTACGGCTGTGTGTTGAAATGATCGTAAATCTTGCGCGCGACGGTGCCAGAAATGCCGTCGACCGCCTCCAGATCGGCGAGCCCGGCCTTCGCCACCGCCTTGGCCGAGCCGAAATGCAGCAGCAGCGCCCGCTTCCGCCGCGCGCCGATCCCCGGCACGTCATCAAGCAAGGATTGGCCAATCGCCTTCGAGCGCTTGGCCCGATGCGCCCCGATGGCGAAGCGGTGCGCCTCGTCGCGCAGGCGCTGAAGGAAGTAGAGCACGGGCGAGTCCGCCTCGAGCGAGATCGGGTCCTGATCGGGGCGGAAGAAGCGCTCGCGCCCGGCATCGCGGTCCGGGCCCTTGGCGATCGCCACCAGCGCGACGTCGTCCACCCCGAGATCGTCTAGCACCGCCCGCGCCACCGAGAGCTGCCCCGGCCCGCCGTCGATCATCACCAGGTCGGGCCAGTTGCCGCTCTCGCGCTCGGGGTCTTCCTTCAGCGCCCGCGCGAAGCGCCGCGTCAGCACCTGGCGCATCATCGCGTAGTCGTCGCCAGGGGTGATCGGTGCAGAGCCGGGCCCGGCGTGATACCCAGCTTGGGCCTGCTCCGACAAGCCGGGTGGCTTGGGCGCGTCATCGCTCCCATCGTCGCCCGTGTCATCGCCCTTATCATTCGCCGCCTTGGCCGCGAGGTCCTTGATGTTGAATTTGCGGTAGGCGTTCTTCACGAAGCCGTCGGGCCCGGCAACCACCATCGCGCCCACCGCGTTGGTCCCGGAGATGTGGCTGTTGTCGTAGACCTCGATGCGCTCCGGCACGCCGTCGAGCCCGAAGGTCTCGGCCACCCCTTCGAGCAGCCGGCGCTGCGAGGCGCTCTCGGCCAGCCGCCGGGCATGGGCGTCGCGGGCATTGGCGAGGGCGTGGTCGATCAGCTTCTTCTTGTCGCCGCGCTGCGGGACGATCACGGTCACCTTGGCCTCGGCGCGCTGGCTCAAGGCTTCGGAAACCAGCGATGCTTCGGCGATCTTGTGGCTGAGCAAGACCAGCTTGGGCGGCGGATTGGTCGTATAGAACTGGCCGACGAAGCCGCCGAGGATATCGGCGATCGGGTCCTTCTTGCCGTGGCGCGGGAAGTAGGCGCGGTTGCCGTAGTTGCGCCCGGCGCGGAAGAAGAAGACCTGCACGCAGGCCTGGCCGCCGCTCAGATGCGCGGCGATCACATCGGCGTCGCCGATGCCGTGCTCGAGATTGATGTCCTGCTTGGCCTGGATCGCGGCCAGCGCCCGGATGCGGTCGCGCAGGTTGGCGGCCTTCTCGTATTCCTGCGCGTCGCTCGCCGCCTGCATCGCCTCGCCGAGTTGTTTATGGATCTCCTGGCTGCGGCCGCTCAGGAAGGCGCGGGCCTGGTCGACCAGCGCGTCGTAGTCGTCCGCCGAGATACGGTCGACGCAGGGCGCGCTGCAGCGCTTGATCTGGTAGAGCAGGCAGGGCCGCTTGCGCGCGGCGAACACGCCGTCCGAACAAGAGCGCAAGAGAAACGCCCGCTGCAGGGCACGAAGCGTCCGGTTGACCGCGCCGGCGCTGGCGAAGGGGCCGAAGTAGTCGCCCGGCCGCTTGCGCGCGCCGCGGTATTTCGTGATCTGCGCGCAGTCGCGGTCGCCGGTGATGAAGATGTAGGGGAACGACTTGTCGTCGCGCAGCAGCACGTTGAAGCGCGGCTTCAGCTTCTTGATCATGTTCTGCTCGAGCAGCAGCGCCTCGACCTCGCTGCGCGTCGTCACCACCTCGAGCGACACCGTCTCGGAGACCATGCGCGCCAGCCGCTCGGTCAGCTTCGCCGCCGTCGTGTAGCTGGTCACCCGCTTCTTCAGGTTGCGCGCCTTGCCGACATAGAGCGCGTCGCCCGCCGCATCGAGCATGCGGTAGACGCCGGGCCGCGCCGGCAAAGTCTTGACCGCGGCTTTCAGCGTGGCGATGCCCTCGACGATCGAGGGCGGACGCTTCGTGTCCTTGGACTTAGCGTCCTTGGACGTCACGTCCTTAGACTTCGAAGCGTCGCGGGACGGCGATTTGGATTTCGCTGAGTGCGGGCTCGGCGGCGCGGCCATGATGTCTATTTTGGCCGCTGGCGGTGCGCCGTCAACCGATCTTCGCCGCCTGCCCAATCACGGGCAGGGGCCGAAATGATATCCACGGATTCTGTGGATAAATGTGTGTAAAACGACATTGCGCTGACAATCCCCCCGCATGAAACAAAGGGTTACAATTGATTGCCCAATATTTAGGCAGAAATACTTAAGTTATTGAAAAACATAGAATATCGCAAAACCGAGCGATAACATATCGTTAACACTAAGTCGTTGGAAATGGGGCGAAACTGGGGCAATCGGCTTCGAACGGCTTGTGCACAAACGACAAATTTCGGTGCATGTTCAAGACCGTCCCATTCCCGGTTTTGCCAATGCAGCGGGGGCCTTGCGGCTCAGTGGAAGACGCTCCGCCGCTCGATCTCCACGCCCACCGAGCCGACGTCCTCGAAGACGTCGAGCTTCTCGACCCGCACCCGCGCCAAACGCACCCGGGGGTCGGACAGGCACACGGCGGCGATCCGCTCGGCCAGCGTCTCGACCAGGTTGACGTGCCCCTCGTCGACCACGGCGCGGACGCCGTCGACGATCTCCTCGTAGCAGACCACGTCGCCCAGCGTGTCCTCGGGCGTCGCCGCGCCCTCGAGCACGGCGAGATCGAGATTGACCCGGACCCGCTGCTGCTTGCCCTTCTCGTGGCCGTGCACGCCGATATGCGCCGGCAGCACGAAGTCACGGACGAAGACGTGGCGGACGCCGGCCTCGGCGATCGGCTTCGGCTTGAGGATCTCGGGAGGGTTCATCGGGGTCGGGTGTCCTGTCGGCAACCAGTGTCCATGCCCTGAAGATGCGGCGGCGCAGCGCACCAATCAAGGACTAACCCGCCGCCAAATGGCCAGGACGCGCCACGCCGGCGACATCGGCGCTCATTCGGGGTCGGGCGCCCCGCCGGCCTGCGCCCAGCCCAGATGCTGGCCGCCATCGAGCGCCAGCATCTGGCCCGTGACCGCAGGCGCATCGAGGAGGTAGCGCACGGCCGCCGCGATCTCCTCCGGGGTGGTGCCGCGGCCGAGCGGCATGCGCGCCCATTGCCGGTCGAACTCGGCCTGGCTCTGGCGCGGCGAGGGCAGGGTCGGCCCCGGCCCGATCGCGTTCACCCGGATGCGCGGGGCCAGCGCCAGCGCCAGCGTCTGGGTCAGCGTCCACAAGGCCGACTTGCTGACCGTGTAGGAGAGAAAATAGGGCGTCAGGTTGAAGACCCGCTGATCGAGCAGGTTGATGACATTGCCGGCGGCGCCCTCGGGCAATTGTGCGGCGAAGGCCTTGGTGAGCATCAGCGGCGCCCACAGATTGGTCTCCAGATGCTGATCCCACGAGGCCCGGGTCAGCGTCGCCAGCTCGTCCCGCTCGAAGGCCGAGGCGTTGTTGATCAGCGCCGTGACCGGCCCGAGCGACTCGGCGGCCGCCGGCAGCAGCGCCTCGACCGCGGCCCTGTCGGTGAGATCGGCCTCGAGCACCGCCGCCCTACCGCCAGCGGCCTCGATGGCCGCAACCACCGCGCGCGCGTCCTCGGCCGAGTCGTGGCAGTGGACCGCGACGGCCCAGCCGTCGACGGCCAGGCGCTCGGCGATCGCCCGCCCGATGCGCCGGGCGGCGCCGGTCACGAGCGCGGTCTTGGGGTTGCTATCGGCCATGGCGCGCGAGCATGGCCAATGCCGCGGGAAGGCGCAAGGCCGCGATAGACGTGCCGCTCAGCCCGTATGCGCGAGGCCCAGTGCCGAGATGCCGGTGAACAGCGCGACCACGTAGCCGACATATATGACCAGGAAGGCCATCGCCACGCTGCGGCCGATGCGGCGGGTAAGCAGGGCCAGGCCGACGAAGGCGACGGTCACGCCGACCATCGCCCAGAGATCGAAGGCAACGATGCGGCCCGGTACCGCCAGCGGGCGGACTACAGCGACCACGCCCATAATGGCGAGAACGTTGAAGATGTTGCTGCCGAGCACATTGCCCAGCGCCAGATCGGTATGTCTCTGCCGCGCCGCCGCGATGCCCGTGGCGAGCTCCGGCAAGGAGGTTCCGATCGCGACCATCGAGAGGCCGATGATCTCCGGCCCGACACCGGCGATCCGCGCCGTCTCGCGCGCGCCGGCAACCAACAGCTCGGAGCCGAACAGCACGGCCGCCAGCCCGCCGACCAGCTTCGCCGTCATCACCCAATAGCGTGTCTCGTGGCCGCCGAGCTCCTCGATCTCCGCCTCGATCGTCGCTTTCGCGGCGCGGCTGCGCTTGTCGCTGCGATAGCAGTAGACGAGGTAGCTCGCGAGGCAGACCAGCATCAACGCGCCATCGGCCCGGCCGACGACGCCGCTCATGCACATGACGGCGAACAGTACGGTCGCGAACACCGCGGCAAGACCGTCGCGGTAGAGCGCAGCCCGGCTCGTCGGAATCGCCGCGATCGCGCCGGTGACGCCGAGGATCAGGAGAATGTTGGCGATGTTCGAGCCGACGACATTGCCGAGCGCGATGCCCGGCTCGCCCTTGAGGGCCGCGATCAGACAGACGACCAGCTCCGGCGCCGAGGTGCCCGCGGCGACGACGGTAAGCCCGATCAGAAGGTGCGAAACGCCCAGCTTGTCGGCAAGCGCCACGGAACCGCGAACCAGGTACTCGCCGCCGAAATAAAGCAGGATCAGGCCGCCGGCCACTTGCAGAAACAGGATCATCCAGGCCCGATGCGCAAACCAGGTTCCTCGAACAGGAAAACGCCGCCGGACAGGTCCCCCGCCCGTGACGGGCGCCGGCGGCGATCCCGTACTATGTGGGGATGCGGTGCACGAAAACCAGACGGGTCACAACCCCTCTCCCGCAAGCTTGAAAGGGGCCAACGCCGCGCACCGTTCACGCCCCTCCCCCCTTCCCCGCTTCCTCGGATTGCGTTAACTGAAGGGCCACCCGCCGGCCACGGACCTACATGGAAAACCACGGCTTCCTCTTCGAGATCGTGCTGCTGCTGACCGCGGCGATCGTCGCCGTCGTGGTCTTCGAGCGCCTGCGCGTCAGCCCGATGCTGGGCTACCTCGCCAGCGGCATGATCATCGGACCGTCCGGCCTGGCACTGATCGCCGATGTCGAGACCATCGGCGTGGTCGGCGAGCTCGGCGTGGTGATGCTGCTCTTCTCGATCGGCCTGGAGCTTTCCTTCCGGCGTCTGAAGCTGATGCGCTGGGAGGTCTTCGGGCTCGGCGGCGCGCAGTTCGTGCTGACCAGTCTGATCATCGGCGGGGTTGCGGCCGGTCTCGGCGCGAGCCCTAAGGCCGCCTTCGTGATCGGCACGGGCCTGGCGCTCTCGTCGACCGCCATCGTCCTCCAGCTCCTCTCCGAGCGCGGCGAGGTGGCAACCAAGGTCGGCCGCGTCGGCTTCTCGGTGCTGCTGCTGCAGGACCTCGCCGTGGTGCCGCTGCTCGCCGTGGTGCCGATCCTGGGCGGGGCGGCGCGCGACACCGATTGGAGCCAGGTCGGCCTGGCGATTGCCAAGGCCGCCCTCGCGCTCACGCTCATCATGGTGGCCGGCCGGCTCATCCTGCAGCCGATCTACCGCACCGTCGCCCGCGACCACGGCCACGAGATCTTCATCGCGCTTACCCTGCTCGCGGTGCTCGGCACCGGCTGGGCGACCGAGCAGGCTGGGCTCTCGCTCACCCTCGGCGCCTTCCTGGCCGGCCTGCTCCTCGCCGAGACCGAGTTCCGCCACCAGATCGAGGCCGATATCAAGCCGTTCCAGGGCCTGCTGATGGGCCTCTTCTTCATGGCGATCGGCATGCAGGTCGACCTCGCCGCCGCGGCGCGGAACTGGTGGCTGGTCGGCACGCTCGCACTGACCCTGATCGTGCTCAAGACCGTGGTCCTCTATCTGCTCTGCCGGGTGCTGGTGAAGCTGCCGGTCTTCCTCTCGCTCCGCGTCGGCATGACCCTGGCGCAGGGGGGCGAGTTCGCCTTCATCCTGATCGGCGCCGCGGCCCTCATCGGCTTCGTGCCCGAGCCGATGAAGCAGGTCTGCCTCGTCGTCGTCAGCATCACCATGATCGCCACACCCTTCCTCGCCAGCGCCGGCAAGATGCTCGCCGACCGCTTCGAGCGCTTCACCCCCGTGGGTCTCGCCGCGCTCGAGCAGGACAACATCGACCTCGCGCGCCACGTCGTCATCGCCGGCTTCGGGCGGGTCGGCCGAATCGTCGCCCGCCTGCTGGAGGCGCGCCGCCTGCCCTACGTCGCCATCGACAACAACGCCGCCAACGTGCTCGACGGGCGCAGCAAGGGCCTACCCGTCTATTTCGGCCACGCCGCCCAGCGCGAGCTGCTGTGGAGCGTCGGCGTCGACCGGGCCTCGGCCATCGTCGTCACCATGGGCGAGGCGCGCACGGCGCTCGAGCTCGTCGCCATGCTGAAGCACCGCCTGCCGGAGCTGCCGATCATCGCCCGGGCGCGCGACAGCGATCACGCCCGCGATCTGCTCGACCTCGGCGCCGATATCGCGGTGCCCGAAACGCTCGAGGCGAGCCTGGTGCTGGGGGCGGCGGCGCTGAGACAGCACGATATCGGCGAGAGCGACATCGAGGCGGCGCTGAACGAGCTGCGCGCCGACCGCGGCTTCCTGCTGGCCTCCGACCGCGCGTTCGACAGCCCCGAGCCGCCGGCGAAACCCGAAACACCGGCGCCGCCCGCGCCCGACCGACCGCCGGCCTCCGACATCGACCTGCCGCTGCCGCCGGCGGCCTTGGTCAGAGAAGGAACAGCGCAAAAAGGCAGGTAACGGCGACGAACCGCAAGGCGTCCGCGAGCATCGAGAATACGATCAGCAGCGCGCGCATGTCCTGGTTCTCGATCCCCGCCAGCCGCTCGCGCAGCAGCAGGAGGTCGAAGCTGAAGATATGCACGGCAATGTCGATCGCCTTGCGCATGGCGCCGATCCTAGCCGATCCAGCCTTGCGATTTGCTGAATTGGAAAGGTCCGCCGAAGCGCGACGAGCTGGGCTCGTCGACCTTCGGCTAGCGCGCGCCACTTTGCAAATTTGGGAGGGCGCCCGAGCTTTATGCGAGGGGAGCCAAGCGGGCGCCCTCAAGAGTTAGTCTTGGCGCGCCCGGCGCCTGAGGGAAATACAACGGGCCGCTCTTCCGGCCCGTTGGTATCAATACAAAATCAGGAAGAAGAGACAGGTCACCAGGAAGAAACGGATCGAGTCGGACACCAGGGTGAAGAGGACCAGCAGGATCTGGTTCTTGCGGTCTTCCAGCGTATCCAACCGCGCGCCCAGCTTGATGATGTCGAAGCTGAACAGGCTGGTAAGGATGTCGATGATTAAGGTCATCGCGGCTGGCTTCCCGTCGCAGCCCGGCCATGGCGCGCCCGAGACGCCGCAGCACGGTTGGCCGCTGTCTTGGCCGGTTATCCGGTCTTGTGGTCCTCGCGGGTCGATTTGCACGTGGCCCGCCAAAGAAAGAGCCGCCCGAGACCATTTCCGCTGAATAGGTCTCGGACGGCTCCTGGCACTTACGCTATGAGCGTCCTAGAGCTTGTCGACGCGCATATCGTCTTCGGAGGTATTGAAGGTCGTGTCGGCCACGTTGCGCAGCTTGTCGATGATCTGCTTGGAGGCAAGACCAGTGACGGCGCCGACGGCGGCGATGCCGAAGGGGCTGAGCTGTGTGCCCAACCCGCCATCGAGCAGGAAGCCGCTGCGCAGAATGAAGTAAACCAGCAGCGCCAGCGCAGCACCCATGGGCGCGCGCAGGAGGAACCACCACACCCAGCTCGCCGAGAGCCGGCGGTTGCCGACGAAGCTCGAGAACGAGGTGGCGATATGAATGAAGGAGCCAAGCGCGCCGGTGATCATCACGATCGCCAGGGCGATGGTCTCGTTAAGCCCGGTCCACACGACCCTTCCCCCCTCGAGGGAAGAGGCGGGCCAGAGATAGAGCAGCAGGGCGCCCAGCCCTCCCGCCAGGCCCATCATGAAGACCCCGACCACGAACGTGCCGTAGCCGTGTAGAAACTGGGCGGGCCGCCTTCTATTTTGGTCCACGACCGTGGAGCTCCCAGCCATAGTCAACTCTCCTTTCTGGCGCTTCGAAGGCCAGCTGCCTGGCCCCTGCTCGCCGGGCGAAGCGTCTGCCACGCCGCGATGACGGGGCATCGACTTCGACCGCATACATGGGGGACGCGAACGCCGCCTCTGGCGCCAGATATCCCTTTCGTGCGCCCCAAAAATAGGGACCGGGTAGTTAAATTTGGTTTAAGGTTAACGCACAAAATTCACGCGCATTCGAACGCGTGAGCGCGGCGAAGGGCGCGGATTCGCTGCCGTTTGGCGGCAGTCCGGATTTTCCGAATAGATCAGCGTAGAAAAATCGGCCCAGTGGGGCCCGGAACGCGCGAGGCCCGGTGGTTAGATCATTTTCGATTTTCACGGAACCGGCCCGCTCCCCCACCCGGCCGCCCCAAGTCAGCACATGGGACAGGATTCCATGGGCGGCCGGGTGGGGGAGCGGGCTGGCGCCGATTCGACGAAAGTCGAATTTGATCTAGTCCTTCTTGAGGTCCAACGAGACCGAGTTCAGGCAAAAACGCTGCCCGGTGGGCGGTGGGCCGTCGGGAAAAACGTGGCCCAGATGCGCGTCGCAGCGCGCGCAGACGACCTCGGTGCGGCGCATGAACAGCGAGTTGTCTTCCTTGGTCGCCACCGCGCTCTCGTCGATCGGCGCGTAGAAGCTCGGCCAGCCGGTGCCGCTTTCATACTTGGTCTCGCTGGAGAACAGCGGCTCGCCGCAGCAGATGCAGGTGTAGGTGCCCTTGGATTTCTCGTCCCAGTAGCGCCCGGTGAAGGCGCGCTCGGTGCCCGCCTTGCGGGCGACGCGGTATTCCTCGGCCGAGAGCTGCTTGCGCCACTCCTCGTCCGACTTCACGACCTTGCCGGCTCCCGCGGTTTTTTCCGCTGCATTGGCCATCGTCGCACTCCCACTGACGTTCCACCCTACCCCCTACGATATGGCCAGAGCGCGTGTCGCTGCAAGATATGCTTGGTTCACGGGATCGTGCGTGCGTGGGCGCACGGCGTGATTTATGCGCGCGGGGGAGCGTGGAAGGCCGTCAGGCTGCCCGTTCGACCGTCACCGCCTTGCGCGCCAGCCGGTAGGGCTCGGCGGTGAAGGCGACCGCATCGCCCGGCTGCGGCGCCTCGATCCCCGCCGCTTTCAGCGTCTCGGGATAGACCACGACATCCGGCCCCCCGCCCTCGGGCGTGAT
>CAZBRE010000047.1:0-1957 GCA_964494065.1 uncultured Alphaproteobacteria bacterium
CCCGAATGCCAGGTGCTGATGATGCGCCTGAAATCAGACCTCGTGACGGCGCTCGTCGCCGCCTGCGACGGCGTCCTGGAGCATTTCGATCTCCGTTGGCACGACGATGCCGCCATGGTCGTGGTCATGGCCGCCAAGGGCTATCCGGGCTCATACGAGAAGGGCACGGTGATCAAGGGCGTGGCCGAGGCCGAAGCCGACGATGCCGTCACCGTCTTCCATGCCGGCACCGCCGCCGATGCCGACGGCACGCTGCGCGCGACCGGCGGACGCGTCCTCGGCGTCACCGCGATCGGCGCGACGGTCGACGAAGCCCAGGCCCGCGCCTATGCGGCCGTCGACAAGATCGATTGGCCCGAGGGTTTCTGCCGCCGGGATATCGGCTGGCGCGCCGTCGGGCGCCCGACCGACTGACCAGGGCCGTTTAGGTCAGGCAGGAATATTCAGGGAATGACGGCTTCGGCGACTGAGCGCGCCGGCATCGTCTCGGCCACCGGCTGATCGATCGATGCCGTGGCCGGCGCCTTGAAGTCCTGCGGCGGCTGAAGCAGCGCCGTGACCATCATCGCCGTCGCGAAAGCCATCCCGTAGATCACGCCGTTCCAGACCAGTCGTCTTGTTAGCAACCGGGTCATGTTTGCCCCGCCTCCGTTAACCTTAACGCGGCGGCGACTATCTCCCGGAAGTGGCTAAGGAATGGTTATCGGGGTGTGATTTGGTTCGCCCGTTCTACCGTGTCGCGCTGAAGCGGCCGCCGCCGAGCGCGCCGCGGCTCACCAGATCGACAAAGAAGCGGTAGACCGCGACATAGCCCGCATGCGGGTCGCTGCCGCCCGGGGCTTTGGCCTCCTCGCGCAGCCGCTCGTACATGCCCAAGCGCTCGCGCAGGATGGGCTCCCATTCCTCGGAGAGGTCCTCGGCCTCGATCGCCTGGAAGCCCGCGCCCGCGAGTAGCGCCCGGTAGCTTTCGATCGTTTCGATGCCGACCGCGGCGATGCCGGACCGCAAGCTCGCGCGATCCGTGTCGCTGAGCCCCGGCTTGGCGATCCAGTCGGTGAAGGCGATGCGCCCGCCCGGCGCCAGCACCCGGAAGGCCTCGGCGAACAGGGCCGTCTTGTCGGGGATATGGAGGAAGGCCTCCTGGCCGAGCACGGCGTCGAAGGAGGCGTCCTCGAAGGGCAGCGCCTGGGCATCGCCGCGCACCACGCGCACCCGCTCGGCCATGCCGGTCAGCGCGTTGAGGCGTTCCGCCCCGGTCGCGCGGCCGGGATTGAGCTCGAGCGCCGTCACCGAGGCGCCGCGCTCGGCGGCGCAATAGCGGGCCGGTCCCGCCAGCCCGGCGCAGAGATCGAGGACGCGGCTGCCCTCGCCGATCTGCGCGCGGGCGTGGAGCGCGTCGTTGGCGGCGAGCCCGCCATAGTGGTCCTGGTCGTGCGGATAGAGGTCGCCCGGCGCAAGCCTGTCCAGCGAGCCCCGCTCGGCCTCGACCTTCGCCAGGATCTGCTCGGCGGAAATCGGGTGCTGGTCGTAGAAGGCCAGAACCTGGGCGATTTCGGTTGGCAATCCGGCCCGTTCCGTCATGTAAGGACTTATACACCATAGATGCGCCGGCAACGGCAGCCCACACCGCCCGGCATGAATCCAAAAAAAATCAAAAAAATGCGGGGGGTGTGACGGCCGTCATACCCCCGAGCGCCGGGGCGGGGCTAAAACCAGGGTCATCGAACGCAGCCACCCACTCGAAGCCCTGGAGAGCACGAAATGTCCAAGATCAACACCATCGCCCTGGTCCCCACGATCCTCGCCTTCACCCTCGTCGCCCAGACCGCCGCCGCCCTGCTGATCATCGGCTAACCAACTGAAATTCCTAAAGTTTCTACCTGCGGCGCTCTATAGGTTGGGCGCCGATCAAAGGGGCCGAAAGGCCCCGTTTTGATTCCAGAGCGGCCGAAAGGCC
>CAZBRE010000047.1:2057-27833 GCA_964494065.1 uncultured Alphaproteobacteria bacterium
GTCACATAGAGATCGCAGCCGGTGAGCGCCTTGCCCCGCGCATTCTCGCCCAACGCCGCCGCCGCGGCGCGGATCGCCAAGAGCTCGGCATGCGCCGTCGGATCGCGGTCGCTCTCGACCCGGTTATGGGCCACCGCCAGCACCTGGCCCGTCTCACCGTCGACGATCACCGCGCCCACGGGCACCTCGCCCGCCTCCGCGGCCTTGGCGGCCTCGCGCAGGGCTTCGTCCATATAGCTGGGGGCACGACTGTCCATGGCGCGCGATCATACGCGAAGGCGGCGGCCCGGCGCGAGAACCGCCGCCCGGATTCGGGCCGATTGCCGTGGGGGCATCCGCCCCCCAAATAGTGATCCTGAACCAACGCCGCAGGACGGCCACGCATGGCAACACGACCGATTATAGGCCTCAGCCTCGACTCCGAGGGCCCGGGCGGCTTCTCGAAATTCCCCTGGTACGCGCTGCGCCAGAACTACTTCGCCAGCGTCGTCGCGGCGGGCGGCCTGCCGGTGGCGCTGCCCCACGAGGAGACGCTGGTCGAGGCCTATCTCGACCGGCTCGACGGTCTCCTCATCACCGGCGGCGCCTTCGATGTCGACCCCGCGCTCTACGGCGCCTCCGACGCGCATCCCAAGGTGACGCTGAAGGAGGCCCGCACCGGCTTCGAATGGGCGGCGACAAAGGGCGCGCTCGCGCGCGGCCTGCCGGTGCTCGGCATCTGCGGCGGCCAGCAGCTCTTGAACGTCGTGCTCGGCGGCACGCTGATCCAGCACATCCCCGACGAGCTGCCCGGCGCGCTGCAGCACGAGCAGGAGAACCCGCGCGACCAGGCCGGGCATACCGTCGCGGTCACGCCCGGCACGCTGCTCCACGACATCTGCAAGACCGAGGAGCTCTCCGTCAATTCGGCGCACCACCAGGCCGTCAAGGCGACCGGCGACGGCGTCGCGGTCAACGCCACCGCCCCCGACGGCGTCATCGAGGGCATCGAGGACGGCCGCCACGATTTCTGTCTCGGCGTCCAGTGGCACCCCGAATTCACCATCAGCGCCGGCGACGCGCGGATCATGGAAGCTTTCGTCGCCGCGAGTCGGTAGGCCAAAGTCCGTAACTGTGGCAGAAGATGGCCTGCCGAACGGTCATCCGTCCTTCGAGACGCTCGCTGGCGCTCGCTCCTCAGGATGAAGAAGGGTCTTTGTGGCAAAAAGAAAAATCTTCATCCTGAGGAGCGCCCCATGGGGCGCGTCTCGAAGGACGCACGGCGGTTCTCCAATGACAAAGACCCCTAATCCATGACCGCACCCGACACCACCGCACCCGAACCCGCCAAGGCCGAACGTGTCGCCAAGCTGATCGCGCGCGCCGGCCTGTGCTCGCGGCGCGAGGCGGAGAAGCTGATCGCCGAGCGCCGGGTCGCGGTCGACGGCGCGGTGCTGGAAACGCCCGGGGTCACGGTCGAAGATCCCGGCCGCATCACCGTCGATGGCGAGCGCCTGCCGCGCGCCGAGCAGGCGCGGCTCTTCCGCTATCACAAGCCGCGCGGCCTCTTGACCACCAACCGCGACCCGAAGGGCCGGCCGACGATCTTCGAGGCCCTGCCGAAGACGCTGCCCCGCCTCGTCACTGTGGGACGGCTCGACTTCACCTCCGAAGGCCTGCTTCTGCTCACCAATGACGGCGCGCTGGCCCGCCATCTCGAGCTGCCCGCGACCGGCTGGACGCGGCGCTACCGGGTGCGGGTGAACGGCAGGGTCGATGTGGCGAAGCTCGCGGCCTTGGCCGCCGGCGTCACCGTCGACGGCGTGCGCTACGGGCCGATCGAGGCCAAGCTCGATCGCCAGCAGGGCGCCAATGCCTGGCTCACCGTCTCGCTGCGCGAGGGCAAGAACCGCGAGGTGCGGCGCGTCCTGGAACATCTGGGCTATCCGGTGAGCCGCCTCATCCGCACGGCCTACGGGCCGTTCCAGCTCGGCGCTCTCGGCGACGGCGACGTCGAGGAGGTGCCGCAGAAGGTCCTGCGCGAGCAGGTCGGGCTTGAGTTCAGCCCCAAAGGCCCCGCCAAGGGCCTCTCCAAGCGTGCGTCCAAAGAGCACGCCAAACCTCCGGCCAAGTCGCGCACCAAGCCGCCCGCCAAGTCCCACGCCAAATCCCCCGGGGAATCGTGGGCCAAATCCCCCGACAAATCGTCCACCAAGCCTCGCGCCAAATCCCCGACCAAACTTCAAGCTAAACTTCGGGCCAGACGTCATGCGGATCGTCGGCGGAAAGCATAAGGGCCGGCGGCTTGTGAGCCCCGGCGACCGGGCGATCCGCCCGACCAGCGACCGCGCGCGCGAGGCCGTCTTCAACCTTCTGACCCAGGGCCGGCTCGCGGCCGAGACTGGCTTGACGCTGAGCGGCGCCGACGTGCTGGACGCCTTCTGCGGCAGCGGCGCGCTCGGCCTCGAAGCGCTATCGCGGGGGGCGGGTACGGCGACCTTCCTCGATGCCGATGTGGGCGCGCTCGATCTCGCGCGCGACAATGCCGAGGCGATGGGCGAGGCCAAGAACGCGCACTTTATGCGGGGTGATGCGACGCGCCCGCCGCGCGCTCCGCATGCCCATGGCCTCGCCTTCCTCGATCCGCCCTACGGCAAGGAGCTGGCGCGCCCCGCGCTCATCGCGCTGGCTTCGGGCGGCTGGTTGGAGGAGGGCGCCGTCGTCGTGATCGAGCAGCCGAGTGAGGAGCTTCTGGCGGTTCCCTTCGGCTTCGAGCCCATCGACGAGCGTCAATACGGCGCGGCGACGATCGTCGTCCTGCAATACGGCGCCCCGGACGAGGCGGCGTAGCGCGACTTTCTTAAAGGTCAGCAGGAATCTTCCCTCCCCCTCTTTAGAGGGGGAGGGGAATGGCAAGCGGCGGTGGTGAAAAGTGCGCGTAGCCTACCGCCGGCCGAACAACCGCTCGATATCGGCGAGCTTGAGCTCGACGTAGGTCGGGCGGCCGTGGTTGCACTGGCCCGAATGCGGCGTCGCCTCCATTTCGCGTAAGAGCGCGTCCATCTCCGCCGCGTTCAAGCGCCGGCCAGCGCGCACCGAGCCGTGGCAGGCCATGGTGCCGCAGACCTCTTCGAGCTTTTCCCTGAGTGCGAAGGCCTCGCCCAGCTCGGCGAGCTCGTCGGCGAGATCGCGGACCAGGCCCTGGATATCGACCTCGCCCAGAAGGGCGGGGGTCTCGCGCACCACCACCGCCCCCGGCCCGAAGCGCTCCAGCGTCAGGCCGAGCTCGGCCAGATCGTCGGCGCGCGCGGCGAGACGGTCGGCGGCCCCCTCGTCGAGCTCGACCACCTCGGGCATCAGGAGGCCCTGCCGCGCCACGCCGCCATTGGAGAGCGCCTTCTTCATCCGCTCATAGACGAGACGCTCGTGCGCGGCGTGCTGGTCGACGATGACGATGCCGTCGGCGGTCTGCGCCACGATATAGGTCGCGTGCAGCTGCGCCCGCGCCGCGCCCAGCGGATAAGTCGCGTCCGGCGGCGCCTCGTCCATGTCCCGATAAGCCTGCGCGGCCGAGGGCGCATCGAAGCCCGGGATCGTCGTCGCGGGATCGGGCGCTTGATAGCGCGCCGCGGCTTCGGCCAATCCGCGCGGCACGGCGTAGCCGCCGCCCGGCATCGGATAGGGCGTGTAAGTCCCGCCGGGCCGCGCCGCACCCAACGCCGCCGCCGCGACCGTCGTCGAGGCGCGATGGCCGGCCTCGGCGAGCGCGTGCTTGAGCACGCCGACGATCAGGCCCCGCACCAGCCCGGCATCGCGGAACCGCACCTCGGTCTTGGCCGGATGCACGTTGACGTCGACGGCGTCGGCCGGGACCTCCAGGAACAACGCCACCATCGGATGCCGGTCGCGGGCGAGGAAGTCGGCGTAAGCCCCGCGCACCGCCCCGCCCAGCAGGCGGTCGCGTACCGGCCGGCCGTTCACGAAGAGATACTGATGCCGCGCCACGCCGCGGTTCAAGGTCGGCACGCCGGCATGGCCGGTGAGGCGGAGACCCTGGCGCTCGGCGTCGATGGTGAGCGCGTTCTCCGCGAAGTCGCGGCCCATGATCGCACCGAGACGGCGCAGGCGCGCCTCGCTGTCCGCGCCCTCGTCCAACAGCTCGGCGCTTATCATGGGCAGATCGACAACCGTCCGTTCGGCGTCCCTAAGGCTGAAGGCGATCTCCGGATGCGCCATGGCCAGGCGGTTCACCACATCGACGGCATGCTCGCGCTCGGTGCGCTCGGCCTTCAGGAACTTGAGCCGCGCCGGCGTCGCATAGAAAAGATCGCGCACGGTGAGCCGGGTTCCGGCCGCCAGCGCCGCCGGCTTCAACGGTTGCTTTTCGCCCGCCTCGACGCTGATCTGCCAGGCCTCGTCCGCGCCGCCCGCGCGGCTCACGATCTCCAGCCGCGCCACCGCGGCGATCGAGGGCAGCGCCTCGCCGCGGAAGCCGAGCGTCTCGATATGCACCAGATCGTCGCCGGGGAGCTTCGAGGTCGCGTGCCGCTCGACCGCGAGCGCGAGCTCCTCGCGGGTCATGCCGCTGCCGTTGTCGGTGACCGCGATCAGCGAGCGCCCGCCGTCGCGCAGCACCACGTCGATCCGGGTCGCGCCCGCATCGATCGCGTTCTCCACCAGCTCCTTGACGGCGGCGGCCGGCCGCTCGATCACCTCGCCCGCGGCGATGCGGTTGACGAGCCCCGGCGGCAGAAGGCGGATGGTCATGCCTTCATCGTTCCCAATTGTCCCAGCGGTTACCTAAGCACAGCTTCGGCCCGCGGGTCGCTCCGTTACTTGCGCGGCATCTCGCCCAGATAGCGCCGCGCCAGCACCTTGCCTTCTTCCACCGCCGGCTGGTCGAAGGGATCGACGCCGAGCAGATGCGCGGCGATCATCGTCTCCAACATATAGTGCATCATCAAGGCACCCAAGGCCCGAAGGTCGATTGTCTTGAGACCCAGGATGCGGACCGGCCGCCCGGCCTTGCTCAGCGTCTCCGCGGTCGCGCGCTGCTCGGCCTCCATGAGATCGCCCATCGTGCGTCCGGCAAGCCAGCCGAGTGCGCCGTCCTCGGCGAGGAGATCCTCCGCCAGGGACGGCTCCACGCGCGCGCCGGCGCCCTTGCGGTCGGCCATCACGAAGGTGAAGAGCTTGTCCGCCGGCCCGTCGAGCCAGAGCTGGAGCTGCGAGTGCTGGTCGACCGCGCCCACGGCGGGGATCGGCGTGGTGCCGTGCCCGTCCTTGCCCAAACTTTCGGCCCAAAGCTGGCGGAACCAGCGCGCGAAGGGCTCGAGGCGGTCGGAATAGGGCATCAGCACGGTCTGGCTCACGCCGTGCTCGCGCGCGAGGCCGACATTGACCGCGGCCCCGGTCGCCGGGGGGACCAGCGCCGGATCGTCATTCTGGAGCGCCCCGTCGAGCACCTCGGCTGCGCTCTCCCGTAGTGCTGCGACATCGAGCCCCGCCACCATCGCCGGCAACAGGCCGACCAGCGACAGCGCGGCGTAGCGCCCGCCGATCTTGGGGTCGTGGTCGAGCACCGTGAGCCCGTAGCGCACGGCGAGGCGGCGGAGTGGGCTGTCGCCCGGCATGGTGATCGCCGCCACGCGGTCGCCCAGCCGGCTGCCCAAACGCCCGGCATCGTCCTGCAGCCGCGGCAGCACCGCCAGCAATTGGGTCAGCGTCTCCGCCGTGCCGCCGGATTTGGAGATCGCGATGACGCCGGTGCGCCCGAAATCGAGCGTACTTAAGACCGCCTCGAAACGCTCGGGGTCGATGTTGTCGAGAAAGTGAAGCCGCGGCGCCGCATCGGGGGCGGCAAAGGCGTGGATCGCCTGTCCGCCCAGCGACGAGCCACCGGTGCCCAGCACCACGACGTCGTCGCAGAGCTTGCGAAAACGCTCGGCATGGGGCTTCAGCGCCTCGATGTCGTCGCGCCGCGCCGGCAGCGCCAGCAGCGGCAGCGCGTTATCGGCTTGGGCAAGGCGCAGCCCGTCGAGCGCCTCGGCGGCGTGCGCCAGCAGATCGGCGAAGGCGCGTTCGTTCAGCGCCAACGGTCCATTGCCGAAACAGGCGCTAATATCCTGAACGTAGGCCATGAAGCCTCAGCTTAACGCGGTCGGCCGGGTCGGCCGATGCCTGGCAGAAATACGCCTCAGCCCTTCTTGTCGATGCCCTTGGGCTGGCCGACCACGACGAAATAGAGCTTGCTCGTATCGAGGAAGCGTTTCGCCGCGCGTTGCACATCGGCCAGGGTGACCGACTCGATGATGGTGTTCCGCTTCTCGAAGTAATCGCGGCCGAGGCCCAGCATCTGCAGCCAGGCGAGCGATCCCGCGATACGCGCGGTATTCACGAACCGCAGCGGATAGGAGCCGGTGAGGTAGAGCTTGGCGTCTTTCAGCTCCTGCTCGGTCACGCCTTTCTCGGCCATCCGTTTCCACTGCAGGCGGATCTGGTCGATGGTCTCACCGACCCGCGCATTCTGGGTCGCCACCGAGCCGGTGATCATCGCCGAGTGGCGCATCGGGCTCAGGCTCGAATGGACGCTGTAGGCAAGGCCGCGCTTCTCGCGGATTTCCTGATAGAGCCGCGAGGAGAACGAGCCGCCGCCCAGGATGTGGTTCATCACATAGGTGGCGTAGAAGTCCTTGTCCTTCCGGCTCGGCCCCGGTTGGCCGAAGATCACGACGCTCTGCGGGAAGGGCCGGCGGATCACCGTCAGCGTGCCCTTGGTCGCCGGCTTGACGCGCGAGACCTTGGCCCGCATGGCCCGCTTCGGCAGGTCCGCGAAGGTCTGATCAAGCGCGACCTTGAGCTCCGTCGGCGTGATGTCGCCGGTGACGCCGATGACGAGCGCGCCGCGCGCGATCCGCGTCTTCACGTAGCTCTGCAGATCAGCCTTGGTGATCGCCTTGATCGTCGCCGGCGTACCGCGGGTCGGCCGCCCATAGGGATGCTTGGGAAACGCGTTCCGCCAGAAGGTCCGCCCGGCGATATAGCCCGGCCGCGCCGAGCGGCGGGCGAGGCTGGTCAGCATCTGCGCCCGGATCCGCTCCACCGGCTCGGCATCGAAGCGCGGCTTGGTGAGCGCCAGCTTCAGGAGCCGAAAGGCCTCGGCGCGGTTGCGCCGCAAGGTGCGCAGCGCGATCGAGAGATGATCGGCGCCGGCGTTGAATTCGAGCGAGATCGAGAGATCCTCGAGCTTGCGCTGATAGGCCTGGCTGCCGAGATCGCCGGCGCCCTCGTCGAGCAGCGCTGCGGTGAAGCGCGCAAGGCCTTCCTTTCCGTTCGGGTCAAGCACCGCGCCGCCATTGCGGACCAGCACGCGCATCGAGACGATCGGGTTGAGGCGGTCGCGCACCAGCCAGGCGGTGAGTCCGGAGGCGCTCTTCACCTCCTCGACCTTGACCGCGGCCATGGTCGGTGCGGCGGCGAGCGCCTCGATGGCCAGCGCGCTTACGAGGACGATGGCGCGAAGCATTGGAACGGCTGTATAGCGCGCGCTCATTTCTTGCCTCCGAGCTTGCCGGGACTAGAGACGCCGACGGCCGCCGCGCCGCGTGTGCCGTCGCTCTCGGCCTTGCGGGCCGGCGGTTTCAGGATCGCGGTCACCGAGCTGTTGCGTTTGAAGACGGACCGGGCGGCGGCGTTGACCTGCTCGACCGTGACCGCGCCGATGCGCTCGGGCCAGCTCTCAACATCGTCGAGCTTGAGGCCCACCGTGAGCGCGCGGCCCAGAATGCGGGCGCCGGTGGAGAGCGAGTCGCGGGCATAGATCGCGGCATCCTGCAGCCGCTGCTTGGCGCGCGCCACCTCTTCGGGGGTCACGCCCTTGTCGAGCAGCTTGCGGATCTCGACGTCCATCGCGGTCTCGACTTTTTCGACCGGCACCCCGGCGCGCGGGCTCGCATAGACGTAGAAGTTGGCAAGGTCGAGGACCATCGGGTCATAGCCCGCGCCGGCGCTGTCGGCGACCTTCTGGTCGACCACCAGCGACTTGTTGAGACGGCTGGTCGCCCCGCCGCTCAGGATCTGCGAGAGCACCTGCAGCGCGTAGACGTGCTTGCCCTCATCGGTGTTGTAGCTGGGCGCCAGATAGATCCGCCCGAAGGAGGGCTGGCGCACGCGCGCGTCGATGCGCGTCACCCGGCGGGCGGCCTTCTGCGGCGGCTCCATCGGGCGGATGCGTTTGGGCACCGGGCGGGGCACGACCGCGCCGTAATACTTCTCGGCCAGCGGCTTGAGGCGCTCTACGGTGATGTCGCCGGCGACCACGAGGATCGCGTTGTTGGGACGATAGTATTTCCGGTAGAAGGCGATGATCTGGTCGCGCGTCAGCGCCTTGATCTCGTGCGCCCAGCCGATGATCGGCACCCGGTAGGGATGGTTCTGATAGAGCGCCGCGCGGGCCTGCTCCCAGAGGATCGCGGTCGGGCGCGAATCGGTGCGGCTGCGCCGCTCTTCCAGCACCACGCCGCGCTCGGGCTCGATGATCTCCTTGGAGAGCACGAGGCCGGTCATGCGGTCGGCCTCGTAGCGCATCATCGTTTCCAGCCGGTCGGAGGCGACGACCTGGAAATAGGCGGTGTAGTCCTGGCTGGTGAAGGCGTTCTCGCGGCCGCCGTTGCGCGCGACGATCTTGGAAAACTGGCCCGCGGGCAGCGTCTTGGTGCCCTTGAACATCAGGTGTTCGAGGAAGTGGGCGATGCCCGATTGGCCGGCCGGCTCGTCCGCCGCGCCGACCTTGTACCAGACCATATGCGTGATCACGGCGGCGCGGGGGTTGCGGATGACAACCACCTGCATGCCGTTCTTCAGCGTGAAGGTCTGAGGATCGAAGACTTTGGCGGCGCCAGTCCTGGCGGCCGGCGGGCTGATGATCGCAAAAGCGGCGATCAGGGCGATCGCGATGGAACGGATGGGCAGATGAGTAGCGGCGGCGCGGTGCAGCATTGCGGCCCTTGGGTTGGTTGTCAGGCGGTCACAAACCAATACGGGGCGACTGGCGGAAACAAGCCCACGCGGCCGGACTCGTTTCCAGGCTCCCCAGGAGGCGAGCCGGGAGAGGCGCCAGTGCGTAGTATACTTAGGTGCCGGTACTCTAAAGGCCAACCGGTTTAGAAAATCTGACCCTTGCGCTTGATCACAGGGTCGGTATTGCCGCCGAGCGGGTTCTTGCGCGTCTCCGCACCCTCGCGATTTTCCCACTTGAGCAGCTTGTCGGTGAACTTGCGTTCACTCTCTTTCTTTTCCTTGCTCTCCTCGTCGACCTCTTTGCGGACGTAGCTTCCCGCACCGCTGACGCCGCTCGCCGCCTTGCGGACGAGGGCCCGCTCGCCGGAGCCGGGCGCGGTCGTCGCGCCGGCGGTGGCGCTGCCGGTCACCGTGCGGCGGGCGCGGACCGTGGTCGAGCGTCCGCCGCTAGACCCGCCGCCCCGCGGCGGCCGAAGATCGAAGCCGGGCGGGACCACCAAGGGCTGATTGCGCACCGCGCGGTATTCATTGCCGTCTTTGCTGCCCTTTTGGATAAGGGACTTGACGTCGTTCACCGCGCTGCAACTGGCCAGGGCAGCCGCCGCGCCACAGGCCAGTATCGTTGTTCGGAGCATTGTCATGACCTCACCCGCTCGGACCTGGTGCCTCTTTTCTTGGAGCCTCTATTTATGCGATTCGCGGGAACCAAACAAGGCATCCACAAGAAGTGCCGCCACACCGAGTGTTATTGCGCAGTCCGCGATGTTGAAAGCGGGCCAATAATGCTCGTTCCAGTGGAAAAGCAGGAAATCCGCCACCGCGCCCAGCCGCACCCGGTCGATCACATTGCCGAGCGCCCCGCCGATCACCAGGCCGAGGCCGATCGCGGGCAGCCGGCGGCCCGCCTTGCGCAACCAGAAAACCAGCACGATCACGATGATGAGGGCCAGAACCGAGAGGCCCCAGCGCCCGAAGGCGCCGCCCATATCGAGCATCGAGAAGCTGACCCCGGTGTTCCAGGCCAGCACGATCTTGAAGAAGCCGGTCACCTCGATGACCCGCGGCGGGGTCATCACCTGGGTGACGATCATCCATTTGCTGAGCTGGTCGAGGACGATGGCGAGAACGGCGAGGGCGAGGCCGAGCCTCAGATAGCGCGGCGCGCGGTCCTCGGCGGGCGCCCCCGGCATCGAGGCCACGTCAGGCATCGGCGGCGACGGGCTCTAACCCCCCGACCGCATCGGCGCAGCGCCCGCAGAGCTCGGGCGCGCTCGCGTCCTCGCCCACCTCGGGCAGCACCCGCCAGCAGCGCGCGCATTTCTCGCCCGCCGCCGTCTCCGGCACCACGCCCACATCCGCCACGTCGGGGAGCGTGAAGGCGGCCGCCGGCGGCGCCTCGGGGACCACCGTGATGTCGGAGGTGATGCAGATCTCCGCGAAGTCGAGGTCGGCGACCGCGTCCGCCAGCTCTTGGGGCGCAAAGACGCGCGGGGCCGCCTGCAGGCTCGCGCCGATGCGCTTTTCCGCGCGTTCGAGCTCGAGCGCGCCCGTGACCACGCGGCGGAGCGTGCGCACCTTCGACCACTTCGTGGCCAATGCATCGTTCCGCCAGCTTTCGGGCACCTCCGGGAAGGTCCTTAGATGCACGCTCACCGGCTTGCTCGCATCCTCGCTATTGCGGCAGATCCAGGCCTCCTCGGCGGTGAACGACAGGAACGGCGCCAGCCAGGCCGTCAAGTGATCGAACAGGATGTCGAGCACCGTGCGCGCGGCGCGGCGGGTCGCGTCGTCCGCTGGATCGCAATAGAGCGCGTCCTTGCGGATATCGAAGTAGAAGGCCGAGAGATCGACCGCGCAGAAGTTGTGCAGCGCCGCGAAGAACGGATGGAACTCGAACCCGTCGCAGGCCTCGCGGAGCCGTTGGTCGAATTGCCAGATCCGGTGCAGCACCCAGCGCTCGAGCTCGGGCATCGCGTCCGGCTCCACCCGCTCGCTTTCGTCGAAATTGTCCAGCGCGCCGAGCAGATAGCGCAGCGTGTTGCGCAGCCGGCGATAAATGTCGGCCATCTGCTTGACCGTCTCGGGGCCGAACACCGGATCCTCGGTGTAATCCGTCCCGACCACCCAGAGGCGCAGGATATCGGCGCCGTACTGTTTGGTGACGTCCTGCGGCGACAGCGCGTTGCCCGAGGATTTGGACATTTTCTGCGCTTTTTCGTCGAGGATGAACCCGTGCGTCAGCACGGCGTCGAAAGGCGCCCGCCCGCGCGTGCCACAGGATTCGAGCAACGACGACCGGAACCAGCCGCGATGCTGGTCGGTCCCTTCGAGATAGAGCGAGGCCGGCCATTCCATCTCTTCGCGCTCCTCGAGCACGAAGGCATGCGTCGAGCCCGACTCGAACCAGACGTCGAGGATATCGTCGACCTTCTCCCAGTCCTCGGGATCGTAGTCGTTGCCGAGGAAGCGGGCTTTCGCATCCTCGGTGAACCAGGCATCCGCGCCCTCCGCGACGAAGGCCTCGAAGATGCGGGCGTTCACGTCCTTATCGACCAGCACCTCGCCGTCGGATTTCTTGACGAAAACCGCGATCGGCACGCCCCAGGCACGCTGGCGCGAGATCACCCAGTCGGGTCCGCTCTCGATCATCGCGTGCAGCCGCGTCTTGCCCGAGGCCGGCACGAAGCGCGTCTCCTCCACCGCCTTGAGCGCGATCGCGCGCAGGCCGTCGTCGCCCTTGTCGTCGCCCATGGAAATGAACCATTGCGGCGTGTTGCGGAAGATGAGCGGCGCTTTCGAGCGCCAGGAATGGGGGTAGGAGTGGCTGAGCCGCCCGCGCGCGATCAAGGCGCCGACCTGGGTGAGCAGGTCGATCACCGCCGTGTTGGCGTCGCCTTCCTTGCCCTTCTGGGTGTAGATGCGCTTGCCGGCCAGAAGCGGCACATGGTCGTAATACTCGCCCTCTTCGCCGACCGTATGCGGTACTTCCGTCAGGCCAACGGACGCGAAGAGCGCGCGATTGTTGTCGAAGGTGATGTAGTCGTCGGCGCCGTGGCCGGGCGCGGTGTGCACGAAGCCCGTTCCCGCATCGTCGGTCACGTAGTCAGCGGGCAGCAGCGGCACGTCATAGTCCCAATAGCCCTCGCCGCCCTCGATGCCGCGGAAGGGATGGGCGCAGCGCTCGATTGCCGCCGGATCGACCTCGGCCCGACGCTCGTATCCGTCGACCCGCGCGGCCTCCATCACCGAGGCGGCGAGCGCGTCGGCCATGATCAGCTTGTCGCCCGGCTTCGCCCAATTGTCCTCGGGCGCGTCCGTGACCTCGTAGAGGCCGTAGGTGATGTCGCGCGAATAGGCGATCGCCCGATTGGCCGGGATCGTCCAGGGCGTCGTGGTCCAGATCAGCACGTCCGCACCGATCAACGCGTCGGACCCCGCGATCACCGGGAACTTCACCCAGATCGTCGGCGACGTATGGTCGTGATATTCGACCTCGGCTTCGGCGAGCGCGGTCTTCTCGACCACCGACCACATGACGGGTTTCGAGCCGCGGAAAAGCCGGCCGTTCTCGGCGAACTTCATCAGCTCGGCGGCGATCCGCGCTTCGGATTCGAGCGCCATGGTGAGGTAGGGGTCGTCCCAGTTCCCGACCACGCCCAGGCGCTGGAACTCCTCCGACTGTATCCCCACCCATTTCTCGGCGAATTCGCGGCATTCGCGCCGGAACTCCAGGATCGGCACCTCGTCCTTGTCCTTGCCCTTGGCGCGGTACTGCTCCTCGATCTTCCATTCGATCGGCAGGCCGTGGCAGTCCCAGCCGGGCACGTAGTTGGCGTCCTTGCCCAGCATCTGCTGCGAGCGGTTGATCACGTCCTTCAGGATCTTGTTGAGCGCGTGGCCGATATGGAGGTGGCCGTTCGCATAGGGCGGGCCGTCATGCAGGATGAACTTCTCGCGGCCCTTGCTCTCTTCGCGCAGGCGCTCGAACAGCCCCATTTTCTCCCAGCGCGCGAGCAGCTCGGGCTCGCGCTGGGGCAGGCCGCCGCGCATCGGGAAATCGGTCTTGGGCAGGAAGACCGTCGATCTGTAATCCGTCGTCATCGCTCCACTCGTTCGCCGCCGGCCGGTGCGTGCGTCGCGAGCAGCTCGCGCGCGCGCGTAGCGTCCTCCGCGATCTGCGCCTTCAGGGCGTCGATCCCGTCAAACCGTGTTTCGGGACGCAGATACTCGATCAGCGCGACCCGCAGATGCTGCCCGTAGATGTCTTCCTCGAAGTCGAAGAGATGCGCCTCGAGCAACAGATCGTCGCCCCCGAATGTGGGGCGTCGGCCCAGGTTTGCAACGCCGTCGAACCACACCGTCTCCACGTCTCCGCCGTTACCCGCCGGCCGGTCGAGCCCGGCGCGCATAGCGTAAACCCCCGTGGCGGGCCGCAAATAGTCGTCGAGGCCGAGATTGGCGGTGGGAAAGCCGATGGTGCGGCCGCGCTTGTCGCCCGGCTCGACCCGGCCCTCGATCTCCCAGAAGCGGCCGAGAAGCTGCGCTGCGTCGCCCGGCCGCCCCGTGGCCAGCAGCTCGCGGATGCGGGTCGACGAATAGGCGACCCCATCTGCGCCCGCCACCGGCTCGATGAAGGTCACATCGAAGCCGTGTTTCTTGGCCTCTTGCGCCAGGAACTCCGGGGTGCCGCGCCGGCGGTTGCCGAAGACGAAATCGTCGCCGACCACCACATGGCTCGCCGCAAGGCCCTCGACCAGGATCTCGCTCACGAAGTCCTCCGCCGAATGGCGTGAGAACGCCATGTCGAAATGGAGCGCGAACAGGATATCGACGCCGAGGAGCTCGATCTGCCGCGCCTTGGAGCGGAAGGGCGTCAGCCGGAAGGGCGCGATGTCGGGCTGGAAGACCGAGCGCGGATGGGGCTCGAAGGTCAGCACCGATTGGGCGGCCGAGCGCTCGCGCGCGATCCGGGCGGCGGTATCGATCACCGCCCGGTGGCCGCGGTGCACGCCGTCGAAATTGCCGATCGCGACGACCGAGCCTTTGTCCTCGGCGCCGAGGCCGGTGAAATGACGGAGGATGCGCATGGGGGTGCCGTTCAAGCCCTCAACGAACGCGGCCGGAGCTGGGGCGATCCGGCGCCCGGCACGTCAGAGGCGGGCAGAATAGACTATTTCACAGACAATTTCAGTGGCTGCGGCACTAGGTTTGGCCCGGAAAATCGGGCGGGGGTCAGGACGGGAAAATATCCCCGCCAGCCGGTCGGGCCCTCAGCCGTCCTTGTTGCGCAAGGGCACCTTGACCAGCGCCTCGCCCTCGAGCACGACCTCGTGGCCCACCAGGCTCACCATATCGAGCTTGGCGCGCTGCTTTTCGTCGTTGAGCTCGGTGATGGTGGCGCGGGTGACGACCGTGTCGCCGGCCCGCACCGGCGCGTTCCAGCGCAGGGTCTGGCTCATATATATGCAGCCGGGCCCCGGCAGCTTGGTGCCGATGACGGCGGAAAAGAAGCTCGCCGTCAGCATGCCGTGAGCGACGCGGCCGCCGAACATCGAGCCATTGGCGAAGGTCGCCGCCAGATGGATCGGGTTGGTATCGCCGGAAATGCCTGAAAACATGACGACATCCGCGTCGGTGACCGTCCGCGCATAGGTCGCGCTCATGCCGACCGAAAGGTCCTCGTAATAAAGGCCGTGCAGCTCGGCCTCCAGGTCAGGGTCGATCGGCGCGAGCGGCTCGAGTGGCGCGTCGCCTTGCGGTTCGGTCTTGGCATCCATCGGCAATCCCTCGGACAGTATCCAGATATTGCAGCGCAAAAGAATTTGTGCGCCGCAATGTATCCGGGGTGTCGGGGCGGTTCAAGTCGGGGCGGAAGGACGGGCCCGGCCGGTCGGCACTTAGCGCAGGCGCGAGACCACGCTGGCGGAGCGGCCGTCGGCGTCGATCACGGTGATGCGCACGAAGCCTTCCCCGTCGGGCGCCCAGCGGGTCTGGCGGCGATAGGGGCGGCTTTCGATCGGCCGGCCGTTGACCAGCCATTTGAGCGGCTTTCGGCCCCCTTCGGCGGCGAGCGGCAGGCGCTCATAGGTCTTCGCCGGGCCGCTGCGCTTGAGCTCGACGATCGCCCCGTCGGGCGGAAAGGCGATGGTGAGCGGGCGGGTTGCGGTCAACAGCCCGCCCTTCTTGGCTGCCTTGCCGTAGCGCGCGAGATGCGGCGGCAGCCCGCCCGCATCGGCCAACAGCACGCCGTCGGGCGCGCGGCCCGGCATCGGCCGGTCGGCCTTGGGCAGCAGGCTGAAGGCACGGAACAGGATCGGCCCCGCCGTCTTGCGGCCGTAGTGGCCGGGATTGGGCGTGCCGTCTGGCCGCCCGACCCAGACGCCGATGGTGTATTTTGCGTCATAGCCGACCGCCCAGGCATCGCGGAAGCCGTAGGAGGTGCCGGTCTTGTAGGCGATCCGGCGCGCATCCTTGGCGTTCATGGCGGCGACGAAATCATCGGGCGGCGGCGCGCCCTCGAGGATGCGGGCAAGCTGCCAGGCCGCGGCTTCGCTGACGATCCGGCGGCTGTCGCTCGGCGCGGCGGCCCCATCGGGTCGGACGATCAGCGGCGTCACCCGCCCGCCATTGGCGAGCCCGGTATAGAGCCCGACCAGATCGTGCAGCGTGATCCCGACCCCGCCGAGCGCCAGCGGCAGGCCGGGCTTCGGCCGGCTGCGGTCGAAGTGGAGCTGCATCCCGGCCTGGCGCAGGCGGCTTGCCAGGCGTACCGGCCCGACCCCGTTCAGCACCACGACGGCGGGCACATTGAGCGACTGCTGCAGCGCCTCGCGCACCGTGACCTCGCCATGATAGACGCGGCGGAAATTCTCCGGCTGATAGTCGTCGAAGCGCGTCGGCACGTCGGCGATGATGGTCTCGGGATGGATGATCCGGTCGTCGAAGCCCATGCCGTAGACGACGGGCTTGAGCGCCGAGCCGGGCGAGCGGATGGCATGCACCATGTCGATCTGCCCGGCGCGCCGGCGGTCGAAGAAGTCCGACGAGCCCACATAAGCGCGGATGCGGCCGGTCGCGTTCTCCACCACCAGCACCGCGACGGTCGCGTGCGGGTCGAGCGCGGAGGCGGCGTGGCGGACCAGGCCCTGCAGCGCGCGCTGCAGCGCGCCGTCGATGGTGGTGCGGACGACGCGCCAATGGGACCGGCCAAGGCCGCTTGCTTTGTTGTCGGATGCCAGCGCCCGCGTCAGATGCGGTGCATCGAAGGGCATGGCGTGGCGGCGGCGCGGCACCGGGGATTCGAGCGCCTCGCGCAATTGCCGCGCGTTCAGCACGCCGCGCGCCGCCATCACCCGCAGCACCTTGTCACGCGCGCGCTTGGCGTTGGCGGGATAGCGGTCGGGGCGGGTCGCGCTGGGCGATTGCGGCAGGATGACGAGGAGCGCGGCTTCCGCAGCGGTCAGACGCTTGGGCTCCTTGCCGAAATAGACCAGCGAGGCCGCCCGCACGCCCTCGATATTGCCGCCGAAGGGCGCCAGCGTCAGGTAGGCGGCCAGGATCTGGCCCTTTGACAGCCGGCTTTCGAGCTGCAGCGCCCGCGCCGTTTCGGCGAGCTTGGCTGGGACGGTTCGCCGCCGCGGCTCCAGCAGCCGCGCCGTCTGCATGGTGAGCGTCGAGGCGCCGGAGACCAGTCGCCCCGTCGTGACCGCCGACCACACCGCCCGGCCGACCGCGCGCGGATCGACGCCCCAATGCCGATGGAAGCGCTGGTCCTCGTAGGCGACCAGCATGCGCAGATAGAGCGGATCGACCTGGGCCACCGTCGCCGGCAGCCGCCAGACCCCGTCGCGATTGGTGAACGCGCGCAGCAGCTCGCCGTCCTTGTCGACGACGAAGGTCGACGTGCGGGCGAGCGGTGCGAGGTCGGGTGGCGCGAGCCGGTCGGCGGCCGCCGCGATCAGCGCCAGGCCGAGCAGCCCGCCGCTGAAGTAAGCCGCGATGCGTTGCAGGCGGTTCCAGAAACCGGGCTTATGCGTGCATTGACGTGGGCCTCCCCCCTCCCTAACCCTCCCCCCGCCGGGGGCAGGGGACGTTGAGGACGTGCGAGCGCTATCTCCCTCCCCCCGGCGGGGGGCTGAAACGCCGAGTGGCGTTTCAGGGGGTGGGGGGAGGTCTCGAAATCCGCTCACCGCCGCCAGCCAGCCGACTGTTGCCCTACCGCACCGCGGCGATGGTCACCGAGCCCATCGCGTCGCGGCCGTAGTAGCGCGGCTTGTACATGTCCTCGACGAAAGCCGCCGGCAGCCGGAAGGTCCCCGGCGTCACCGCGCGCACCAGATAGGCGAGGGTGAAGGCCCGCTTGCCGCCGCCCGTCAGGTTGAGCGCGGCGACATAGCGGTCGTCGCGCGGCTGCACGTGCACCGTGCTCGCGAGCTTGGGCAGCCATTTGAGTTCGGCGGTGGATTTCCGGCCGCGCAGGCGCGCATTCTCGATCTCGAAGCCGGCGGGCAGCAGATCGACGACCAGCGCCTGATGGCGCAGGCCCGACACCGCCTCGCCGCTGATCACCGCGACCAGCACGTCGCCCTGGCGCACCTTCGTCAGATCGGCACGCTTGCCGTCGAGCGAATAATAAGCGCGCGTGATGCTGAAGCCCTGGTTCGCCTTCGGCTGGTCGGCCTTGGGCACGCCGCTCACGGTCGCCGAATGCCAGATCGGCTTGCTGCCGCGGTTGCGCACGGTGAGCCCCGCGCCGCCCAACGCCGAGGCCTTGCGCAGCATGAAGAGCGGGCGTTTCCGCGTCGTGCGCTTGCCCGCGACATCGAGCGTCATCGAGGTCGCCGAGCCGATCAGCTGCTTGGCCGCGAGCAGCAGCCAGGCCTGCTCCTGCGTCGAGGTGTACTGGTCGTCGCGCGAGAGCCGGACCAGATCGGCCACCGCTGCCGCCAGCCGCGTCTTGGCCTGCTTGCTGGCATCGGCCAGATAAACGAGACCCGAGCGGTCGCGCAGGTTCGAGCCGTAGTCCCAATAGCTCCAGTTGCGCCACAGCTTCTTCGGCCGCGCCTTGAAGATGAAGGCGGCCTGGAAGGCGGCGTTCGCCCGCTCGTTGTCGCCCGCGAGCGCCAGCGCCGCGCCGGTCTGCGCCATCGCCAGCGCGGTCGGCATCTGCGTCAGATAGGTGTCGTGGAAATACCTGAGATCGCCGATCGGCGCCTTGCCCGCCTGGGCCAGCACATAGAAGGCAT
This sequence comes from uncultured Alphaproteobacteria bacterium, assembly GCA_964494065.1. GTDB lineage: Bacteria > Pseudomonadota > Alphaproteobacteria > JAPULJ01 > JAPULJ01 > DATKZM01. The sequence continues at coordinate 20,300 of CAZBRE010000047.1, forward strand.
AGGCCTTCGCCGGCAGCTGCCAGGGCTGGAAGTCGGCATCGGCGACCTGGCGGGCGAGGAACTTCAGGCCCTGATCGTGGGCGTATTCGGGCACCGGGTATTTGAGCCGCTTGGCCTGGATCAGGAAGTCCATGACATAGGCGGTCAGCCATTCCTCGCGAGACGACTGCGACGACCAGAGACCGAAGGAGCCGTCCGACCGCTGCATGGTGAGAAGCCGCCCGACGGCCTGCTGCACCCGCCCGCGGAGCTGCACCCGGTCCTCGGCGACGCCGAGGTTCCGCGCGATATCCGCGACATAAAGCAGGGGCAGCGCCCGGCTCGTCGTCTGCTCGGCGCAGCCATAGGGATAGCGGTCGAGCCGCTTGATCAGCCCGGCCACGTTGAGGTTCGGCACCGTCGAGAAACCGACAATGACCTCCGCCGTGCCCGGCACGAAGGCGGCAAGCCGCGCGGCGTTGTAGCTGACCGCCTCGCCCGGCGCGATGCGCTTGACGAACTTCCGCGTCGCCACCGGCTGGGCCGGCCGCACGGCGAGATCCCAGCCGCGCGCGATCTTGAAGTTGTTGGGCCCGGCGATCTCCATCGTCACGCGGCCGACGCCGACCTGGCCCGCGCTCAAGCGCAACACCACGACTTTGCGCTCGTCCTTGCCGAGCTGAACGGTGTGCACGCCGTTGCCGCCCACGGGCTTGGCCAGCGTGCCTTTCACCGTCACCTTATAGGCGCCGGCGGCGCCGTCCACGTTGTGCAGGCTCACCGTCATCTGCGCCGCATCGCGCGGGGCGAGAAAGCGCGGCAGGGTGACGATGCTGACGACGGGGTCGCGCACGGTCATCGCGCTCTCGCCCGAGCCCACCTTGTCGCCGTCCCAGGCCACCGCCATCAGGCGCAGGCGGCCGTTGAAGTCGGGCACGCCGAGGGTGATCTTCGCATTGCCCTCGCCGTCGACGCGGACGATGCCGGAGAAGAGCGACACCGTCTTGATGCTCGAGGCGTCGAGGCCGGAAAGATGGCGCCGGCTCGCCGCGTCGCCGCCCTGGCGGATTCGCCCGAAGGCGCCCTTGCCCGGATCGATCAGCTTGCCGTAGTCGTCGCGCAGCTCGAGCGCCAGACGCCGCTTGCCAAAGTAATGCGCCGCCGGGTTCGGGCTCTTGTAGTTGGTGAGCTGCAGGATGCCCTCATCGACCGCTGCGAGGGTGACGAAGGCGCGGCCGCCGCGCGTGGCGCCGGTCACCTTGATCGGCACCTCGACCGTGCGGCGCGGCGTGATCGTCTTGGGCGCGCCGATCGCAACCGTGAGCGTGCGGGCGCTCATATCGGTCGTCAGATGCGCGAGCCCCACCGCGCGCGCCGGTCCGCGTGAGCCCGTCTGCTCGCCAGGCCGGAAGGCGGAGGCTAGCACGTAGACGCTCGGGCCCCATTCGGCCTTGACCGGGATCTCCACCGTGCGGCCCTGGTCGGAGACGTCAAGGAGCTGGCTCGCATGCACCTTGTCGCTGGCGACCACGATCTGCACCTTGCCGGCGAAGGGCGGCTTCACGAATACCTTCGCCGTCTCGCCCGCCTTGTAGGCCTTCTTGTCGAGGGTGACGGTGAGCTTGTCGGGCACGTTGCCGGCCGAGGCGCTCGCCCACCAGCCGACACGGAAGCGCACGGCCGTGGCCGCCCCGCTCGCCTTGTCGCGGATTTCCAACCGATAGGTGCCCCAGCGGAGACCGAAGGCGAGCTTCGCCGGATCGCTCCCGACATCGAGCGTGCCCTTGCGCGTCTCGCCCTCGTTCATGGTGACGCGGTAGTTCCAGCGGCTGTTCCGGTAGTACCAGTGATAGCGGTATTCCTCGCGGATCAGCTCGTAAGTGAGGCCCTTCTTCGCCACCGGCGCGCCCGCCTTGTCGAGCGCGACGACCGAGAACTCCGCCTGCTTGCCGGTCTGCACCGAGCCCTCGAAGCCCTTCTTGATGCCAACGGAAAGCGCGCCGCCGGCGACCGGCAGCTTGATCACACGCACCGTCGCGCGCCCGCCCGGCTCGAGCATGGAAATGCGGACCTGCGCCTCGAGCGGGCGCGTCGTCTCCGGCAGCGCCTCCAGCAGCAGCGGCATCGAGACCTTGCCGTCCTTGTCGGTGCGCACGGGCTTCAAGGCGATGCGGCGCGGCCGGAACTCCTCCTGCACCAGCCCGAACTCATAGCCCTTGAACGTCTCGAACGGCGCCATGTTCATGCGCAGCACGAGCTCGCCCGTCACGCGGAGATCGGCCGCGGGCGCGCCGTAAAGGAAGCGGCCCTCGACCTGCACGGCGTTCGGCGTCTTCGCGGCGAGGCTCGGCGTCTGCGCCTTCAGTTTCACCTCCAGGCGCTCGGGTACGAAGTCCTCGACCTGGAAACGGACCGATCCGACCGGGCTGCCCTTGGGATTGACGTAGGCCGAGAGCGTCCAGCGCCCGGTGCGCGCCGAGCTTGCCAGCGGGATCGAAACCTTGTGCCCGCCAAGCAGTTCACCCGCGCGCAGCCGGAAGCGCCGCGCTTCCACGCCGTCGGGGCGGATCAGCTTCAGCATCGCCGGGAGATCGCCTAAAGCCTTGCCGTCGTCGTCGCGCAGCAACGCCACCGCATGCACCGTCTCGCCGGGCCGGTAGACCCCGCGCTCGGTGTAGAGATAGGCGTCCACCGGGCGGGGGGCGGTTCGCCCGCCGACGCCGCGGTCGGTCAGATCGAAGGCCGGCTGGGTGAGATCGAGGAAGACGAATTCGCCGCCCTCGGCGAAGGCCATCACGGCCGCCGGGCGCAAGCCGCCCGTACCCCGCACCAGACCGGGGGCGAAGGTCGCCACGCCGTTCTCGTCGGTGAAAGTGCGCGCCAGCTCCTCATTGTTCCGCGCCACTACGAGGACGTTGATCTTCTCCAACGGCTTGGCGGAGGCGAGCGAGCGCACGGTGACGTGGAGCCCGTCGCGGCCCATCATCGTCGAGACGCCGAGATCGGTGACCATGAACCATTGCGTCGCCCGGTTCGACCAGCTGCGCTGGCGCTTGCCGCCGATCGGGCTCGCCACCGCGACATAGATGCCGGGCTTGCGCGTCTTCAGGATTTCGCCGACCGGGATGACCGTGGTGACATCCTTGTTCTGCACCGCGTTGATCGAAAGCGTGCCGACCCAGACGCGCTCGCCGTCAGTGTTGCGCAGCTTGCTCGCGTCATAGCCGGAGAGGAGCCGCGTGATCTTGCGCTCTTTGATCAGCTCGACGATGGCGCGGTCATTGACGCGCAGCACCTCGATGCGGGCCCGGCTCACATTGACCGAGGTGACCGGCAGGCCCTGGCGGCCCTTTGTCGGCAGGATGAAGGCGCGGCCCTTGAAGGCCATGGAGGGCGTGCGGTTGGGCACGACGACGGTGAACTTCGCGGTCTTTTCCAGAACCAGCTTGTTCGCGCCCGGCAGGCCCTTCAGCAATGTGAGCTCGTAGCTCGCGCCGTGCGTCACGCCGTCGATGCAGAGGCCGCTGCCCTTGGCGGCGACCTCCATCTTGATGCGCGGGGAAAGCCGCACATAGTCGCCGAAGTTCAGCCCCGCGCCCTTCCGCAGCGCCTTGGAGAACTCAACGCAGATGCGCGGGCTGTTGCTCTCCGCCTCCGCGCGGACGCGGCGGACGACCAGCTTCACCTTGGCGACGAGGCGGTCGTAGCGGGTCTTCACCCGGTTGTCGGTGCGCTCGGCGAGCGAAGCCTCATAGGCCGCCAGCGCCGCATCGACACGCGAGAGGTTCTCGTAATGGGTGGCGATGTGCCAGAGCCCGAGCGCCCGCTCGGCCGCGGTCTTGGAGACCCGGAAGCCATTGAAGGCCGCCGCCAGGCCACGTTCCCGATTGGCCGGCCGGCTGCGCGTCCAGGCGTTGGAGAGCTGGTACCAGATGTCGGGATTACGCCGGCCGCGGGCGATCGCGCGTTCGTAATCGGCGACCGCGCGTCCCATCCGGCGTCCGCGCGCATGGGCCTGGGCGTTCTTGAACGCGGTGTTCGCGCGCTGGGCATTGGGCTTGCCGGGGAATTTCTTGGCGATCGCGCGCAGATACTGCGCCGCGTCGCGGGCCAGCTGCGGGTTGTCATACGCGCTGGCGGTCGTCGAAACGATGAGAAGGAGGGTCACCAAGCAAAGGCGGATCGGACGCATGAAGAGCTCCCTGATTTCCCGAAGCCGATGCCACTAGCGCATCGGGGGCGTCGGAATCGACACTAGCACACTGCCGCACCATTCGGCCGCATGACTGGCAACGTCGGACCCCGAGCGCCCGGAATTTCTTGGAACTGTCACGCGCCGTTTCGAAATCGTTTGGAAGGCGCGTCTTCGATTGTCCGGGTTCAAGCGAAAAATTGCCTCGCGAATGGGGCGAATTCGCGGCCGATTTGCGGACCGCCCGCGGTTTCTTGGCGATGGCTTGGTGGCGAGGCGGCATACCTGGCGCGGCAGAAACCCTTGCCGGCCGCCCGGTCGGACGCGGTAGGCTTGGGACAGCAGCCGCACGGGGGAGGACGCGCCATGGCGAACGCCGCATCAACCGACAATCCAGCAAACGTCGTCATCACCGGTGCCGCCGGCGACATGGGCGGCGCGCTCGCGCGGTCCTTCCTCGCCGACGGCTTCACAGTCTACGCGGCCGACATCCGTCCGGTCGCGCCCGCCGAGGGGCTGATCCCGGTCGAGCTCGACGTCACCGACCGCGACGCCGTCTTCGCACTCGCCCGCCGGGCGGCGGATGAGGGCCGGCTCGGCACCTGGATCAACGCCGCCGGCATCGTCGTCGTCAGGCCGGTCGAGCAGGCGAGCGCGGCGGACTGGGACCGCATCATCGGCATCAACCTGACCGGCTGCTTCAACGGCTGCGCCGCGGCGCTCGAGGCCATGGCGACCCAGGACCCGCCCGGCGGGCGCATCGTCAATATCGGCTCGATCTCGGGCCAGCTCGGCGGATTGGGCCCGCATCCCGCCTACGGCGCCTCGAAAGCCGGCGTGCACGCGCTCACCAAGACCTACGCGCTCGCCGGCGCGCGCTCGAACATCTACTGCAACGCCATCGCCCCCTCGATCATCGAGGGCTCGATGGCCGGTGAATTCGCCGGCAAGCAGCTGGAGAAGTACAACCGCGCCATCCCGCTCCACCGCCTCGCCACGATGGACGAGGTCGTCCACGCCGTCCGCCACCTGGCCGACCCACGCGCGAGCTACACCAGCGGCACGATCTATCAGCTCAACGGCGCGCAGCTGATGATCGGGTGAGAGGTACGCCGCCGATAGGCCGCATATATGTTCACCGTGGCGTCCGCCTCGGACACCCCACAAGGGGGTGCCCTCGTTGGCCGCACCCCCCTCCCTAGCCCTCTCCCTCAAGGGGGGAGGGGAATGCTATTGCCGCCCCCTAATCCGCGACCACCGCGATCGCCTCGATCTCGATCATCGCGTCGGGATCGGCGAGGCGCGAGACCTCGACCGTGGTGCTGGTCGGCCAGCCCGGCCCGAAATACTCGTCGCGGATGTCGACGCAGGTGAAGAACGCCTCCATGTCGGTGACATAGGTGTTGGTCTTCACGAGATCGGCGAGGCTCGCGCCTGCGGCCTCGAGCGCCGCCTTGATGTTCTCGCCGGTCTGGCGGAATTGGGCGCGCATGTCGCCCGGCCCCACCGTGTTCCCATCCTTGTCCCAGGCGAGCTGGCCCGAGAGGCAGACGAGCCGCCCGCCGGAGACCGAGACCGCGTGCGGGAACATCGCCTTGCCGTCGACGACGCGGGCGAAGAGGGCGTCCGACATGATGTCGTCGCGCCTGACCTCGTTATGGTGGGGCTTGCTCATTTGGGTCCTCCCGAAGCGATTGTGATTAGGAAACGATCAGTCGCGCCGCGATGATGCCGTCCGCAGCCGCAGGCGGCAATGCGCGAGAACGCCCCATGAGATTGCCGTGGTCTTTGCCGCACAGAAACGCACAATGCGTCATATACAAGAAGAATTCGAGGGAGGGACCGCCATGTCGACCGGCATCAGTATTTCGCGCGAGGGCGCCGTCGCGCGCATCCTCATCGACCGTCCCGACGAGCGGAACATGCTGCTGCCCGACGCGCTCGCGGCGCTGAAGGACATCGCCGCCGAGCTCGCGCGCGACCGCGAGGTCCATGTCGTCGTCATCACCGGCACGGGCACGGAGTATTTTTCCGCCGGCCTCCTCAACCCCGACCTCAAGCTCGCCATGGGCAAGGAGGGCGTGCTCGACCTCGTGGCGCTGGCCAATGCGACCTTCGATGCGGTCGAAGCGCTGCCCCAGATCGTCGTCGCCGTGATCAACGGCGACATCCGCGCCGGCGCGGTCGAGCTCGCGCTCGCCTGCGACATCCGCATCGCCGCCGATCACGTGAAGCTCGCCATGCCCGAGGCGATCTGGGGCGGCTTTCCCGGCGCCGGCGCGCCGGTGCGCCTGCCCGGCGTGGTCGGCCACGGCCGCGCCATCGAGCTCATCGCCACCGGCCGCGAGATCGACGCGGGCGAGATGGAGCGCTATGGCCTGGTTGAGCGCGTCGTGCATTCGGAACAACTTTCGTCGGCGGTGGACGAGCTCGTGGGCCAGATGGCGGCGAACGGGCCGTTGGCCCTCCGCGGCGCCAAGCGCATCGCGCGGCTCCGTCACGAGCCCGGCTTCGCCGCCGCGCGCGCGCTTTCCGACACGCTCCGCCACGCCTTCGAATGGACGGCCGATGCGGACGAGGGCGTCGCCGCGCACAAGGAGGGCCGTCCGGCCCGCTTCACCGGCCACTAGGCCGCGAAACGCATGTCAGCACAGGAGCAACCGCGATGACGGGCCTAACAGGCAAGACCGCCTTCGTTTCGGGATCGGGCAAGAACATCGGACGCGCGATCGTCCTCGATCTGGCGGCGCGCGGCGCGAACGTCGTGGTCAATGGCGTCTCCGACCGGGACGGCGCCGAGGCCGTTGCCGAGGCGGCCCGCGGCCACGGCGTCGAGGCGCTGGTCGCGATGGGCGATATCGGCGATCGCAAGGCAATCGCCGAGATCACGCAAGCCGCGCGCGCGCAGTTCGGCAGCGTCGACGTCCTCGTCAACAATGCGGCCATCCGGCCGTCCACGCCCTTCCTGGAGATGGCGGAGGCGGATTGGCACCGCATCCTCGACGTCGATCTCCATTCGGCCTTCTACACCTGCCGCGCCTTCCTGCCGGGCATGGTCGAGGCGGGCTGGGGCCGCATCGTCAACATCACCGGCATGAACGCGATCGCCGGCTATCCCGGCCACACGCCCGCCTCGGTCGCCAAGCACGGGCTCTGGGCGCTCACCAAGTCGCTCGCCAAGGAGTTCGGGCCGAACGGCGTGACGGTGAATGCGGTCTCGCCGGGCCCTATCCGCGGCGAGTACAAGGACCCCGAGATCGCCAAGCGCATCGAGGCACGCGCCGCCCAGGTTCCGGTCGGCCGCATCGGCGAGCCGGAGGACATCGCGGCGGTCACCGGCTTCCTCTGCTCGCAGGAGGGCGG
>CAZBRE010000048.1:0-27612 GCA_964494065.1 uncultured Alphaproteobacteria bacterium
GCTGCCCGCACGCTCAAGGTGCTGATGGACGGCGAGCTCGCCAATGCCGGCATGAGCTACAAGGACGTCAAGATCGTCAAGGCCGCCGGCATCATCGGAAATGCAAACGATTTCGCTGCCGGAAAGTCTGACGTTTTCTTCTTTGCGGTGGGCTCGGGCAAGGTGCTGCAGGTCGACGCGACGGTGGGCGGCATCCGCGCCCTGCCGATCGATCCGTCGCCGGCGGCGATGGCGCGGCTGAAGAAGTTCGTGCCCGTGGCCTATGCGCTCAAAGTGAAGCCGGGCAAGCGCATGGCCGGCATCCTGAAGCCGACCTATGTGATGGCCTATCCTTATCTCGTGCTGACCAGCGCCAAGGTTTCGGACGACATGGTCTACAAGGTCGCCAAGGCGATGCACGCAAACCGCAAGGCGATGATCGGGGCCTTCCGACCGATGGCCGGGTTCAGCCCGAAGCGCATGGTGACCGATCTGGGGCCGGTCAAGTACCACCCCGGCGCCATCAAATTCTACAAAGAGAAGGGCCTGTGGAAGTAGTCCCACGTGTCTGCCTCTGATACGGACGAAACCGCGGGCGACAAGGCGAACCTTGGAAACCCCGTTGCCCGCGGGATCGTCGCGACATTGGCAACCCTTGTTCCGCTCGGCTCGCTGGGCTGGGCGGCGGATCTATATCGATCCATCCTGGGAATGGTGTTTACCACCCAGCAGTTCCTCGCCGCGATCCTGGCGCTTGCCCTGCCGGTTTTATTCCTGACGTTCCGCGCCCTGCCGCGCATGCGCAAGGACCGTGTGCCCTGGTACGATTGGGTGCTAGCGGTGCTGGGCTTCGCGTCCGCGATATATGTTGCCGTCGAGCATACGGTGCTTTCGGAGCTGGCGAGTGAGCGGCCGCTTGACGGTATGATCGTGGCGAGCGTGCTCGTCGTCGTCGTGCTGGAGGGGCTGAGACGGACCACGGGCTGGGCGCTCTTTTCGATCGTGATCGTGTTTCTGGCCTACTCGCAGGTTGCCGACCTGATGCCGGCCAAGCTGCAGGCCCTGACGACGACGGCCGATCAAGCGATCTATTACGTGGCCTGGGATACCGAGAGCATGCTCGGCCTGCCCACCAAGGTGGCGTGCACGGTCGTCATCGCTTTCATCTTCTTCGGCAATCTGCTTTCGCGCTCGGGCGGCTCGACCTTCTTCACCGATTTGGCAGTATCGCTGATGGGCCGGTTCCGCGGCGGCTCGGCAAAGATCGCGGTCGTCGCCTCGGGCCTTTTCGGCTCGATCTCGGGCAGCGCGGTGTCCAACGTGGTCTCCACCGGCGTCATCACGATCCCTTTGATGCGCCAGGGCGGCTTCTCGGCCCGTTTCGCCGCGGCGATCGAGTCGGTGGCCTCCACGGGCGGCCAGCTGATGCCGCCGATCATGGGGGCGGCGGCCTTCCTGCTGGCGACCTTCGTGGAGGAGACCTACGGCACGGTGATCCTGGCGGCGCTGGTGCCGGCGATTCTCTACTATGTGGCGCTCTTCATTCAGGTGGATCTCGTGGCCGCCAAGAACGGGATCAAGGCGGTCGACGAGTCGCTGATCCCGCGGGTCCTGCGCGTCCTGAAGATGGGCTGGCATTATCCGCTGGCTTTCGCGGTGCTGATCGGATCGCTCTTCTGGCTCAACGTCCAGCCGGAGACCGCTGCCCTCTACGCCTCCGCCACCATCTTCGTAACCGGCGTGCTGTTCGGATATGACGGCAAGCGCATGCCGGTCCGCGCCGTCTATGAGGCGCTGAAGCGTACCGGGGTGGCTTCGGTCGATATCCTGATGATTTGTGCCGCCGCCGGAATAATCATCGGTATCCTCAACCTGACCGGTTTCAGCCACGCGCTCGCAAATGTGCTGGTCGATCTTGCCGGCGGCAATCTCTACCTGCTGCTCCTGCTCTCTGCGATCATCTGCATCATTCTCGGCATGGGCATGCCGACGGCCGGCGTCTATGTGCTGCTGGCCACGCTGGTGGCGCCGTCGATCGAGGCGGCCGGCGTCGACAAGATGGCGGCCCATCTTTACGTCATGTATTTCGGCATGATGTCGATGATCACCCCGCCGGTCGCCATTGCCGCATTCACGGCCGCGAGCCTTGCCAAGACAAACCCGGTGGCGACGGGGTTCGCTGCCGTGCGTTTGGGCTGGATCGCCTATGTCGTGCCGGTCCTGTTCGTTCTCTCGCCCTCGCTCTTGTTGCAGGGCTCGGTGCAGTCGATCGTGCTGGCGGTGGTCACGGCGGTTGCCGGGGTCGGGCTGATATGCGCCGCGGTTACCGGATATTTGTTCCGACCGATGGATATCGTGACGCGTATTGCGACGGGTGCGGCGGGCCTGGCCATGCTGGTGCCGGCGAACGCCATGCCGCAGGGCCGCTGGGTCGACCTTGCGGGCGTGGCTCTGGCCGTCGTGCTTGTGACGCGGGAGTTCCTGCTGCGCCGGAGCGTCGCCAGCACGGAGATCGCGGCCGGCGGTTAACCCGTTCTCAAAGCGCGCCAGATCCGTTCCGAGGTGATCGGCGTTTCGATGTGCTCGACGCGATGATCGCGGAGCGCATCGACGACCGCATTGACGATGGCCGCCGATGCCGGCGTGATGCCGGCCTCGCCGCCGCCCTTGATCGCGAGGGGATTGCCGGGGGTGGGGTCTTCGCGCAGCTCGACGGTGAAAGAAGGTACATCCTCCGCGCGGGGCAGGGCGTAGTCGAGGAACGAGCCGGTCAGAACCTGGCCGGTCTCATCATCATATGCGACGCCCTCGAGCAAGGTTTCGCCGACGCCCTGGACGATACCGCCATGCACCTGGCCATCGACGACCAGTGGGTTCACGACGCGCCCGACATCGTCGACCGTGGAATAGCGGGTGATCCGAAGGGCGCCGGTCTCGATATCGATTTCGACCTCGCAAACCGCGCAGCCGGTGGGATGGGCTGCAATCCGGCCGACGAAACTGCTTGAGGCGGAGAGCTGGTCCTCCTGCTCCGGCCCAAGGGCTTCCGCCAATTCCAAGAGCGACAGCGTCCGGTTCGTGCCGGGATCGCGCAGAAGACCGTCATCGAACTGGATCGCGTCGGGCGGCACGTCCCAATGCCGAGCGCACGCCGCGCGCGCTTGCGCGATGACCTTCTCCGCTGACTCCAGGATCAGCGTGCCGGCGATCCGCATCGAGCGGTCCGAATGGGTGCCGCCGCCCATGGTCACGAAGCGTGTATCACCGCTGCGCAACCGGACGGCTTCGAGCGGAACGCCAAGCTGATCGGCCGCGACCTGGGCAAAGGTCGTCTCGTGCCCTTGTCCGGTCGATTGGGTGCCGGTGATGAGCTCAACCGAGCCGTCGCATCGGACCGATAGCGTGACCTGCTCGCGCGGATCACCGACGGGCGACTCGACATAGTTGGCGACGCCGATGCCCAACAGCTTGCCGCGAGACCGGGCCTCGCGGCTTCGATCCGCTGCGCCGGGCCAATCCGACAAGCTGAGCGCACGCTCCATGTTTCCCAGGAAATCACCCGAATCGTAGGTGAGCCCCATGGCATTGCGATAGGGCAGCCGTTCCTTCGCGATCAGGTTGCGGCGGCGCAGCTCGATCCGGTCGAAGCCGAACCGCTGGGCGGCTAAATCGATCAGGCGTTCGATTGCAAACGTTGCCTCGGGGCGTCCCGCGCCACGGTAAGGCGAGGTCGGGACGGTATTGCTGAGGACGCCGCGCGCCCGCAAGGCAACCGCCGGGATGTCATAGGCGGTGGTGACGATGCGGCTGGCATTGGCGAGCGGCACGAACGCCACCGTATGGGCCCCCACATTCAAGGCCATGTCGATATCGAGGGCGAGGATCCGCCCGTTCTCATCCAAGGCGAGACCTGCCTCGAACCGCATGTCGCGGCCCTGATAGTCGGCGAGAAAGGCTTCCGCGCGGTCTGCGGTCCAGCGCACCGGCCAGCCCAACCGTCGCGCTGCCCAGGCGACGACCACAACCTCGGGATAAAGAAACGAGCGGGGGCCGAAGCCACCGCCGACATCGAGGCAGACCACATGGATGCCGTCTTCGGGCAGATCGAGGACTTCGCGCAGGCCGTCGCGGTAGCGGATGACGCCCTGGCTTCCGGCGATGACGCTGAGCTCGCCCGTCTCCTCATCGCGCGCCGCGATGGCCGAGCGTGGCTCCATCTGGCAATTGACGATCCGGCTGCTTTGGAAGGTGAGGCGGACGGTATGGGAGGCGTGCGCGAAGATGCGGCTCACCTCATCAGGGTCGCCAAAAGTTTGGTCGACACAAAGATTGCCCGGGGCATCGTCCCATAAAACGGGCGCCCCGGCTGCCAAGGCGTCGTCGATCGCCACGATTGCATCCAGCGGCGTGTAGTCGACCTGCAACAGCTCGGCAGCGTCCATGGCCAGCGTCTTTGTCTCGGCGATGATCACCGCAACCGGCTCCCCGAGGTGCCGCGCCCGGTCTGACGCGAGGGGCCAATGGGGCAAGTCGACAATATTGTCGGGGTCGAAAGCGCGCTCGCGGTGATCGACCGCGCCGGCGGGGTTGGGGCGGTGCGCGATACCGCGCAGCCCGTCGGCCTTGTAGTCCTCGGCCGTCAGGACCGCGACGACGCCGGCGGCCTTTGTGGCCGCGCGCCGGTCTATGTCTCCGATCTCGGCGTGTGGATACGGGGATCGCACGAAATGCGCGTGAAGCTGGCCCGGCAGCGCGACGTCGTCGGTATAGCGACCCGCGCCGGAGACGAGCCGCTCGTCCTCGATCCGGGGGATCGGGCGGCCGACATAGGGACCGGATTTCGATGAGCTCATCGCCCGCTATCCTGGCACGTTCGGATCACATCGGTGCGCGGGCGCGAGCCGACCGGCCGAGGCTCAGCCGATACGCAGCACGGGCTTGATCGTCTGACCCGTCTCGCTGTCGTGGATCGCGGCTGCGATATCCTCCAGCTCATAGAACTTGATCAGGCGGTCGAAGGGAAAGCGGCCCCTGGCGTTGAGATCGACCAGCATCGGGATCAGGCTGTCGGGGTTAGAGCCGCCCTCGATGATGCCGTGGATGGTGCGGCCGACCATCAGGTGCTGGACGTTGATCGGCAGCTCGCTGCCGTCCCAGGGGCTGGTCACGAAGCCGCAGCGGCCGCGCGGCGCCAGGACCTCGAGCCCCTGGCGCATCACGCTCAGCACGCCGGTCGTGTCGAGGACGCAATCCGCACCGTCGGGCAAATAGTCCATGATCGCCTCGGCGACAGGGTCGTCGCCCGCAACGATCGTCTCGTCGGCCCCGAGCTCGGCGGCGAGGTCGAGCCGATGGGCGTGCCGGTCGACCGCCACGATGCGGCGCGCGCCGGCGAAGCGTGCGGCCATGATCGCGGAGAGGCCCAGCGTGCCCACGCCCAACACGGCGAAAGTTTCGCCCGGCGCGATCTTGAGATCGTTGAGCGCGGCGCCGGCGCCGGTCTGAACGCCACAGCCGAGCGGCCCCAGGATTTCCAGCGGTGCGTCTTTGGGGACCTTGATCACGTTGCGCTGGGTGCCGATGGCATAGGTGGCGAAAGACGACTGCTTGAAGAAGTCGCCGTAGACGGGCTCGTCACCGGCATGGAGGTAGTGAGTGCCGTCCTCGCGCGTGCAGGTGAAGCTGTTCTGGGTGTGGCAATAGGAGGGCTTGGAGGCGAGGCAGCTCGGGCAATGGCCGCAGCTGTCGAAGGTCATCACCACATGGTCGCCTTTTTCGACCTTGGTAACCCCGTCGCCCACCGCCTCGACGACGCCCGCGCCCTCATGTCCCAGGACCACTGGCCTCGGAACCGGGCTCTTCTCGCCGGCCGCCTTGATATCCGTATGGCAGACACCGGTGGCGACGATGCGCACCAGAACCTCGCCGGGCTCGGGGCCGGTGAGCTCGAGGTCCTCGATGGCGGGAGCCTCGCCGCCCTCGCGAAATACGGCCGCGCGAATTTTCATGGGGTTGCACCCGGTACATCCAGAATTGGCTTGGGAAAGTGCAGCATTCGGCCCGTCGACTCAAGCCGGTGGGCCCACCTCGGGTGATATTCGAACACGCCTTCCGGGACTTGCTTGTCCGTCTTGGGATAGTATGACCAGACCGCGAGACGACGAACCGCAGGCACGCCCCTGATGACCCAGCAGCTTCACGCGCTGCCTCCCGGATACGAGATCGAAGGCTACCGGATCGAGGGGACGCTCGGCACGGGCGGCTTCGGCGTCACCTATCTGGCGCGGGAGATCTCGCTCGACCGGCTGGTCGCGATCAAGGAGTACCTGCCGGCCGATATCTCGGTCCGCGATACCCGCCACAACACCGTCCATCCGATCGACCGCGACGACGAGGAGACCTTCGACTGGGGGCTCGAGCGGTTTCGCGGCGAGGCGTTGACGCTGGTCTCGTTCCGCCATGCCAACATTGTCGCGGTGCTGCGCTTCTTCGAGGCGAACGGCACCGCTTATATGGTGATGGACTACGAGCAGGGCTCGAGCCTCGGTGACATCCTGCGGGATGCCGGCACACTGCCCGAGCACGAGATCCACGAGATCCTGTTCCCGTTGCTGGACGGGCTCGACCGCGTGCACCGGGCCGGGTTTCTTCACCGCGATATCAAGCCCGACAATATCTATATCCGCGCCGACGGCTCGCCGGTGTTGCTCGATTTCGGCGCCGCACGGTTGGCGGTCGGGCAGAAAGGCCAGCACATGACCGGCCTCGTCACCGTCGGCTACGCGCCACCGGAACAATACGATTCGGGAAGCCCGCAAGGCCCCTGGACCGATATCTATGCCTTCGGGGCGACGCTCTATCACGCCGTTACTGGCACGATCCCTGTCGAATCGACCGCGCGCGTCGGCGCGTTCGCGCGGCGGGAGCCCGATCCGTTGGCTTCGGTGGAGGAACGCGCGGCGGTGGGCGAGTACGGCGCACCGCTGATGCACGCGATCGACTGGTCGCTCGCGATCCTCGGCGAGGACCGGCCGCAATCGGTCGCGGCCTGGCGTGCGGCCTTCCGCGCGCCGGACCGCGCGCGCGACCGGCCGGTGGGTCCGGCGCCGCGCCGCAAGAAGCGGAAGCGGGGCGAAACGGTGGCGCCCGCCACACCCGCCGCGAACACCTTCTCCGAGGCGGCGGCGGACGATGCCGGCCCACCGAGCGCCACGTTGCTTGCCGACGGTGTCCCTGACGCACAGGAAGCGGCGGTTGAGCGCGAGCCGCCAAACGCTCCCGAGGGGCCGATCAGGCACGATGAGCCGCTAATTGTGCCAGCGAAGCGGCATCGGGGCGGACGTCTCGCCCGAGTAGCGGGCACGCTTGTGGCGGTCGGCGTGATCGCCTTCGGCGTCAACCTCGTGCTCGGCGAGGATCCGGTGGAAGCCTGCGATCGCTACGCCGCGCACCCCTTCGATCCGCACAAACCCCGCGCCATCCCGGGTGTCACGTTCCGTGAGATGGAAGCTGAAAAAGCAGTTGCCGTCTGTGCCGAGGCGGTGCGCCGGAAGCCGGACCTCGTCCGTGCCCGCTTCAACCATGCCCGCGCGCTTCACAAGCTGAAGCGCTATGATGAAGCCCGCACGATCTATCAGGCGCTCGCCGCGCGGGGCTATGTCTTCGCTGAGGCAAACCTCGCCTACATGATCTTTCGCGGCCAGGGCGTGCCGCCCAACCGGGAGGAGGGGGCCCGCCGCTTCCAGATCGCAGCGATCAAAGGCAATCCCGACGCCCAGCTCGCCTTGGCCGGCAGCTACATGCTGGGGACCGGCGTCGAACGCGACGATGCGGCCGCCTATTTCTGGTACCGCCTGGCCAGCCGATTCTATCCCGCGGCGGCCAAACCGCGCCTCGAAACCCTGCGCGCCCGGCTCAATGCCGATCAAATCAGCGAGATCGAGCAGCGTCTTAAGGAGTGGCGGCCGGTCTCCTGAGCGCGACGAACCTTTCCATATGATGCGCAGGGCTGACTTGACGAAAACTGGTGGTTCATGTATTTAACTTATTGGTTAAGTAATTGCCCTGACATGAAACGAGGTTCGCTCATGACCACGCATCCAACGGTCTCCCGCGACGAATGGCTGGCTGCGCGCCAGGCGCTGCTGGCCAAGGAGAAGGAGTTCACCAAGCAGCGTGACGCAATCAGCGCCGCCCGCCGCGCACTGCCCTGGGTCAAGGTCGAGAAGGACTATGTCTTCGACGGCCCCGATGGAAAGGAAGCGCTCGCCGATCTGTTCGACGGGCGCGGCCAGCTCATCGTCTACCACTTCATGCTTGGCCCCGGCTGGGAGCAGGGCTGCCCGAGCTGCTCGTTCCTGGCAGATCATTTCGACGGCGCGGTCGTGCATCTCGCCCACCGCGACGCCACGCTGGTCGTCGTCTCGCGGGCGCCGCTCGCCGAGATCGAGACGTTCCAGAAACGCATGGGCTGGACGTTCAAATGGGTGTCGTCGAATGGCACCGACTTCAACCGCGACTACCACGTCTCGTTCACCGAAGAGGAGATGGCCAAGGGCGAGGTCGTCTACAACTACCGAAAGAGCGAGTTCCCGAGCGAGGAGGCGCCGGGCGTCAGCTTTTTCGCGCGAGATGAGGCGGGTGACGTCTTTCACACCTATTCGGCCTATGCCCGCGGCCTCGACATGCTGCTCGGCACCTACAATTTCCTCGACATGGCGCCGAAAGGACGCGATGAGGCGGAATTGCCCTGGTCGATGGCCTGGGTGCGCCACCACGACCGCTACGACGATCAATGATCTATTTTCTTGGTTATTTGGTTGGAGCGGGCGCGGCGAACGTGGTTGCATAGCGCTCGCGGAGCTCCGCCTTCTGGACCTTGCCCATGGCGTTGCGCGGCAGTTCATCGACCACGAAGACGCGTTTGGGCACCTTGAAGGCCGCGAGGCGGTCCTTGAGCGTGCCGATGATACGGGCTTCGTCGGGGTGGGCGGCGGGCCCGGCACGGGTAACGACCGCGGTCACGGCCTCGCCGAAATCGGGGTGCGGGAGCCCAACCACGGCTGACTCGCCGACGTCATCGAGCTCGTCGATGAAACCCTCGACTTCCTTGGGATAGACGTTGAAGCCGCCGGAAATGATGAGGTCCTTGGCCCGGCCGACGATGGTGACGGTGCCGTCTTCATCGAGCGTCGCGAGATCGCCTGAGATGAAGAAACCGTCGGGCCGGAACTCCTCCGCCGTCTTCTCCGGCATCCGCCAATAGCCCTTGAAGACGTTCGGCCCCTTGTATTCGAGCACCCCGACCTCGCCGGGCGGCAGGATGTTGCCATCCTCGTCCGCGACGCGAACCTCGACGCCCGGCAGCGCCTGGCCCACCTTGCCCGGCTGGCGCTCGCCCACATAGGGGTTCGAGGTCACCATGCCGGCCTCGGTCATACCGTAGCGCTCCAGGACCCGGTGTCCGGTACGGTCCTCGAACTCGGCGAAAGTCTCGGCGAGTAAAGGGGCGGAGCCCGCGATGAAGAGGCGCATATTGGCGCAAGCCTCGCGGGTGAAGCCCGGATGCGCCAGCAGGCGGACATAGAAGGTCGGCACGCCCATCATCACCGTGGCGCTCGGCATCTGGCGCACCATCTCGTCCGCATCGAAGCGCGGCAGGAAGATCACCTTGCTGCCGTTGAGGAAGGCGCAGTGAAGCGCGACGAACAGGCCGTGGACGTGGAAGATGGGCAGCGCGTGAAGCAGCACGTCGCCCGGAACGAAGCCCCAGAGCTTGTGGAGCGTGCGCGCATTGCTCTCCAGGTTGCCGTGGCTCAGCATCGCGCCCTTGGAGCGCCCCGTCGTGCCCGAGGTGTAGCAGATGGCTGCGATGTCGTCGGCGCCGACCGGGGTGACCTCGTCCGATGGATCGAGTCCCGCGGAGCGGTCCATCAGGCTGCCGTCGCCGTCCGTGCCCAGGGTGAGCACCTCGGCGCGCCCATGTTTTGCCGCCAGAGAACCGATGGCTTCGGCCCGTGCCGGCTCGCAGACGATCACGGAGGGTTCCGCGTCGCCGATGAAGTAGTCGAGCTCGGCCGCCTGATAGGCGGTGTTGAGCGGCAGATAGATCGCGCCGGCACGCAGGCAGGCGAGATAGAGGAAGACGGCCTCGGGCGATTTCTCCACCTGAGCCATCACCCGGTCGCCGGACTTGACGCCGAGCGTCTGGAGCAGGGCCGCGATCCGCCCGGCACCGGCCTCGAGGTCCGCGAAGCTGTAATCCCGGCCGCCGGGTACGGTAATCGCTGTGGCGGTGCGGTCCGCCGGGAAGCCCCCGGTGAGGGCGTTATAGAGGTTCTGCGACATGCCTGGCGCCCGTTGGTCTGGCAATCGGGGGCCTCTTGCCGCCCGCACTCAGCGGTCTAATCGCTCGAGCCTTTTGCCGCAATCCCCTTGGCGTTCGGCGGGAGGCAGCCTTGCATTCTTGGCCACTTGCCCGCCGGGGTCCGCCGGGCGATGTTTGCGCCCATGAATTTAGGACAGGCCCTTCAGTGCAGCGTGGCCCGCAGTCCGGGCGCCGACGCCGTGGTCGATGGCGGGGTTCGCCGCGACTATGGCGCCTGGTACGACGAGATCCGGGCCGTTGCCGGAGGGCTGGCCGCGCGCGGCCTTAAGGCGGGCGATCATTTCGCCGTGGTGATGCGGAACCGGTACGAGATGGCGACGCTCGCCTGGGCCTCCTTCATGCTGGGCGCGATCTACACCCCGCTCAGCTGGCGGGGCACCGCCGAGGAGATCAGCTATTGCCTCCGGGATGCGGATGCCGTGCTCGTGGCCTTCGACGGTGCGGCCGAAGATGCCGTGCTGGAGGCCTGCTCCACGGCGGGCATCACCGAATCGCGGATGATCGCAGCGGCCGACGCGACGGCGGATATACCCCGCTTCGAGAGCCTGCGCGACGGCCCGGCGGTCGCCGGTCCCTCCGATGTAGACGAAGCGGCGACCTGCATGATGCTCTATACGTCGGGCACGACGGGCCGGCCCAAAGGCGTGCCGCGCAGCCATCGCGCCGAGCTCGCCGCGGGGATGAACCAGATCGCCGTCAATCAATACGTCCACGGGCTTTCGCAGCTCTGCGTCATGCCGCTCTTCCACACGATGGGACAGCGGGTCCTGCTGACGTCGGCGATGCTGAACGGCAAGCTGGTCCTGATGCCGGCCTATTCACCGGGCGGCGTGCTTGACCTGATCGAGGCCGAGCGGGTCGGCTCCATCTTCCTGGTGCCGACGATGTTCCACGACATGATGGCCCAGCCCGACATCGACAAACGCGAGCTTGGCTCGGTGATCCGCGCCGGCTATGCGGGAATGCCGATGGCGCCCTCGCTGGTCGAGCAATGCGTCGCGCGGTTTCCGGGCGGCCCCTTCGTCAACTTCTATGGCTCGAGCGAGATCTATTGCTTCACCACCTGCTCGCATCAGGACCGGAAGCCCGGATGTGCCGGGCGGGCCGGATTCAACCAGGAGATCCGAGTGGTCGCGGCCGATCCCGACCGGCGCGTCAGTGGCGATGAGGTGGTCGCCCAGGGGGAGATGGGTGAGATCGTCGCCTCGATGGCGGCCCTCGACGCGTTCGACGGTTACTGGAAACGTCCCGACGCCGATGAGAAGGCTATCCGCGACGGGTGGTATTTCACCGGCGATCTGGGGGCGTTCGACGAAGATGGCGAACTTTATGTGCTCGGCCGCGTCGACGACATGATCATCTCCGGCGGCGAGAACATCCACCCCGACGAGGTCGAGGACACGCTGTTGCGCTCCGGCCTCGCCTCGGGCGTCGTCGTGATCGGCCTGCCGGATGACCGCATGGGCCAGCGGGTCGTCGCCTTCATCGAGCCCGGCAAGCCCGGCATCACCCCCGCGGACCTCGACGCGGCATGCAAGAACGGCGCGCTCGCCGATTTCAAGCGCCCGCGCGGCTATGCCTTTATCGAAGAGATCCCGCGCTCGGCGTCCGGCAAGCTGCTGCGGCGCAAGCTGCGCGACGGCGACTACACACTGCTTCCCGATTTCAAGAGTACCATCTGAAAGGACCAACGATGACTGACTATGCTGCGCGGCGGGCCGCCGTGCTTGAAACCCTCGATGGCCTGCGCGTCGAGGTCGATGCGGACAAGGGGATCGGCAATCTCATCCTCGACCGGCCGCCGCTCAATATCGTCTCCTACCAGGGGCGCGAGCAGATCAACGCGATCTTCGAGGAGTTCGCCAAGGACCAGGACGTCCGCGTGATCGTGGTGCGGGGCGCCAACGGCGTCTATACCTCTGGCGGTGATGTGCGTGGCTTCTTCGATGTGCCGCGCGACGGCATGTCCCATCTGGCCTGGAACATTGCAGCACCCCAGCGCTGCGGCAAGCCGGTGATCGCCGCCATGGAGAAGCACGCCTTCGGTGTCGGCTTCGAACTGGCGCTGGCCTGCGATTTCCGGCTGGCGACCAAGGAAACCAAGATGGGCCTGCCCGAGGTGACGATCGGCATGATGCCAGGCAGCGGCGGCACCCATAGATTGGCCAATCTTGTTGGTCTCACGCGGGCCAATCTGATGGTCTATCTGGGCGAGCGTGTGCCGGCGGAAAAGGCGCTAGACTGGGGCATTCTGACCGATATGGCGGAGGACTCAGCCGGGCTCGATGCGATGATCGAGTCGTATGCGAAGCGGCTTGCCGGCCAGTCGCCGTTGGCATTGCGCACCGTCAAGCGGGTGCTGAACACCGTCTACGATACGAGCCAGGAAGTCGGGCTCGAGCTCGAGGGGCACGCCTTCGAGAAGCTGCGCGATTCGCACGATTATCACGAGGGCGCCAACGCCTTCTTCGAGAAGAGGAAGCCCGTCTACAATGGCGAGTAGTGGCGAGTAGTGGCGAGTAGTGGCGAGAAGGGCGTGGTCCCGGGCCGTCAGATGGCGCTGGACGGCAGGTTTGCGCATCCCATAGACTCGGGGGTGTCGCCCGGCCACGCCTGAGGAGGGAGCGATGACTGTCGATGTTTGGCCCGCAACGGAGGAATTCGCCGCCGAGATTGGCGATGTCGATCTGTCGCAACCGCTCAGCGAGGCCGATTGGGCGGCAATTGATGAGGCATACCGCACTTATTCCGTGTTGGTCTTTCCCGACCAGCGGATCAGCCAGGACGAGCATGTCGCCTTCGCCCGGCGGTTCGGTCCGATCGACATGTCGATGATGGCCGATCTCGATCAGAAGGAGATGCGGGTCCCGCTCGAAATCGCCGACGTCTCCAACCTCGACGCCACTGGCAACATCCTGCCGCGCGAACACCGGCTGCGGGAGTTCGGCCACGGCAATCGCCTTTGGCACACCGACAGCTCGTTCAAGCCGGTTCCGGCCAATGCCTCGCTGCTTTACATGCGGGCGATCCCGCCGGTCGGCGGCCAGACCGAGTTCGCCGATATGCGGGCCGCCTACGATGCGCTGCCCGAGGCGACGAAGCGCAGGATCGAGGGAAAGGTGGCGATGCATTCGATCGCCACGTCGCGGGCCAAGCTCGGCTTCAAGATGTCCGAGGCTGAGAACGCCAGCTATCCCCGCGTGCCGCAGGTTCTGGTGCGGACCCATGCGCACAATGGGCGCAAGTCGCTCTATGTCGCATCTCATGCCGGCGAGATCATCGGCATGCCGGATGACGAGGCCATCCCCTTGCTGGCAGAGCTGATCGATCACGCGACCCAGCCGCGGTTCGTTTACACCCATCGCTGGCGCGCCAACGACCTTGTGGTCTGGGACAACCGATGCACCATGCACCGGGGCAAGGCCTTTGACGATCTGCGCTGGCCTCGCGATGCGCAGCGCGCCACCTCGCTTGACGTCGCGCCGACCTGCGAGCAGGAAGGCATAACGGTTGCCGCAGAATAACTATAGCCGGGAAAGAGGCGGCCGCTGACCGCGCTCAGGCGGGCATCATTTCGGTTGCGTCCAGATCGATGATCGCGCGGACCGTGCGCTCCAGGGCCACGCCGAAAAGCTGTTGCATGCGCTCGTCGGCATTCTCAAGCGACCCTACCGAGATCACGATATAAACGAGGCCGTAAAGGATTGAGGCCCGGTAGTCGCGGAGGCATTCGTCGAAGCCGTACCCGTTAACGCCGTTCTCCATCAAAAGCGCATGGTATCGCTCAAGCAGGCGCATCTCGTTGGCCTTGCGCCGGTCGGGGTCGCCGCCCTGAGCCATGAAATAGGCGAAATCGAAAACCCCACGGGCCCGGGCCACGAGCTGCCAATCGATGATGGAGAAGGGCGGGTCCTGCGGGCCGACGCCGAAGATCATGTTGTCCATGCGGTAGTCACCGTGAACCAGCGTTCGCGGCGCCGCGGCCAGCATGTCCGACAAGGCCGGCAACTTTGTCGCCAGTGCCTCTCCCGCTGTCAGGATCGGCGCCGGAAGATGATCGCCGAAATTGGCCGTGAACGGCGCCCAGCATTGCTGATAGCCGCCCTGGATCAAGCCGACCAACTCCGGTGCATCGGCGGCGGGCAGCCAGTCGTAGCCCTCCAAGCCGTGCTCGTCCCAGGCGGTGCTGTGCAGTTTGGCGAGCTGGGCGACGGCGATTTCGGCATCCTCCACCGACCAGCCCGCAACCTGATCGCCCAGCCGGCGTCCGGACAGGTCTTCCAGGAGAAGGACGAACCGGCCGCTCTCCGGATCCATGGCTGCCGAATAGCAGCCTGGTGTGGTCAGCGGCACCCGATGGGCGAGATCGCGGTAGAACAGCAATTCGCGCTCATAGATGCGCAAGGCCATCCCGATGGAGCGCGGGCCCTCATCGGCAATCGGAATTTTGACGATGATCGACCGCGGCGCAGCATCGTCGGGCCGGTCGTATTCCGGGACCAGGCGTTCGACGGTGCCGAACAGCCCCGAGCCGCCGGGGACCGCTTCGTACCGGTACGACACGACTTTGGTGCCGGCGAGGACGCCTGCGTCGTTCAAGGCGCCAGTCAGCCATTCCGGCGTAATGTCGCCGATGGCGAACGGCAGATCCGAGGGCGGCACCATGAGCAGGCCTGCTTCTGACCACAAAAAGGTGCCTATACTTTAGCCATCGATATCCGCCCTATGAATACATTCCTTTGTACTGGCACCTATGCGCGTTGCAGCGATGCTCCAGTTTCGTCAGGCGGCGCGTACGCTCGAATCCGTCCGAACATCGCGGTGCGAGCGCTGCTCCAGCGTCATCGGCACCGACGGACCCAGCCGCATCGAGATCATCGGCATCGGCTCGATGCGCCGGCCGGGCACCAGATCCAGGCGATATCGCTGCGCGATCGTCGCCACGGCCAGCACCATCTCCATCATCGCGAAATGTTCGGCAATGCACTTCCGGGCGCCGCCGCCGAAGGGCAGATAGGAGAAATCGGCGATGGCGTCCTTGTTGTCCGGATCGAAGCGGTCGGGATCGAAGCCCTCCGGATTTGGCCAGAACTTGGGATTCCGGTGCACCAGGAAGGGGCTCAGCATCACGGTCGCACCGGCCGGAATCTTATAGCCGCCGACCACGTCATCCTCGATCGCGGCGCGTGAGATCGTCCAGGCCGGCGGATAGATTCGCATGGCTTCCTGGATGACCATCGTGGTGTAGATGAGCTTGGGCAGATCGGCGACGGCAACCGCCCGATCGCCTACCACCTGGGCGACCTCGCGCTCCAGCCTTTCGCGAATGTGCGGGTGCTTGGACAGCAGATACCAGGTCGACGACAGCGCCGAGCCCGACGTCTCGTGGCCGGCAACGATCAGTGTCTTGACCTGGTCCAGCAACTGCTGGTCGCTCCAGGGTTGGCCGTCGTCGGTTCGCGCTGCCAGCAGGAACGACAGCAGGTCATTCTGCTCTTCGGTTTCGGACCGGCGTTCGGCGATCAGCCGCAGGATGATCGCATTCAACGTCTTGAGCGCCGCCGAGACCCGGCGATTGTTGGGCGTCGGGATCGCCAGCGGCAGATCATAGAGCGACCATACGCGCCGCTCGGCCTCGGCCAGCATCGTGGTCACGCAGTCCACGATGGTGTCCGCATCCGAGCCGATATCGCGCGAGAAGATGGCGCGTACGATGATCTCGAGCGAAAGCTGCATCATCTCGAATGAGATATCGATCTGCTCATGCCGGCTGGCCGGCCCTTGCCAACGCGATACGGCTTCGTTGGTCCGTTCCAACATGATCTCGCCGAGCGCCATGATCCGCTCGCGCCGAAAAGCCGGCTGTGTGAGCTGGCGTTGCGAGCGCCAAAGGTCACCGTCACTGGTGATCATGCCCAATCCCAAGACCGGCTGCACCTTCTTGTAGAAGTCGCTCTTCCGGTAGTTCTTGTGATTGTGCTGGAGGACGTGGCCGACATAGCGCGGGCTGGTCAGCATGTAGACCTTGGTCGGGCCGACCGGCAGGCAGACGACATCGCCATAGTCCTGCGCGATCTTCATCAAGTAGTGGATCGGATCACGCTTCACGTCCGGCAGGACGCCGACGAGGCGCCGGCCCACGGGACCGGGCGCAGGTCGTGACGGCGTTTCGGGTGGCTTTGTGATTACGGTCATGGCTCGCTTGCCCCTTGTCTCGCTTCGGGTCGAAGCGGTTTGGGTTGCGACGGTTGGCGATGTCAGCTCGGTATCTGCTTGTGCTGAATCCGCCAGATCCGGTCTTTCATGTCTTCCGATGCCGCACCGATCAGGTGGGCGGCCATCCGGTAGCCGTTCTTCAAGGCTTCGCCCTGCAGGTATTCCAGGCATTCCAGGATGGCGCCGGCTTCGGCGACGTTCATGTTGATGGGCCGGCCCAGCCCTGGGTCGGCTTCGTGTCTGGCATGCATTTTGGTCATGGTGGCTCCTTGCTTGGTTGTGGATTAGGCGGCGTCGGGAATGCTGATCGGCACGACGGTGCGTACGACGGAGCCGTGGAAACCGCCAACGCGCCGCACTTTCGCCAGGGCTTCCCAGCTGATTTCAAACCGCCCGGCGACGGCGATCGTGTTGCCGATGCGGCGCGGTCGCCCCTGCCAGAACGGCAAGCAGTCGATGCGCTTCAGCAGCCGGGCGATCCGAATGTCATAGGCTGAGACGATCTCGGAGATGCCGTTGGCAAGGCCAAACTCGGCGATGCCGCAGAACAGCTCGTTGCAGGTGCGGTTGAGCGATGCGAGCCCCATATCCTCCGACTCGACGCTGTCGGGCTCGGCGGCAAAGCGGCTGACCTCCCAGACCGCCCGGTCGCTTGGCATGGTTTGGTCCTCCATGAGATCGGAGAACACATCCCGCAGCATGTAAGGCCCGGTCGTCGGCAGCAGCCGCCAGGTGCCGCGCAGCGTTTCGGTGTCGTCGTAGGCCAGTAGATAGATCGCATCCAAATCGTCGTACTCGTCGCGCTCCATGCCGTTCTTTGAGCGCACGTCCCACCGCAGCCGTTCTTTGAACACGCGGTGACGCAATCGATGCATATCCTCCAGGGCCTTGCTCTTCAGACCCACAGAGGCCGCCGTGACTATGTCGATCATTGTTCTCGCTCCAGCGGTATTGACCCCGTCCTATTGGAGCGCGTGGATATGCAAACCGCATCCCCCCAAAAATGGGGGGCATCTAATGGTTTGATTTTGCTTTGATTTCTTGACGCAGCGCCCCGACGGACCGGCGCCGGTCAGCGTCGATTGGCCGCTAGGGGATGATCAGGCCCGACATGATGGCTTTTACGACGGCGTGATACTTGGTGTAGACGCCGAGCTTTTGCATGGCGTTCTTGAGATGGAAGACGACAGTCGATTCCGCGATCGAGACGATTTCGGAGATCTCCCATGCGGTCTTGCCGCGCGCGGTCCACAACAGGCATTCCTTCTCGCGCGGAGACAGGCTGATATCCGGCGGCACCAGATCATTGAGGACGTTATCTACGACCGCTTCGTGAAAATGCAGGGCCAGCAGATGTAGCTCGTGCCGATAGGCGTCCCAGCGCCGCAGGAACTCTCGGGTCTTAAGGTCGGAAGCCAGCGTAAAGGTGGCCATCTGGGTCATCTGAACGTGAACGGGGACGGTAATCCCATTATGAATTTTGAACTCCGACGCCTCGTCGAAAATGCGCTGGCTTCTGTCGGGATATGTTGGATTGGCAAGGCCCTTGCCCCATTTCAGCGGGCGCACGCCGTGCGTTGCGCCTGCCATGACGGGGTCGATGTCGACGTAGGAATGATCCGAGTAATGCCGGTGCCAGCCGTCGGGATAGTTCGTGATGACGAATGGACGATCGAGGCCCTGCGGCATCCGCAGAGTGGCATAGGCATAGTGCTGAAACCCGAGGTACTCGGCGCTCTTGTCGAGAATGCCGCTGAGTGATGCGACGTCCTGCGGGCCGCTCAGCGCGTTCAGTATGTCTTCGACCGATTTCTTCATGGTTGCCCTCAATGCGCGCAACCGTATATTCAACCACGGGTACCATAGTTCATAGTCGATACTCGCTGAACGCACAATCTGTTCGAGCAGGGGCTGACTCTAGCAGCCGGGCTGCCTGACGCGGAAATCGTCGCCGAGAGTGGTGCAGTCTGGCTAATGCTCTCGAATAATTGATCAATTCCAGATCTCAGCCGCCGTTTCCTGGACCAAGGCAAGCTTCTTCCGCTGGTCGTCGGGTGTCACCGCATTGCCGTGATGGGTACTGGAGAAGCCGCATTGCGGGCTGAGGCAGAGCCGGTCGAGATCCACATATTTGGCGGCTTCCTCGATGCGGCGCTTCAGCGCGTCCTTGCTTTCCAGCTCCGGGGTCTTGCTGGTGACCAGCCCCAGGACGACGAACTTGTCGTCCGGCACGAAGCGCAGCGGCTCGAAACCGCCGGCACGGTCGCTGTCATATTCCATGAAGAAGGCATCGACGTTCAGACCGCCCAGCACCGCCTCGGCGACGGGCTCGTAGCCGCCTTCGGCAACCCAGGCGCTCTTGAAGTTGCCGCGGCACATATGGGTTGCGATCGCCATGCCGTCGGGGCGGTCCTTGACGACCTCGTTCATGAGCCGGACGTAGAGCGCGGCCGTCTCGTCGGGATCGTCGCCCCGGCTCCGCACCATCTCGCGCATGGTCTTGTCGCAAAGATAGGCGAAGCTGACATCGTCGATCTGGAGGTATTCGCAGCCGGTCGCCGCGAGATCGGCGATCTCCTCCCGATAGCCTGCCGTGAAGTCCGCCCAGAAGTCTTCCGGGTCCGCATAGGCGGTTGGCTCGATGGCTTCATTGCCGGGGCGCAAATGGATGAGCGCGGGTCCGGGGATGGTGATCTTGGGCATGGCCGTTGCGACCGACTTCAGGAACTTGAAGTGATCGACGAAGATCGGCGCGCCGCGGCTCACCTTGCCGGTGATCTTGACGACGGGCGGCTGCTCGTCGTTGGAGAAGCCCTGCATGCGGCGGGCCTCCCAAAGCTCCGCGCCGTCGAAGGCGGAGAGGAAATCGAGATGCCAGTAGTCGCGCCGGAACTCACCGTCGGTGACGGCCTGAAACCCCAATTCCTGCTGGAGTGCAACGGCGTCACGGATCGCCGTATCCTCGGCCGCGCGTACGGCATCGGCGGACAGCTCGCCGCGCTTGCCCTTGGCGCGCGCGTCGGAGAGCGCCTCGGGGCGCAGCAGGCTGCCGACATGCTCGGCCCGGAACGGCGGTGTGGATCGTTGCGCCATTGACTGTTCCCCCCCAATTGGCGGCCTTTGCTCAGGCCAGCTCGAAGTCGACGTTAACCTGTCCGGTCCCGCTGCTGCCGAAATACTCGCCGATCACCTCGCCCGTGCCTTCGTAAGCCTCCCAGCCGAGCGCACCGAACAGCATGGCCGTGTCGATCATGGCGCACTCGCCATAGCAGTGCTTGGCGTAGTCGGGCAGCATCGCGAGAAACGATTTGACCTCGCCCTTTTCCCAAAGTTCGAGCACCCGGAGATCGACCTGGCGGTTGAACTCGCCGTTGATGTCGTTGATGCCGGCTTCGGAGACCGCATTGGGCCAGAAGGCGTGCGACATCGATCCGCTTGCAAGCAGACCGACCGTGCGGTCGCTGGCCTCGATGGCCTTACGCATGGCTTCGCCCATGCGCCGGCCTTCATCGATGCTGGCGAACTGATTGGCGGCGACCGGGATGACGCGCGCGGCGGCGTCGCCGTTCATGTGGCGCATCGGGATCAGCGTACCGTACTCGACGGCGATATTGCGGTCGTCATGGGCGAGCGACCGGAAACCGGCATCGCGGACCGCGTCGGCAATCAGATTGGCGAGTTTAGGATCACCCTCAAAGGCGTAGTGTAAATCTTTGATAAAATGGGGAAGTTCGCCGCTGGTAAACTCGCCCTCGAAACTTGGCGAGGCGTTGATGTGGAAGCCTTGATTGGTGATCCAGTGGCAGTCGATTACGACGTAGGCGTCCACCCCGCGCTCGCGGCCGCGCCGGCCGAGCTCGACGAGGCCCTGGATCGCGTTGTCGCGGATGCCCCTGTGCTTTTCGTACATCTCGGACATCCAGATCGACGGCACATGCGTGATCTTCGCGGCGAGACCTATCTTGCCCATATCGCTGAATCCCTAACGTCAACTCCCGTCCGCTCCGTCATGCCGCGCCCAGCTTCGGAATACGATGCTCCCCCATGGCGATACAGATGTTTTTGGTCTCCATGTAGAAATCAAAGCTGTAATCGCCGCCGTCGCGTCCGATGCCGCTTGCTTTGGAGCCGCCGAAGGGTGAGGGGAGATGGCGGACATTCTGGGAGTTTACCCAGATCATGCCGGCCTCGAGCGCGTGTGCGACCCGGTGCGCGCGGCCGACATCCTTGGTCCAGATATAGCCGGTGAGCCCGTATTTGATGTCGTTGGCGATGCGGATGGCGTCGGCCTCGTCCTCGAAGGGGATCGCGGTCAGCACCGGCCCGAAGATCTCTTCCTGGGCGATGCGCATGCCGGCATCGGCCTTGGCGAACAGGGTGGCGTCGACAAAGTTGCCGGTCGACGAATAGGCCGAGCGGCCGCCGCCGGCGGCGATCTCGGCCCCGTCCGACCTGGCGACCTCCATATAGCTCATAACCTTCTCGAAATGCGTCGGATGGATGAGCGGGCCGATCTCGGTCGAGGGGTCGAGCGGATGGCCGACCTTGATCTTGGCCACGCGCGCGGCAAGCTTTTCGATGAATTCGTCATGGACCGAGCGCTGGACCAGGAGCCGGCTCGAAGAGGTGCAGCGCTCGCCGTTCAGGCTGTAGATCATGAAGATCGCCGCATCGAGGGCGCGGTCGAGATCGGCGTCGTCGAAGACGATCACCGGGTTCTTGCCGCCGAGCTCGAAATGGACGCGTTTCAGGGTCGGCGCGCCCTGGGCCATGATGTGGCTGCCCGTCTGCGACTCGCCGACGAAGGCGACGGCCTTGATGTCGGGATGCTCGGTGAGTGCCTTGCCGGCCTCCTCGCCGATACCGTTGACGAGGTTCGCGACGCCGTCCGGCAGGCCGGCCTCGTGCATGATCTCGGCCAATAGCATAGCGGTGAGCGGGCTCCACTCGGCCGGCTTGTGGACGACCGTGCAGCCGGCCGCGAGCGCCGGCGCGATCTTCCAGGTCGAGAGCATGAAGGGCGTGTTCCAGGGGGTGATCACGCCGACGGGGCCGAGCGGCTGGCGGATCGTATAGTTCATGTGCTCGTCGGCCGGCAGGGACAGGCCGTCGGCGGCATCGGGCGCGCGGTCGGCGTAGAAGCGGTAGTTGACCGCAGAGCGCTGCGCTGCGCTGCTCATGAACCGGATCGGCTGGCCGGTATCGATGCTTTCCACCAACGCGATCTCTTCGGCCCGTGCGACGATCAGATCGGCGATCTTGTGCAACAGCTCTTTGCGCGCCTTGCCCGAGGCGGTCTTCCAATCGTCGAAGGCCGCCGCCGCAGCTTTGGCCGCCGTGTCGATATCTTCGGCATTGCCGCGCACGACGTCGCAGATCTTGGAATTGTCGATCGGCGTCCGGTTCTCGAAGGTCGCACCCGATCGTCCGGCATCCGGAGCCCCGCTGATGAAGTGACCCAAAACCTCGTTACGGAAGCGACTGAGATAGGCTTCCGACTTCTTTACGTGATCGTCGAGCATCTCGGTCATGCGGCGGGCTCCTTCTCGGCGCGCGCTTTCAAATAGTCGCGGATATTGCCCTTCTTGAAATTGAAATCCGGATGGATCTCGGAGATCTCGAAGGAGAGCGCCAGCGGCCGTTCCTTGAACAGCGCGTCTACGTGTTCGGTCAGCATCGCGAAGATCGCCTCGCCCTCGCGGCGCAGGGTTGCCGGATCGCGGCCCGCGCCGATGCGGAAATTCACGTGGACGAAGCCGTTGTCGGGGTGGCCGTCGGCGAGGCGGAACTGTTCGCGCGGCAAGCCGCGGCTGCGCATGCCGGCCAGCGGAAAAACACCGCTCTTCCCGGCAACCGTATGGAGCTTCTCGAACAGCGCCGGCAAATCCAGCGCATCCTCAAGGTTGCTCGAATACTCAACGAGGAAATGCGGCATCCTGCGCCTCCCGAACGATTCGCGTTCCCCACACCGCCGCGCGTCCTGACGTCTTCCGCATCATTCGCGCACCGGAAATCAACCCACTTTCGATTACGTCAATTCCTAGCGGATTTGACGCAAAAAGCGAATTAAATTAACATGTTAAATATCACAAAGGGCCGGCGGAGAGTCAAGAACAGGCCCGGTCTGGCGGGGTCGGTGAGAGCAAGGGGAAGCGGCGATGCGGTTGCTAAGTTTTGAAGCGAACGGACGTGCGTCGTTCGGCGTCGTCGAGGGCGACGGCGTGATCGACCTTGCGCCGCGCCTGCCGGACGTTGCCGACCTGCACGCGTTGTTTACGGCCAATCGTCTGGGTGACGCCGCGGCTGCGGCCAAGGGGGCCGATCGTGATTTCAGCCTCGACGAGATCCGCTATTTGCGGCCGATCGTCTATCCCGAAAAGACGATCTGCATCGGCGTGAACTATTCGGACCGCAACGCCGAATATCGGGACGGAACGGATCTGCCCAAGTTTCCGAGCATCTTTATGCGGGCGCCGGGCTCGCTGGTCGCCCACAAGGACGACATCGTGCGGCCGCCCGAATCCGAGCAGCTGGACTATGAGGGCGAAATCGCGATCGTCATTGGTAAGGGCGGGCGGCGTGTCTCCGAGAGCGAGGCCGAAGCGCATATCGGCGGGCTTACCTGCCTGAACGAAGGGACGATCCGCGACTGGCTGCGCCACGGCAAGTTCAATGTGACGCAGGGCAAGAATTTCGAGCGTTCCGGTGGGGTGGGTCCTTGGATTGTCACCGCGGACGAGTTCGACGGCTATGACGATCTGCGCGTGACCACACGAGTCAACGGCGAGGTGCGCCAGGACGACACCACCGCGAGCCTGCTCTTTCCCTTCGCCTATCTGGTTTCCTACGTCTCGACCTATACCGCGCTCAAGCCGGGGGATGTGATCTCGACCGGCACGCCCACGGGGGCGGGCGCCCGGTTCGATCCGCCGATCTGGCTGAAGCCAGGTGACGTGGTTGAGGTCGAAGGGCAGGGGATTGGCGTCCTCTCCAACCAGGTCGTGGATGAGATCCGATGAAACGGTCAATGCATGGCGTTACGGTAACCGACGGCGCGCCGATGCGGGAGTTCGACCGGTCGCTGCCGATGTCGCTCTTGCGTGCGCGCGAAGCGGTGATGGACCGGTTCCGGCCGGTCCTGCGGGCGCACGGCGTGACCGAGCAGCAATGGCGGGTCTTGCGGGCCCTGGCCGCGACGGGGCCTATCGATGCGGGCGGGCTGGCCGAAATATGCTGCCTTCTGCGGCCGAGCTTGACCCGGATCCTGCGGGACCTCTTGGCGCGCGGCCTCATCGCCAGGCATACCAATGCCGAGGACCAGCGGGTTTCAGAAATCTCGATTACCGATCTCGGCGAAGCGCTGATCGCCGAGGTGGGCCCTCATTCGGAGCGGCAATATCGCGAGATTGCCGATCTGCTTGGGCCGGCCGACTTGGAGCACCTCTACGCCCTTTTGGAACGCCTCGAGGCTCGGTTGATCGCGTGACTGCGGCAGCGGCGTTTCGTTCGGGTCAACTAATCACGAAATCTCAGTATAAGTGCCGCGAAAGGGGCATTTCGCGTCGCGAATTTGCTATGTCATGTCGGCCCACGCAGGTATGAGAAACCACAGTTCGGGGGCGTCAAATCAAATCCGGGGAGACCTCTAAATGGCGGGAAAGCCAGGCAAAGACGTGAAGAGCGATATCGAGATCGCTCGCGCTGCGACGATGAAGCCGATCTGGGATATCGGCGCGGCGCTCGGTATCCCGGAAGAGGCGCTGGAGCCCTATGGGCGCTTCAAGGCGAAGATCGGTGGTGAATTCCGCGCCGGCTTGGCGGACCGTCCCGACGGCAAGCTGGTCCTCGTCACGGCGATGACGCCGACGCCGGCGGGCGAGGGCAAGACCACGACCACGGTCGGTCTCGGCGATGGGCTCAACCGGATCGGCAAGAAGACCATGGTCTGCCTGCGCGAGCCGAGCCTGGGGCCCTGCTTCGGCATCAAGGGCGGGGCGGCCGGCGGCGGCTATGCCCAGGTCGTGCCGATGGAGGACATCAACCTCCACTTCACCGGCGATTTCCACGCGATCGGCGCCGCGCACAACCTGCTCTCGGCGCTGATCGACAATCACATCCATTGGGGCAATGACAAGGCGCTCGATGCGCGCCGTATCGTTTGGCGCCGGGTCGTCGATATGAACGACCGCGCGCTGCGCGATGTCGTTCTGTCGCTGGGCGGTGTGGCGAACGGCTTCCCGCGGCAATCGGGTTTCGACATCACCGTGGCCTCCGAGGTCATGGCGATCTTCTGCCTGGCCACCGACCTCGAGGATCTGCAGGCCCGCTTGGGCAAGGTCGTCGTCGGCTATACCCGCGACCGTGAGCCGATCTATGCCCGCGATCTCGATGCCGATGGCGCCATGTCGGTGCTCTTGAAGGACGCCCTCAACCCCAATCTCGTGCAGACGCTTGAAAATAATCCGGCCATCATCCATGGCGGGCCCTTCGCCAATATCGCCCACGGCTGCAATTCGGTGATCGCCACCAAAACGGCCCTGAAGCTCGCCGACTACGTGATTACCGAGGCGGGCTTCGGTGCCGATCTGGGGGCGGAGAAGTTCTTCGACATCAAATGCCGGAAAGCCGGCTTGAAGCCTGACGCGGCGGTGATCGTCGCCACCATCCGCGCGCTCAAGATGCATGGCGGCGTGACGCGCGACGCGCTGGGCGCGGAAAATGTCGATGCGGTGAAGGCGGGGCTGGAGAACCTCGGCCGGCACATCCGGAATGTCGGCCAGTTCGGCGTGCCGGCGCTGGTCGCGGTCAACCGCTTCACCTCCGATACCGATGCCGAAATTGCCGCCGTGCGCGATTTCTGCGCCGGGCTCGGCGTCGATGCCCATGAGTGCACCCACTGGGCCGACGGCGGCGCCGGCACCGAGGGGCTCGCCGAGGCGGTCGCCTCGGTGGCCGATGCGGGCCGATCACAATTCCGGCCGCTCTACGACGACGGTATGAGCCTTTGGGAGAAAGCCCGAACGGTCGCCCGTTCGATCTATGGCGCTGACGACATCATCGCCGACAAGCGGGTGCGCGATCAGTTTACTCAGTTCCAGGAACAGGGCTTCGGCAGCTATCCGGTCTGCATGGCCAAGACCCAATACAGCTTCTCCACCGATCCCAACCTCAAGGGCGCGCCTTCGAACCACGTTGTGCCAATCCGCGAGATCCGCATCTCAAACGGGGCGGAATTTCTTGTGGTGATCTGTGGCGATATGATGACCATGCCGGGACTACCCCGCGTACCGGCAGCCAACAGCATTCATATCGGGGAAACGGGCGAGGTCGAAGGGCTGTTCTAGCCGCACAGAGCGGCCGCCAGACGTCACACCTGATCGTCGAGGGCGTAGCCGGCCGCGCGGACGGTGCGGATCAAATCCGGCGCGTTGCCGGCATTGAGGGCTTGCCGCAGCCGCCGGATATGCACGTCGACCGTACGCGACTCGACGTAGACATCGCGGCCCCAGACCGCGTCTAGCAGCTGTTCGCGCGAAAGCACGCGCATGGGCCGCTCCATCAGATATCGCAACAGCCGAAATTCGGTGGGGCCCAGATGGACCGAGCGTTTGCCCCGCTTTACCCGGTGCGAGGCCAGGTCCATCGTCACATCGGCGAACTCCAAGAGCTCGGCCGAAAGCGACGGCCGGGAGCGCCGCAGCACCGCCCGGACCCGCGCCACGAGCTCGAAAGGCGAGAAGGGCTTGGTGATGTAATCGTCGGCGCCGGTGTCGAGGCCGCGCACACGATCCTGCTCCTCAACACGCGCCGTCAACATGATGATCGGGACGTTTTTGGTCTCGGGCTTGCGCCGTATGCGGCGGCAGACCTCGAGGCCCGAAACGAGGGGCAGCATCCAATCGAGGACGATGAGGTCGGGTTTGCGCTCTTCGACCGCCATCAGCGCTTCCTCGCCGTCCATCGCCTCGGCCACCTCGAACCCGGCGCTTTCAAGATTGTAGCGCAGCACGCTAACCAGCGGCGCCTCGTCTTCCACCACGAGAATTAGTGGCTTGGCCGTAGCACTCATGCGCCGTTCTCTTTCCTTGCAGACTTACCCGGCTTGGACACGACCGTCACGCTGGTGTCACCCTTCGGGCGTTCGTTTACCAGCGGCGTGCCGTGAACCAGAAAGTATATGTACTCCGCGATGTTCGTCGCGTGATCACCGATGCGTTCGATGTTTTTCGCGACGAACAAAAGATGGGTGCACGCCGAAATATCCCGCGGATCTTCCATCATATAGGTCAGCAACTCCCGAAAGAGGCTGGTGTACATCTCGTCGATTTCTTCGTCGGCGTTGCGAACCTCGACAGCCTTGTCGGCGTCGCGTTGCGCATAGGCATCGAGCACGCGCCTGATCTGCGCCTGGACGAGCGTGCCCATGCGCGGGATGACGTGAGCGGGCTTGACCAGCGGCACCTGCGAAAGGACGCCGACGCGCTTGGCGATGTTCGCCGCGTAGTCGCCGACGCGCTCCAAGTCGCTTGAGATCTTGAGCGCGGTAATAACTTCGCGCAGATCGTCCGCCATGGGCTGGCGGAGCGCCAGCATTTGTACGGCCAGCGCATCGATCTCATGCTCCAGATCGTCAATACGCGTATCGCCTTCGACCGTCTTGGTCGCAAGCTCGGTGTCGCGCTTGAAAACGGACTGGACGGCACAGGCAAGCTGCTTCTCGGCCAGACCGCCCATCCGTGCGATCAGATCGTTTAGCTGGCCGAGGTCCGAATCGTAGGACTTCACGATATGTTCGTTGTTCATGGTCCTATCCGCTCTGAGGACATTCGGGTCAACCGGGCCTAGCCAAAGCGTCCCGTTATGTATCCTTGGGTTCGCTCGTCGGTCGGGTTGGTGAATATCTGAGATGTCTCGTCAACTTCGACCACCTCGCCCAGATGGAAGAAGGCCGTGCGCTGCGAGACCCGCGCGGCTTGCTGCATCGAGTGGGTGACGATGACCATCGTGTAGTTCTCGCGAAGCTCGTCCAT